>DASYRF010000412.1:0-9994 GCA_036004705.1 Myxococcota bacterium
GAGTGGGGCGCCACCAGCTGGGGCGCGGTGTTCTTCGACTACGACGACGACGGCTGGCTCGACCTCTTCGTGGCCAACGGCTTCGTCGACGCCGACGCCCTGGTGCCCGAAGGGCGGGCGCAACCCGACGCGCTGCTGCACGGCGAGGGCGACGGGCGCTTCGCTCCCGCCGGCGAAGGCGGCGCCGCCTGGGACCGCGGTGAAGCGCGCGGCGCGGCCGCCGCCGACTGGGACGGCGACGGGGACCTCGACCTCGCCGTCGGGCGCGTCGCGCTGGGCGCCGCTCCGGCCAGCGTGCTGCTCCTGCGCAACCGCGCCGGCGACGGCGTGGGTGGCGCGGGCGGCGGCGGCTTCGTCGCCGTGCGCCTGGAAGGCACCGTGTCCAACCGCGACGGCGTCGGCGCGCGCGCCGTGCTGACGGCGGGCGGCGGCGCGTTCGTACGGACGGCCGAGCGCAGCGGCGGCGGCGGCTTCCTGAGCGCCGGCGCCCCCGCGCTGCGCTTCGGTCTGGGCGGGCGCCCCGCCGCCGACGCCGTCGACGTCTACTGGCCGAGCGGGTTGCACGACCGCTTCGAAGGCCCGCTCGCCGCCGGCACGACGCTCGCGGCGGTGGAGGGTGCCGCCCCGGCGCCCTGACCTGCCCGCGCAGGCGCGCCGCTGGACCGCGGCCGCGGCGCGCCGTATCGTGACGCCATGGCCCTCACGCCGGTGCAACGCAAGGTGCTCGACCGCATCCGCGCCACGATGGAGGAGCGCTTCGCCGAGCCGCCGCTGCGCGCGCGCGCCGCCATCGACGGCGTCATCAAGGTGCGTTCCTCCCCCAACGCCGAGCTCTCCGCGCTGGCCGGCGAACGGCTGGCGCGGCTGGCGGAGACGGCCCAGGCGCGCGGTCTGGAGGCCGGCGAGGCGGGCGCGCTGCTGCGTATCGGCATCGAGGACGCCGACACTGGCCCCTACTTCCAGAAGCTCCTGCGCTTCGTGCCCCCCGCCGAAGTCATCGCGCTGCTCCTCGACACGGACTAGTCCTAGCGGCCGTTCATAACAGTTCGCCGAACGCTTCGCCTCGCCGCCGGCATCGGCTATCCTTCAGTCATCCACAAGGTCGGGTACATGGATGCTCGGCGACTCACTGGCACGCGGGGAGTGCCGGTCCCCTGGGTGCTGGCGGCGCTCGCCGGGCTGTGCGTCTCGTCGTCGAGCTGCGTTTGTACCGGACGCCCGCCGGCAAACTGCGCCGGCGACGACGACTGCGATCCCGGCTACGTGTGCGACGTGGCCGCCGGCATGTGCGTCGTCGCGCTCGACGGCGGCACGCCCGACGCCTCGCTCGACGGCGGTGCCGCGGACGACGCCCTCTGCCAGCCCTGCGTCATCTCCAACGACTGCCCCGACCCCGGGGACGCCTGCCTCATCTCGCCCTCCGGATTCACGTACTGCGCGCGCCCGTGTGGCGGCAACAACGCGCCCTGCCCGGACGGGTACGACTGCAACGAGGTGTTCGACCCGGCCACGGGCGCGAGCCTCGGGCAGCAGTGCCAGCCGTCGTCGGGCGAGTGCCCGTGCACGCCCGGCGACATCTTCACGAACCTCCCCTGCGGCACCGACGTCGGCGAGTGCGAGCGCGGCGTGCTGACGTGCGACTCCGACGGCGACATCGTCTGCGCGGGCGGCGTGCAGCCGGCGATGGAGACGTGCAACGGGCTCGACGACGACTGCGACGGCGAGCCCGACAACAACCTCATGCTCGGCACCTGCGGCGTGGGCGTGTGCGCCGCGCCCGAGAGCTGCGTCGGCGCGATGATCATGTGCACGCCCGCCACGCCGCCCGTCGCCACCGACACCATCTGCAACGCCCTGGACGACGACTGCGACGGCGCCATCGACGAGGACTTCTTCGGCACGTGCGGCACCGGCGCCTGCACCCGCACCGCGCTGTGCGCCGGCGGCGTGCAGGTCTGCATGCCCGGCATGCCCGTCACGCCCACCGACTCCATCTGCAACAACGTCGACGACGACTGCGACGGCACGATCGACGAGGACTACGTGCCGTTCACGTGCGGCGTGGGCGTCTGCCAGACGAACTCCGTCTGCAACCCCGGCGGCCTGCAAGTCTGCGTGGCCGGCGCGCCGACGGCGCCCACCGACACCACCTGCAACGCAATCGACGAGGACTGCGACGGCGTGGTCGACGACAACTGGGTGCCGTTCACCTGCGGCATGGGGGCGTGCGCGCAGCCCGCCACCTGCACCTCGGGCGTGGAGAGCTGCTCGCCGGGCGCGCCGAGCAGCGATCCACCGGAGCTGTCCTTCGCCGACACGAACTGCGACGGCATCGACGGCGACGTCTCCGGCGCCATCTTCGTCGACATCGCCAGCGGCGCCGACGCCAACCCCGGCACGATGGCTCTGCCCAAGCAGCACGTCGCCTCCGGCATCACCGCCGCCGCCGCCGCCGGCAAGGACGTCTACATCTCGACGGGCACCTACTTCGAGACGATCACGCTCTCCAACGGCGTGAGCCTGTACGGCGGCTACGACGCCGCGGCGGGATGGTCGCGCGCCCTCGCCAACACCGTGGAGATCGTCGGCGGGACGACCGCGATGACCGGGACCAGCCTCTCCATGCCGACCGAGCTGCAGCTCTTGTGGGTGACGTCCGCCAACAACTCGTCCGCCGGCGGCAGCAGCATCGCCATCAAGCTCGTGAGCAGCAGCTCCGTCACGCTGTCGAACGTTACGCTGGAGGCGGGCAACGCCGGCAACGGGACCGCCGGAGGCAGCGGGTCGGCCGGCGCGGCCGGGGGCGCGGGCGCCATCGGCCAGCCGGGCTGCGAGGACTCGAGCGGCTTCTGCGACACCTGCGGGCGCCCCAACGGCGGCGGCGGCGGCAGCTCCAGCTGCGGCCGCTCCGGCGGCGCCGGCGGGTTCCCGGGCCACGAGTGCACCTGCGGCGCCGCGGGCGGCACCGGCGTTGTCGGCACGTCGGGTGGCGCGGGCGGCTGCGGCTGCGGCGGCGGCAACGGCGCGGCCGGCTCGCCGGGCCTGGGGGGCGGCGCCGGCGCCGACGGGTCAGGCGGCCTGGGCTTCGGCACGGTCACGATGAGCGGCTACACGGTGGCGAGCGGCACCAGCGGGATCTCGGGCACGCCCGGCAACGGCGGCGGCGGCGGCGGCGGCGGCTCCGGCGGCGACGACAACTGCGATTCATACGGGTCGTCCGGCGGCGGCGGCGGCGGCGGCGGCTGCGCCGGGACGCTCGGGACCGCCGGCACGGGCGGCGGCGCCTCCATCGCCCTCTTTCTCTGGAACAGCACGGTCGGCGTCATCGACTGCGACTTCTACACGGGCACGGGCGGCAACGGCGGCGCCGGCGGCAGCGGCGGGTCGGGCGGCGCCGGCGGGGCGGCCGGGCCCGGCGGCCCCTACGGCGGGAGCGGCGAGCAGGACGACGGCGGCAACGGCGGAGCGGGCGGCGTCGGCGGGGCGGGCGGGCGCGGCGGCCACGGCGGCGGCGGCGGCGGCGGGCCGTCGCTCGGGATCGAATGCGGCGGCACGACGACGCTGAGCTCGGATGTGGGCAACGCCTACTTCCTCAGCAGCGGCGGCAGCGGCGGCTCCAGCACCGGCTTCCCGGGGCTCGCCGGCATCTCGACCAGCAAGGACGGCTGCTGACGTGGCCGGGCCGGGTCGCCGGCAGGACGACGGGCGCGCGGCGTCGGCGTCGGCCTCGGCGTCGGCGTCGGCGTCGGCCTCGGCGTCGGCGTCGGCCTCGGCGTCGGCGTCGGGATCGGCGTCGGCGTCGGCATCTGCATCGGTGCTGGTGATCGCGGCTGTGGCGGCGCTGGTGGCCGGCGGCCCGTCCTGCCAGTGCTTCGAGCGCCCGACCGCGGTGCTGCTCACCGTGCGCTCCGCCGGCCTCACCATCGATCAGATCGAGGTGTCCATCGACGCCCCCGTGGGCGGGCCGTTCGATACGGTGCGCACGCCCGACCCGGCCGGGGGCCCGCTGCGCGACCCCGAGACGATGGTGCTGGAGTTCGACGCCGGGCTCGACGGCGTGTCGGTCGGCCTGACGGTGGTGGGCTACTACCGCGGCCTGTCGCTGGCGGCGGGCGTCACGGACGTCGTGCTGGTGGCGCACTCGGTGGTCAGCGCCGAGGTCACGCTCTCCACCTGCGTGGCGGCGAAGGGCGACTTCTGCGACCCCGTCACCGGCGAGTCGGTGACCTGCGACGTGGACGGCAACACGGTGCGCATCGACTGCGGCGCCTACCAGTGCAACGACGCGACCGGCATGTGCAACCAGTGCCAGCCGGGGTCGGTGTTCTGCGACACCGACAGCGTGGTGCAGTGCACGCCCGAGGGGCTCATCGACGTGATCGAGTCCTGCGCTTGGCTGTGCCTGGACGGCGTCTGCGTCGACTGCACGCCCGGGATGATCGAGTGCCAGGGCGACGACCTAATCATGTGCGACGACGCCGGCGGCATCGTGTCGCGCACGTCGTGCGACTACGCCTGCAACTCCGCCGCCAAGCCCGACCGCTGCAACATGTGCGTGCCTGACGAGCTGCAGTGCCTGGGCGCGGACCTCGTGATGTGCGACCCCGACGGCATCATCGCCACGTCGGTGGGCTGCACTTACGGCTGCAGCGACGCGCGCGTCGAGTGCAACGACTGCACGCCCGCCGCGCCGGGCGCCGGCACCGCCGACCAGTGCCAGGCGACGGACCTCGTGACCTGCGACGAGGCCGGGCTGGTCGCCGCCACCACGCCCTGCACTTACGGCTGCCAGACGGCGACCGACCCCGACCAGTGCAACGCCTGCGACCCGGCGCCTCCGGCGATGGTGACGCAGTGCCAGGGCAGCGATTCGATCGCCTGCAACAGCCTCGGCTTCGTGCTGACCGACACGCCCTGCGCGTCCGGCTGCAACTTCGCCACCGGCACCTGCAACGCCTGCGTGCCGTTCTCGACGTTCTGCTCCGCGCAGGGCGACGTCGCCTTCTGCGACGGCGGGGGCGCGGTGTCGGCGACCACGCCCTGCACCTACGGCTGCAACACGGCCGGCGGGCCGCCCGACTGCAACCTCTGCACGCCCGACCCCGGCGTCGGCGCCGCCCCCGAGTGCCAGGGCACGGACCTGATCGCCTGCGACAACACCGGCAGCGTCATCGTCTCCACCACGCCGTGCGCCTACGGGTGCCAGACCGGCACCACGCCGGACGGCTGCAACGAGTGCGTGCCCGGCACGACCGAGTGCCAGGGCTCCAGCCTGGTGGCGTGCAACACGCTCGGGTTCGCCACCTCGACGCTGCCGTGCGTCTTCGGCTGCAACGCCGCCACGGCGTCGTGCAACGAGTGCACGCCTTCGACGACCGAGTGCCAGGGGTCGTCCTCGGTCGTGTGCGACGCCGGCGGCCTCGTCGTCGTGTCCACGCCGTGCTCCTACGGCTGCAACGCCGGCAGCGGAGACTGCAACGAGTGCACGCCGTCCGCGACCGAGTGCCAGGGCTCGACGCTGGTCGTGTGCGACGGCACCGGCTCCGCCGTTTCGTCGACGCCGTGCGGCTACGGCTGCAACACCGTGACGCTGACCTGCAACGCCTGCACGCCGTCGACCACCGAGTGCCAGGGCAGCAGCCTCGTGGTCTGCGACAGCGGCGGCGTCGTCATCAGCACGACGCCGTGTCCGTCGGGGTGCAACGTCGCGCTCGGCGTGTGCAACGCCTGCACGCCCAGCGGCACCGAATGCCAGGGCTCGAGCTTCGTCGTGTGCGACGCCTCCGGCATGCCCACGTCCACGACCGATTGCGCCGCTCTCGGCGACCAGTGCAACGCCGGCACCTGCAACCCCGCGTCGGGCTGCGCGGTGGCGCCGCTGCCGAACGGCACTGCCTGCGACGACGGTGCCTTCTGCACGGTCAGCGACGCCTGCAGCGCCGGTGCCTGCGCCGGCGGCGCGGCGCGCGACTGCGCCGACGCGAACCAGTGCACCGTCGACTCGTGCGACGAAGCGGCCGACAGCTGCGTGAACGACGCGGCCGCCGCCAACGGCGCCGCCTGCGACGACGGCACGTTCTGCACGGTGGGCGAGGCCTGCGGCGGCGGAACTTGCGGCGGGGGCGCGCCGCGCAGCTGCGCCGACGCGAACGCCTGCACCGTCGATTCGTGCAACGAGGTGAGCGACACCTGCGTGCACGACGACGCCGCCGCCAACGGTAGCGGCTGCGACGACGGGGCGTTCTGCACGGTGAGCGAGACGTGCAGCGCCGGGGCTTGCGGCGGGGGCGCGCCGCGCAACTGCGCCGACGGAAACCAGTGCACCGCCGACTCGTGCAGCGAGGCCACGGACGTCTGCGTCAACAACGCCGTCGCCATGAACGGCCTGACCTGCGACGACGGCGCCTACTGCACCGTCAGCGAGACTTGCGCCGCGGGCGTGTGCGGCGGGTCGATGCCGCGCAATTGCGCCGACGCGAACCAGTGCACCGCCGATTCGTGCAACGAGTCCGCCGACGCCTGCGTCCACGACGCCCCGGCGCTGAACGGCTCGCCGTGCGACGACGCGCTCTACTGCACCATCAGCGAGACGTGCAGCGCGGGGACCTGCGGCGGCGGCGCGGCGCGCAGCTGCTCGGACGCGAACCAGTGCACGACCGACTCGTGCAACGAGACGATCGACGCGTGCGTCAACGACCCGGTGCCGCTGAACGGCATGACCTGCAACGACACGCTCTACTGCAACGTCGGCGAGACGTGCACGAGCGGCGTCTGCAGCGGCGGCGGTCCGCGCGACTGCTCCGACGCCAGCATGTGCACGGCCGACTCGTGCAACGAGGCGACGGACATGTGCGTGCACACGCCCACCATGCCGCCCGATCCGCCCGATCTTCTGTTCGCGGACTCGAACTGCGACGGCATCGACGGCGACGCCTCCGGCGCCATCTTCGTGGACGTGCTGACCGGCAGCAACTCCAACCCGGGAACCATGGCGTCGCCGAAGCAGACGATCGGCGCCGGCATCACGGCCGCCGCCGCCGCCGGCAAGGACGTCTACATCTCGCTCGGCACTTACAACGAGACGCTCACGCTCTCGAACGGCGTGAGCCTGTACGGCGGCTATAATCGCGCCGCCGGCTGGTCGCGCGCGCTCACCAACACCGTGCAGATCAACGGCGGCACCACGGCGATCAGCGGCACGAGCATCACTTCGCCCACCGAGCTGCAGCTCCTGAACGTGTCGTCAGCCGACGCCAGCACCACCGGCGGCAGCTCCTACGGCATTCGCCTGGTCAGCTCGACGGGCGTGACGGTCTCGAACTGCGTGATCGACGCCGGCGCCGGGTACACGGGCGGGTCGGGGTCGGCGGGCACGACGGGGGCGGCGGGCAGCGTCGGGGCGACCGGGCAGATGGGGTGTGAGCGCTCCGGCGGGTTCTTGTGCGACTCGTGCCCGATCCCGACGGGCGGCGGCGGCGGCACCTCCAGCTGCGGGCGCACGGGCGGGACGGGCGGCACCGCGGGGTGCGGCTGCGGGACGGGCAGCACCGGCGGCCTGGGCACGGGAGGCACCGGCGGCGGCGGCGGCGGCGCGGGCTGCGGGCTGGCGCAGTACTGCGGCGCTCCGTCCACGAACGGCGCCACCGGCGGCCTCGGGGCGCCGGGCCCGGCGGGGACGAACGGAGCGGGCGGCGCGAACTTCGGCAGCGCCGGCGCCGGCGGCTACACGCCGGCGGGCGGCGTCACAGGCGCGCTGGGCGGCGCGGGCAATGCCGGCGGCGGCGGCGGCGGCGGCGGCTGCGGCGGAACGGGCGCCACGGGCGGCAGCGGCGGCGGCGGCTCGTTCGCGATCTGGCTGTGGGCGTCGTCCATCGTGATCATCGACACCGACCTGTTCACGTCGGCGGGCGGCCCGGGCGGCACGGGCGGGGTCGCCGGCATGGGAGGCGCGGGCGGCGGCGGCGGCGCGGGGGGGCCCTACGGTGGACCGAGCACGCAGGACGACGGCGGATGCGGCGGCGTCGGTGGGCCGGGCGGCGCGGGCGGGCGCGGCGGCCACGGCGGCGGGGGCGGCGGCGGGCCCTCGATCGGCATCGAGTGCGCGGGCGGGTCGTCGTTGACGACCAACACCGGCAACACCTTCACGCTCGGCGGCGGCGGCGGCGGCGGCATCTCGACGGGGCTCGCCGGCGCCTCGGGCCGGTCCGTCTCGACCGACGGCTGCTGAGCGGCCCGCTGGTCGCGCACGGCGGCCACTGTTAGATTCGCAAGAAAGGCGGACAGGCCGCGATGAAGGTCTTGATCGAATACTGCGTTCACTGAAACTACAAGCCACGGGCCGCGAGTGTCGCGGCCGAGCTGAAGGGTAGGTTCGGCGTGGACGCCGATCTCGTCCCGGGCCGCTACAGCGGCGTCTTCGACGTCACGGTCGACGGGAAGCTCGTCTATTCGAAGAAGAGCACGGGCCGGTTTCCGGAAAAAGGCGAAGTGGTGGGCCTGATCGAGAAGGGCGCGCCGGCCAAGTAAACGGCGGTCCCCGCGGCAGCGAGGCCGAACCGCGGCGCGCGTGCGTCGGGGCAAGCGCGCGGACATCGAGCGCGACGACCCCGCCGCGACGGCGCGCGCCGAGGCGGCGGATCTCGGGATCGGTCCTGGCGAGCGGGCGCCGCGCGCGGTATCCTTTGCGCACGATGCGCATTTGCCGCGGCCTGGGCGGGGTCCGGGCGCTGGCGCTGGGGGCGGCCCTGGCGGCCGCGGCCTCGGCGCCGGGCTGCCACTGCGCCGCGCTGCTGGACGGCGACGCCGCGCTCGACGCCACGACGAACCAGAATCCCGAGAGCGGCACCGGGTTGTGCGTCACCGACGCGGGGCTGCTGTGCTTGCCGGAGGACGGTCTGTACGTGGACACCGTCGGCGGCGCCGACACGAACCCCGGCACGCAAGAGCTGCCGAAGAAGACCATCGCCGCGGGCATCGACGCCGCCGCGGCGTCGTTCGCGCCGAAGTCGATCTTCATCTCCAACGGCGTGTATGCCGAGTCGGTGACGCTGGCGAACGGCGTGTCGCTGTACGGCGGGTTCGCCGCGTCGGCGGGCTGGATCCGCAACGCCGAGCTGTTCACCACCGAGATCCAGGGCGGGCTCATCGCCGTGACCGCGCCGGGCATCACGACGACGACGTTCCTCGACGGGCTCGTCATCACGGCGGGCTCCGCCACCAACGCCGGGGATTCGAGCATCGGCCTCTTGGCGTCCAACAGCAGCGGCCTGCTCGTACATGCGACCACCATCCGGAGCGGCGTCGGCGCGCCGGGCGTCGCCGGCATCGACGGCGTGTCCGGAGGGGACGGCACCGCGGGCGTGACAGGCGAGCCGGGCTGCGAGGACTCGAGCGGGTTCTGCTCGACCTGCTCGCGCCCCGCGGGCGGCGGCGGCGGCGGTAGCCCGTGCGGCCGGACGGGCGGCGGCGGCGGGCAGCCGGGCCACGAGTGCAGCTGCGGCGATGGGGGCGGCACCGGCGCGGGCGGCACCGCCGGAGGCGCGGGTGGCTGCGGCTGCGGCGGCGGCAACGGCCTGCCCGGCGATCCCGGGCTGCCGGGCGGGGCAGGCACCGCGGGCCCGGGCGGCGCGGAGATGGGCGTGCTCAGCGACACTGGCTACGTGGCGGCGAGCGGTCTGCCGGGGGACCTCGGCGGCGAAGGCAACGGCGGCGGCGGGGGGGGCGGCGGCTCGGGCGGCAACGTCGATTGCGATTCGTACGGATCGTCCGGCGGCGGCGGTGGCGGCGGCGGCTGCGGCGGCACAGGCGGCGGCGGCGGCGGCGGCGGCGGCGGCTCGTTCGGCGTCGTGCTCGTGGACTCCTCGGTGGAGCTGGTCGATTGCACCGTCGAGTCGTCTTCGGGCGGCACCGGTGGCCGCGGGGGCAACGGCGGCGGCGGCGGCAGCGGCGGCGGCGCCGGCGCCGGCGGCCCCTACGGCGGCGGCGGCGAGCAGGA
>DASYRF010000413.1:0-12085 GCA_036004705.1 Myxococcota bacterium
GGCGGGGGCCGCGGCGGCGCGTGGCTCGGCGCTCAGCGGGCGCGGCTCGGCCGGCACGGGGCGCGGCTCGGCGGCCAGCGCGCGCGATTCCACGGCCACGGCGCGCGGCGGCCCCGCGTCGCGCGACGCCGCGGCGAGCTGCGCCGTCGGGCGTGGCACGCCCCCCGGCGGCGGCACGCGTTCGGGCGGAGGCGTGGCGGCGGCGCGCATCGCCGGGGGCGGCGCGTCCGCCGGGCGCGCAGCCGGCGGCGGTCCGTCGCGGCGCGGAGCCGGTCGCGGCGGGCGCGACTCCCCGGTCGGCGGCAGGTCCATCGCAGGATCGCGCGGCGGCGCGCCGAGGTCGTCCATGGGCGCGGCAGCCGCGGCGGGCGGCGGAGGGGCGACGGCGCGCGGGGGCGTGACGGGCGGCGGTTCCGCGGGGCGCGGCGGCGGGGCTGCCGGCACCGGCGGCGGCGTGAGGGGGCCGGCGGCCGCGGCCGCGACGGGGGCCGGGCCCGACACCGCGCCGGCGCCGTCCCCCTCCTCGACGTGCAGGATGAAGTCGCCGATGTAGATCTTGTCGGTGGGCTTGATGACCTGCGGGGACGAGATCTTGCGGCCGTTGACGTAGGTCCCGTTCGTCGACTTCAGGTCGACGATGATGAACTTCCCGTCCTTCAGGACGATGCGGCTGTGGCGCTTGGAGACGTTCCCCTTGGGGAGGATGATGTCGTTGCCCTGGACGCGCCCGATCGTGATCTCCTTCTTGTCGAAGTCGATTCGTTTTTGGGCGCCGCCCTTTTCCGACACGACCACGTAGAACATGGATCCCCTGGGTGGGAGAGTTCCTCGCGCACGGGTGCCTGGACCGCCCCGAGCGTCGGGATTGTAAGAGGATTCCGGCGGACCGGTCAACAGATCGGCGGGCCCGGCGCGCTGCGGCAAACGCCCGGGGAAGCGTTGGTCAGGGGGCGGTCGTCGCGGTCGCCGCGCTCGCCGCGGTCGCCGCGCTCGCCGGGCCGCTCGCCGCGGCGGCGCTGCCGGGGTCGGTGACGGTCGGCCAGGCGGTCGCCGGGGCGGCGGCCTCTGCAGGATCCAGTAGACGGCGGAGGTCCTCGCCGAATACCGTCAAGGCCCCGAGCGTCAGCACCACGATGAGCGCCGCCACCAGCAAGTACTCGTTGGTCCCGCCCTGCGAGCGGGAGGCAGCGGGCGAAGAGGAAGAGGGAGGCGAGCCGGCCATGCGCGAAAGGATACTCCGCGGCCGGCGGCGGGCAAGCGGGTGGGTGGCGGCGGCGGCCGCGCTCGCCGCCGGCGTGGCCGCCGTCACTCCGTCGGGCGCGGGCACGGCCGTGCCGCCGGCCGCTCCCGCCGCCGCCACGCGTCCGTTCCACAAGGGCATGGCGGTGGGGCTCTACTCGGAGGGCAAGAAGCACGGCACGTACGACGATGCGCTCGTCGAGGTGAAGGCCATCGGCGTGCGCAACGTGTCCTTCGTCGTGCAGTGGACGATGGACTCCATCCGCGACCTGACCATCCGCCCGACCGACGGCGACACCGTCCCCGATGCCCGCCTCATCGACGTCATGAAGAAGGCGCGCTCGCTGGGAATGGACGTCTTCCTCTTCCCCATCGTGCACGTCGTGCACCGCAAGCCGCTGGAATGGCGCGGCGTGATCAAGCCCACGGACCCCGACGCCTGGTGGGCGGAGTACGAGACCTTCCTGCTGCATTACGCGCACGTCGCGGCCGACGCCGGCATCGGGCTCATGTCCATCGGCTCCGAGCTTGTGTCGTTGGAGGGCGAGCGCGCCCGCTTCGAGAAGCTCATCGCCAAGGTGCGCGCCGTGTACAAGGGTCGCCTCATCTACAGCGCCAACTGGGACCACTACCGCCCCGTGACGTTCTGGGACTTGCTCGACTACGTGGGCATGACGGGCTACCATGCCATCGCCAAGTCCACCTCGCCGTCGCTCGAAGAGCTGAAGGCCGGCTGGGGCGCGGTGAAGAAGGACATCGTGGAGTTCGCCCGCAGCGTGGGGCGGCCGGTGATCTTCACGGAGATCGGCTACCCCAGCCAGGACGGGGCGGCGATGCACCCGTGGGACTACACGACCAGCGACCCCGTCGACCTGGACGAGCAGTACCTGTGCTACCGAGCGTTCTACGAGGTCTGGAAAGACGAGCCCATGCTCGGCGGCGTCTACTTCTGGAACTGGTGGGGCCGCGGCGGGCCCACCGACGGCTGGTACACGCCCAAGGGCAAGCCCGCGGAGAAGGTCGTCCGCGAGTGGTACCTGGGGCCCGGAAAGTGACGGGCGCGGCGCGCGGCGCCCGCCGGCACGGCCGCGGGCGAGACTGAGGCCTAGTTCGTCGTGATGGCGAACGAGTAGACGTTGCCGCACTGCCCCGAGGGCGCGTAGCAAGTGAAATGCAGGAAGTACGGACCCGGCGGCGGGTTCGTGATCGGGATCGTCGTGACCTCGCGCGTGGCGAAGAGCGACGGGCTCTCGGCGCCCGGCGGCCACACGGCCAGATCCACGTCGCCCTCGGTGAGGCTGGTGTCGTAGTCGAAGCGGATCTGCATCGAGCCGTGCGTACCGGCGAGCACGAACAGGAACCAGTCGTCGGCGGAGCCGGCCTGATCGCTACAGATGGCGAGCGGCGGGGTGACGCCCCCGGCGTTTCCCGTCATCCAGCCGCTGTCCACCAGGTGGAAGGCCTCGCCCTTGACGTCGTTGGGCTCGGCGCCGTCCAGCGGGCAGGCCGCCAGCGGGTGCTGCGTGAGCTCGAGCTGGTAGTCGACACGCGCGCTGGCGCCGAACACCGTCACGTTGCAACTCGTGGTGCCGGTCATGCTGCCGAGGTTGGCGGTGCGGCCGTAGAGAGGCAGCACGCCCATCGAGCCGGCCCCGCCCGGGCAGTCGATGGAGCCGCTCAGGTCGGCCGGCCCGCCGTCGGCGACGCGCACCTCCACCAGGTGGTCGAACTCCGCCGTCACCGCGAAGCTGTCGAGCTCCACCGGGCACAGCGTCATCGGCGGCGACAGCGCCTCGCCCGTGGTGGCGACGTCCAGCGGAACGGGCTTGGGGAGCGTGTCGGCCGGGCAGTCCTCGTTGCTGTAGACCGAGGCGAGGAACCCGTAGGAAGCGTCCAGCGGCTCGCCGCCGCGCCAGGTGAACTCCAGCGTGCAGGTGCGCACGTCCATCGACCACGGCGCGAAGAGGATTCGGTTGGACGCGACCGTGGTCGTCTCGGACGTCATCGTCTCGAGGCACGAGAGCGTGGCGTCCAGCGCGTTGATGGGGTTCGACCCCGTGAGCACCACCTGCAGCCCGAAGTTCTGCGGCACGAGGAAGTTGTAAAGGTCGCGGCTCTCCGGATCGGCGGCGCAGAGCTCCAGGTCGGGCTGATTGCCCTTCTCCAGCAAGTTGATGGACGCGCCGAGCGCGCCGTCGTCGGTGACCTCGAAGGGGTCGTCGCCACAGGAGACGCGCGTCAGCGCCACCAGCGCGTGCACGAGGTGCCCCGGATCGAAGCGCGCCGCGGCGCTCCCCGCGGCGGTCAGGCGCCCGTCGGCGTCCTCGGTGTGCACCGACAGGAGCACGTCGGTCTGGAAGACCACGCCGGGGCGGAGGGCCACCACGAAGGGCAACCCTCCGTCCTCCAGGTCGAACGGGCCGATGACTTGCTGCGAAGAGACGCCGCCCTGCGGGGCGGTGACGGTGATGGACAGGAACTTGGCGTCGGCCGGAACCGCCAGGCCCTCACCGGTGATGGTGAGCAGGATGGCGTTGTCCGAACAGCCGCCGGCCAGCGCGGGTGCGCCCAGCGCCAGGAGCGCCGCCAGCGCCACCGCGGCGGCGCGGTCACATGAGATTGAACACCGGTACATCGGCGGGAATCCTGTCCGCGGTGAGGAAGAGCACCAGCGCCGTCGTCCCGCCGGCTACCAGCACTCCGACCCCCGTCAAGAACCACCAGCGCAACACGACGGGCCGCGACGAGACGCCGGTGGGGAGCAGCTCCACCTCCAGCTCCTTGTCCTCGCCCTCCGAGATCGTCATGGTCCGTGCCACTTCGCCGTAGCCTTCCTTGGTCACCTTCACGCGGTGCTCGCCCGGCGTGACGTCGTCGAAGTTGGCGACGGGTCCGCTGAGGCGGATGGTGTCGTCGAGCACCACCAGCGCCGAGGCGATGTTGACCTTCACCTTCAGGTTGGCGGGGCGGACCTTGCGCAACAGCAGGTCCACCGCCTCGGGCACCTTCTCGAAGAGCTTGTCGGTGTTGGCCGCCTCGACGATGGTGCTGCGGTCGATCTTGAAGGTGGCGACGTCCACCAGGTTGAGGTTGAGCGTGATGGTGCCGTCCGACGCCGCGCCGACGACGCCGGCGAAGAGCTTCTTGATGCCCAGGCGCGCCGCGGCGTTCCCCAGGCAGATCTTGTCGCGCGCGCAGGAGATGGCGTCGCCGCCCTTCTCGACGTCGAGCGCCGAGTTGAACTCGAAGCTACCTACCAGAAGATAGCGCCCTTTGGCCGAAAGCGTGGCGATGAGGATCTCGGTCAGGCCGCTCGCCAGCTCCAGCTCCGCGGGGGTCGAGCCGGAGGGGACCACCGAGGCGGCGGCGCGGATCTTCGGCCTGGAGCTCTTTGCGCTCTCGTCGCCCGCGCGCGCGGTCGCAGGGGCCAGGGCCAGCACCATGGCGAGCCCCAAGCACGAGGCCGCCTTGGCGACGCCCCCGGCGACGACGCGACCCCGTTCCATGCGCGGCAGTGTAGGAGTCCAGGGTCACGATGGCAACCTCGCCGGGTTGACGGGGGCGGGGACGGGGGCCAGACAGGGGCGGCGAGCCAATCTTTTTGACGAAGGTCGGATTTGGACCTACATGTGGGATGATGCGCGCCCGAATCCTCCAGTTGCTGCGTGCGGCGGTCGAGCGGTGCGAGGCGGACGGTGTGCTGCCGCCCGGGGCGGCGGCGCGGTTCGTCGGCGAGCTGCGCCTGGAGCGCCCGCGGCAGGAGGCGCACGGCGACTACGCCTGCGCCGCGGCGCTGGCGATGGGGAAGGCGCTCGGGCGCAACCCGCGCCAGCTCGCCGAAGCGTTGGCGGCGGCCGTGCTGGCGGCCGACGGCACGGCGGGCGCGAGGGCGCTGCTGGCGTCGGTCGACGTCGCCGGCCCGGGCTTCCTGAACGTGCGCGCGCGCGCGGAGCGCTGGGACGAGCTGCTGGGCGAAGTGCGTGCGGCCGGCGCGGCGTGGGGTCGCAGCGACGTGGGCGGCGGCGAGCGCGTGAACCTCGAGTACGTGTCGGCCAACCCGACGGGTCCGATGCACGTGGGGCACGGGCGCGGCGCGGCGATTGGCTCGGCGCTGGCGCGGCTGCTGGACCTGGCCGGCTGGCGCGTGACGACGGAGTTCTACGTCAACGACCGCGGCAATCAGGTGTGGGCGCTGGGGCGCTCCGTGCTGGTGCGCTACCTGCAGCGGCTCGGGCGCCCGGCGGCGGGCATGGCGGAGGCGGAATACCCAGGGGAGTACGTCAACGACATCGCCGCTCGGCTGGTGGAGGCCCACGGCGAGGCGTTCGCAGGGGTTGACCCGGCGGATCGCGCGGCGCTGAAGCCGGTGCGCGACTTCGCCGTGGCGGCGATGCTGGAGCGGCTGCGCAGCGACCTCGACGCCTTCGGCGTGCGCTTCGACGTGTGGACCAGCGAGCAGGCGCTCGCCGACGCGGGGGCGATCGACCGCGCCGTGGAGGCGCTGCGCGCGCGCGGGCGCGTGGAGACGCGCGAGGAAGGCAAGCTCTGGTTCGTTTCGGGCGCGCCCTCCGCCGCCGCCCCCGCGCCGGCCGCGGGCGAAGCGGCCCCCGAAGAAGCGGCGGCCGACGACTGGGTGCTGAAGAAGGCCGACGGCGAGTGGACGTACCTCGCCTCCGATCTCGCCTATCACGCCGACAAGGTGCAGCGCGGGTTCGCGCGGCTGATCGACATCTGGGGCGCCGACCACCACGGCCACATCCCGCGCGTGGCGCGCGGGCTCGAGGCGTTCGGTCACGACCCGGCGATGTTCGAGGTCTTGCTCGTTCAGTTCGTGCGGCTGAAGGGCGGCCGCATGGGCAAGCGCACCGGGCAGTTCGTCATGCTCTCCGACCTCATCGACGAGGTGGGACGCGACGCGGCGCGCTTCTTCTTCCTGATGCGGCGCGCCGACAGCCAGCTGGAGTTCGACCTGGACCTGGCCGTCGCGCAGACGCTCGACAACCCCGTCTACCATGCGCAATACGGCCACGCGCGCTGCTGCTCGATCCTGGGGCGCGCGCGAGAGGTGTTCGCCGGGCCGCTGGGCGAGGTGCCGCCGCCCGCCGCAGATGCGCCGGCGTTGGCACTGGCGGAGGAGCGCGCGCTGGTGCGGGCGCTCGGCGACTTCCCCGACGTGATCGCCGGCGCCGCGCGCGCGCGCGAGCCGCACCGCGTGGTCACGTACCTCAGCGAGCTCTCGCAGGCGTTCCAGAGCTACTACACCTACGTGGGCAAGTCGCTGAAGGATCCCATCCTGCCGCAGAAGCGCGATCGGGAGACGCCCGGCTGGGAAGCGCGCTGGGACTGGGGCAAGGCCCGCGCCCGACTGGCGCTGGTGGACGGAGTGCGGCAGGTGCTGGCGGCGGCGCTGGGCGTGGCCGGCGTCAGCGCGCCCGAACGAATGGAACGTGCCGAGGCGGAGGACGAGCAAGCCGATGCATGATGCACACCGGATCAAGGAACGGATGGAGCTGCTGGTGGAGCCGCGGACCATTGCCTGGGCCGTGGTGGGCGTGACGGTGCTGGTGGGCGCCGCGTTCGCGGGCGGCTACCACATGGGCAAGGCCGAAGGCGCGTCCGTGGACGGCGCCGAGGAGCCCGACGTCGCGCCGCTCAACGCGCTCGACAACCTCGCCCGGCCGCGCAAGGCGGCGGCGGCGGGTCTTGGCGACGGGGATGCGGCGTTCCGCGACCTGTCGCCGGATCCCGGCCCCGCGAAGGCGGGGGCGGGGGCGGGGAAGGGGGGCGGCAGCGCCGCCGGCAAGAAAGGCGCCCGCGCCGCCGGCACCGCGACCGCGGAGGCGGCGCCGCACGGCGCGACCGCGCCCGGAAGCGCCATGGCTCTGGCCGCGGCGGCGGTCGTGGCGCGCGGCGAGAGGGACGCGTACCCGTCGACGGCGGCGGCGGACCGGGCGCCTGGGCCGGCGACGGCCGCCAGCGACCGCGACCTGCTCGCGTCGCTGGCGATGCTGCACACGGGTCGCGGGCCCTCGCTCGACGACGACGACGAGGAGCCGGCGCCGGTGACGGTCATGCCGCCGCCGGCGCGCCCGCCCGCGCCGCCCAAGCCCGCCTCCGTGACCGCCGCGCCGCCGCTGCGCCCGCTCGCGCCGCCAGCCGCAGTGACGGCTGTGGCGCCCTCGCGCCCGTCCGCGCCGCTGGTGCCGGCCGCCTTGCCCGCGGCGGCGCTCGCCGCCACGCCCGACGACAGCCGCTGGACCGTCCAGGTCGGCAGCTATTCCACGCGCGAGGAGGCGGACGAGGTCCTCGGCCGCCTCGCCAAGAAGGGCTACGTCCCCTACCTCGTCACGGCCGACGTGCCTGGCCGCGGCCGCTGGTACCGCGTGCGCGTGGGGGACTTCGGCAACCGCACCGCGGCGCTCTCGATGAAGGAGAAAATCGACGCCTTCACGCCCGAGCCCAGCTTCGTCACGACGCGATAGCCGCCTCAACCGGAACCCGGCTGACCCGGGCAGGAACCGGAGCCGGACCCGGAAACCGGACCCGCAACCGGAACCGGACCGACCCGCAACCGGAGCCCGGACCGGACCCGCAACCGGAACCCGGACCGGACCGCAACCGGAAACCGGAGCTACGGGGCGCGCGTCCCGCTGCGGCCGTAGCTGTCTTCGAGCCGCACGACGTCGTCGAGCTCGGGGGTCGACACCTCCACCAGCTCGCAGTCGGTCTCGGCGATCATGCGGTGCACGGTGCGCGGCGGCAAATGGAACTGCCGGTGCGGTCCGAGCGACTTGCGCTTCATCGCCTTGCCGACGCCCAGCTCCAGCGTCACCTTGCCGCTCAGCACCATGAGCGTCTCTTCCTTCACCTCGTGATATTGGCGGCTGAGGCGGTGGCCTTTCGTCACGTGCAGCACCTTGCCCACGTACCGCTCGGTGTGCGCGAACACCAGCTCCCAGCCCCACGGCTTCTTGATGAGGCGCGGCAGCTTCTGCTTCACCTGCATGATGTCTCCTTCAGCTCGGCGCAGCCGCCTTGCCGGCTCCGGCCCAGGCGGCCGCCCACGCCTTCACGGTCTCCTGCCAGGGCTTGAGGCTGAAGCCGCCCTCGCGCTCCAGCTTCGTCACGTCGAGCGTTGAGTCCTTCGGCCGCAGCGCCGGCAGCCCGAGCTCCCCCGACGACACCGCGCGGATGAGCGACGACGACCCCGGCTTCAGGGCCTCCGCCGCCACGCTCGCCAGCTCGTGCCGCGACGCGCCTCCCGCCCCCGCCACGTGCCACACCCCCTCGCGCCCCGCCTCCACCAGCATGACCGTCGCCCGCGCCACCTCGGGCGCGTACGAGGGCGACCCCACCATGTCCGTCGCCGTCTGGATTTCGCCCCCCGCGCGCACGCGCTCGAAAACCTTCTCCACGAACGACGGTAGCTCCTTGTCGCCGTACACCAGCGCGACGCGCACGATAAGCGCGCCGATGCAGCGCGAGGCCACCTCTTCGCCCAGCAGCTTCGTGCGCCCGTAATGGTTCACCGGCCCGGGCTCGTCCGCCTCGCGCCAAGGCGCGCGCTCCGGCTCGCCGCCGAACACGTAGTCCGTCGACACGTGGCACAGGCGCGCCTCGACGCTCTCCGCCATCATCCCCAGCGCCGCCACCGCCGTGGCGTTCACGTTCAACGCCCCCTGCTTGTCGGTCTCGCAGCGATCCACGTTCGTCAGGGCTGCGCAGTTCACCACCCACGCCGGACGCGCCGCCTCCAGCGCCGACTGCACGGCGCCCGTGTTCGTCACGTCCAGGTCCTGGCGCGTCCAGGCCGCCACGTCGTGCCCGTGCTCGCCCAGCACACGCGCCACCGCCCGGCCGAGCCGCCCGCCGGCGCCCGTGATCGCGACCTTCATGCGTCTCGCGTCAGTGCGCGCCGGAAGCGGCGGCGGGCGCGGGCGCGGGCGCCGCCGTCGCCGAGCCGGGTGCCACCGGCGCCGCCGGCGCAATCAGGGGCTTCGGCGTCGGCGTGGCCACGTCGCGCATGCGCTCCCATGTGTCGACCTTGCCGTCGTGGTTGGTGTCCTTGCCCACGCGGTCGAGCACGCCGTCCTCGAAGTAGTGCCATTCGTCGATGGCGCCGTCGTTGTCGGTGTCCAGCTCCTTGCGCACGATCTTCCCGTCCTCGTAATACTTGAAGACGTCGGGCTTCGTGTCGAACTCGTGGTCCTCTTCCTTGCGGACGATCTTCCCGTTCTCGTAGTAGGTCGTCACGTCCACACGCCCGTCGGCGTCGAGGTCCATCTCCTCCATGGTGAGGTTCCCGTCGGCGTCATAGTGGCTCCAGATGTCCACCTTGCCGTCGAAGTTCACGTCCAGGTACTTGCGTACCAGCACCTCGGCGTCGCGCCCGTCCACCTTGCGCGTCTCGTACACCTTCCACACGTCGGCCACGTCGTCCTTGTTGAGGTCGAACTTGCGCGTCAGCTTCCCGGCGTCGTCGTACTTCTTGGTGCTGTGGTCAGCCGCCGCCGCCGCCACTTTGCGCGGCGCCGTGGCCTTGGCCTTCTCGGCGTCCATGGGCGTCGCGTCCACCGACTTGCCGGGTCCCGGGCACCCCGCTGTCGCCGCCGCCGCCGCCGCCAGGCCGCACGCCAGCGCCGCGGCTCGCACCATCCGCCCCCGGCCCCCGCTGAACTTCTTCATGACCGCCTCCACGCGCGCGAACGCGAACGTTTGAGCCTACTCGGGAAGTCCGCGTGGCGCCACCTGCTTCGCGCGCGCCGCCGCGGCCCTTGACGCCATATGTGTATGGTCATATATTGCCAACCATGGCGCGCAAGAAGATCTCCACCACCGTGTACATCACGCCGGAGCAAGACGAGGCGCTCAAGAAGCTGAACGGGCGCACGAAGGTTCCGATCGCCGAGTACATCCGCGAAGGCATTGACCTCGTCCTCGCCCGCTACAAGAAGGATCTTCCGGGTCAGCAAGATCTCCTGTAGCGTGCCGCTCCCATGCCGGGCGGCGACGACATCAGGAACTTCTGCATCATCGCGCACATCGACCACGGAAAGTCCACGCTCGCCGACCGCATCCTGGAGCTGACCGGCGCCGTGTCGGCGCGCGACATGGTCGACCAGTACCTGGACCGCATGCCGCTCGAGCGGGAGCGCGGCATCACCATCAAGGCCCAGGCCGCGCGCCTGCGCTACAAGGGCTACCAGCTCAACCTCATCGACACGCCCGGCCACGTGGACTTCACCTACGAGGTGTCGCGCGCGCTGCGCGCCTGCGAGGGGGCGCTCTTGGTGGTGGACGCCGCGCAAGGCGTAGAGGCACAGACGCTCGCGAACGTCTACCTCGCCCTCGACGCCGACCTGACCATCATCCCCGTCATCAACAAGATCGACCTGCCGTCGGCCGACGTGGAGCGCGTGCGCCGCGAGATCGAAGACACGCTCGGACTCGACGCCGCCGACGCGCTGCTGGTCTCTGCCAAGCAGGGGCTCGGCATCGAAGAGCTGCTCGACGCCGTGATCGCGCGCGTGCCGCCGCCGGCCGGCGACACCGGCGGCTCGCTCAAGGCGCTGGTGTTCGATTCGTGGTTCGACTCCTACCTCGGTGTCAACGTCCTGATGCGCGTGTTCGACGGCGGCGTGAAGGTGGGCGATCGCGTCCGCCTCATGGCGAACAAGCAGGACTACGACGTGACTGCGCTCGGGGTGTTCGGCCCCGAGCCACGCCAGGTGGGGGAATTGAAGACCGGAGAGGTGGGTTTCCTCGCCGCGGGCATCAAGCAAGTGGCCGAGGCCCGCGTCGGCGACACGGTCACGAGCGCCGCCGTCCCGGTGGCGGAGCCGGTGCCGGGCTTCCGCGACGTGAAGCCGATGGTGTTCGCGGGGCTCTTCCCCGTGGAGTCGATGGACTACGACAAGCTGCGCGACTCGCTGGAGAAGCTGCGCCTGAACGACGCGTCCATTCACGTGGAGCCCGAGACCAGCGCCGCGCTGGGGTTCGGCTTCCGCTGCGGCTTCCTCGGGCTCCTGCACATGGAGATCGTGCAGGAGCGCCTGGAGCGCGAGTATGACCTGGACCTCATCACCACGGCGCCGACGGTCATCTACCGGGTCGTGGCGAAGGACGGGACGGAGACGCTCATCGACAACCCCGCGCACCTGCCCGACCCGACGAGGATCGAGCGCATCGAAGAGCCCATCGTGCGGGCGACGGTGTACGTGCCGCAGGACGGCGTGGGCGCGGTGCTGGCGCTGTGCGAGGAGCGGCGCGGCGTGCAGAAGGGGTTGGAGTACGGGACGGCGGGGCGCGTGATGATCACCTACGAGATGCCGCTCGCGGAGATCGTGTTCGACTTCTTCGACCGGCTGAAGAGCGCCTCGCGCGGGTACGCGTCGCTCGACTACGAGCCCGTCGGCTACCGCGCCGCCGACCTCATCAAGCTGGACATCCTGGTGAACGGCGAGGTGGTCGACGCGCTGGCGTCCATTTGCCACCGCGACCGGTCGTACAACCGCGGGCGCGACCTCGCCATCAAGCTCAAGGAGGTCATCCACCGCCAGCAGTTCGAGGTGGCGATCCAGGCGGCCATCGGCACGAAGGTCATCGCGCGCACGACGGTGAAGTCGCTGCGCAAGAACGTGACGGCCAAGTGCTACGGCGGCGACATCACGCGCAAACGCAAGCTGCTGGAGAAGCAGAAGGAAGGCAAGAAGCGCATGAAGTCGGTAGGCAGCGTGGAAATCCCGCAGGAGGCGTTCCTGGCGGTCCTGCAGGTGGATTGAGGATGACCGGTCGCCGCTCGTTGAATCGTAAGACCGAGGCGGCCTCGGGCCCGTGAAAGTCCTGG
>DASYRF010000414.1:0-4404 GCA_036004705.1 Myxococcota bacterium
TCATGTTGAGGACGGCCTCGGTGACGATCTCGAAGAAGTTGCGAACGGTGAGGCGGTCGTCGGGGATGGCGGGGTTGGGCGAGCGCCCCATGGCGGCGCGCGAGACGGCGACGCCGACGATGACGGTCAGGAGCACGACGAGCGCCGACCAGACGTGTTGCACGGTGGGCGTGGAGTGCGTGATGTAGGTCTTCCCGAAGAGGATCTCGAGCTTGTGGGTGAGATCCCGCAGGCCGGGGAGGACCGAGAACCAGCTGTCGTGCTCGGGCATCGCCTACGCTCCGTGGCTCGTGCCGGGCGCGACCGTCGCGCCCGCGCCTTCACCCGCGCCGCCGTGGCCTGCGCCGTGGCCTGCGCCTGCGCCTGCGCCCGCCGGCGCGCCGGCGCCCGCGTCGTCGCCGTCCGGGAGGCCGCGACGCACGCCTTCCACGACGATCGCCGCCATCACCACCATGTAGCCCACCGCCATGCCGCCGATGCTCGCGCCGAGGTAGCGCCAGCCGAGCCACAGCGCCGCCAGCAGCACCAGGAGCTTGCCGGCCAGCGCCACGCCCGCCGCGGCGCCCAGCCGCGCGCCGGCGCCGCCCGTCCCGGCCTCGCCGCGCGCCTCGGCCACGGCGGCGAGCCCGGCGGCCACGCGGCCCAGCGTCCAAAGGTTCGCGAGCGCGAGCGCCGCGCCGAGGGCGATGCCCAGCGTGAGCGACGCGCTGCGGCTTACGAGCGAAAGCGCGGTCGCCACCAGCGCCAGCACGGCGGCGTGGCGGAGGGCCGGACGGAGGAAGCGCTCGAGCTGACGCACTACTTCATGTCCTTCCGCGCGCGTTTGGCCGCGTCCACGACGGCTTTCACCGCCGCACCGAGCCCGAAAGCGATCCAGAGGTACATCATCCAGGGCGCCGTCCCGAGCTTCTGGTCGAGCCAGCGCCCCACGAAGAAGCCGACGGCGACCGCCAGGCCCATCTCCAGCCCCACGGCGCTGTAACGCGCCGCGATCTTCCACATCCTGCGCGCTTCCGGCTCCGTGGGCTGGGCCTCCGCCCCATCGAGGCGGCGCGCTCTTATCACGGCGTGAGAAGGGGGGTCAAGCGAGGCGCACACCCTCAGCTTAACGGGCCGCGCGGCGCCGACAAGCGGGGCGGGGGGAGGCGGCTTGGCCGCCCCGCCGACGCCTTCAGCCTACACCGTCGTATACCTTGAGCGCCGCGGCGAGGCAGTCCATCGCGCGGCGGAGCTCGGCCGTGCCGACGACGTACGCGAGGCGCACCTCGTCGTGGCCGCGCCCCGGCGTGGCGTAGAAGCCGTCGCCGGGGGCGAGCATCACGGTCTCGCCTTCGTGGCGGAAGTCGGTCAGGAGCCAGCGCGCGAAGTGGCCGGAGTCTTGTACCGGCAGGCGCGCCATCACGTAGAAGGCGCCCTCGGGCGTGCGCGCGTAGGCGCCGGGAATGCGCGCCAGGCCTTCCATGACGACGTCGCGGCGGCGCTGGTACTCGGCCTGCACGCTGCGGAAGTAGTCGTCGCCCAGGTCGAACAGCGGCAGCGCGCCGTACTGCTCCAGCGACGGCGGGCAAAGGCGCGCCATGCCCAGGTGCAGGAACGCCCGCCCGAGGTCGGCGTTGCGCGTGACCAGGCAGCCGACGCGCGCGCCGCACAGGCTGTAGCGCTTGGAGAGCGTGTCCATCAGCACGGCGCGGTCGGCGACGCCGGCCAGGTCCAGGACGCCGATGTGCACGGCGCCGCCGTAGACGAACTCGCGGTAGGCCTCGTCGCCGAGCAGGAAGAGGTCGTGCGCGCGCGCCACGGCGGCCAGCGCTTCCATCTCGGCGCGGGCCAGCACCGTGCCGGTGGGATTGTTCGGCGAACAGCAGAGAATGGCGCGCGTGCGCGGTCCCACGGCCGCTTCGATCGCGTCGCGCGCGGGCAGGTGGTAGCCGTCCTCGACGCGGCAGGTGAGCGCGCGCAGCGTCACGCCCGCCTCCAGCGCGTAGCTGTTGTAGTTCGTGTAGAACGGCTCGAAGCAGAGGACCTCGTCGCCGGGGTCGCAGGTGGCCATGAGCGCGAACTGGATGGCCTCGCTGCCGGCGGTGGTGACGGTCACCTCGGCGGGGCCGATGCCCTCGTAGCCGCGGCGGCGGTAATAGGCGGCCATCTTCTCGCGCACGGCGGCGAGGCCGGCGCTGTGCCCGTAGGCGAGCACGCGGTCGGGGAAGGCGCGCACGGCTTCGAAGAAAGCGGGCGGCGTGGGGACGTCCGGCTGCCCGATGTTGAGGTGGTGCACGTGCACGCCGCGCGCCTTGGCCTCGTCGGCGAGCGGGACGAGCTTGCGAATGGGCGAGGGCGGCATGGCGGCGCCGCGCCGCGAGAGCGGGGGCGTGGGCATTACTTGAAGGGGTCGACGATGCGGCTGCCGGGCGTGGGCGCGGTGCCGGTGCCGGGCTTCGCGGTGGCGGTGGTCGGATGCGGCTTGACGGCCGGGACGCCGGCGGCGGGCGGGTGAGGGCGCGGCTTGCCGGCGGCGGCGGCGGTCGCGGGTGCCGCCGTCATCGCCACCAGCGTGGCCTCCACCTTGCGGGCCTTCTCGATGAGCACCTCGGTGTAGTAGGGCGAGTAGCCGGCCATCCGGAACTCGAACCGCCATGGCTCGTCGCCCGCGGGCAGCGCCAACGTGAACGGCGTCTTGCCGAGCGCCTCGGTGCCGCCGCTCTTGTCGAAGACCTCGGCGCCGGCGGGGGTGCTCTCGAAGGCCACGTCGACGGGATCGCGGGCGCTCTTCTTGACTCCGTCCCTGGCGTCGCCCTTGCCGGCGCCGCCCGACTCGACGTCCTTGTCGGCGGCGCGCGTGCCGTCGCCGTCGCTGTCGCCGTCGCCGTCGCCATCGCCGTCGCCGCCGGCCGATTTCGCCCCCGCGCCCGCGCCGCCGACCGCACCGCCCCCGCCCCCGCTTCCGCCGCCGCCGCCGCCGCCGCCGCCCTTGCCGCGATCCGACGCCGCCACGCGCGCCGGGCGCGGGTCGTCGGTTCCCGGCATCGCGCTCACCGCGTAGAGCGCCACGCCGCCGACCGCGGCGAGCCCCAGCCCCGCCACCAGCGGCACCAGCCAGCGCCGCCGCACGACGGCGCGGTCGGCGGTGCCGGTGCCGGTGCGGCTCACCGCGCCCGGCGTCCGCTCGTCGCCGGGCGCGCGCTGCTGGCCGCTCCCCGGCGTGCCGCCCAGCAGCGGCAGCGCCAGGAGCCCCCCCTCGGTGGAGACGGCGATCTCGTCGGCCACGTCGGTGCGCGCGCGCTCGGGGAACGTCTCGTGCAGCAGCGCCGACAGCGCCAGCGGCTCCAGCTTCAGGCGGTTGTCGTGGCCCCAGGAGCGGATGGCTTCCTCGAGCTGCCGCGCCGACCCGTAGCGCGCGTCGCGGTTCGGCGCCATGGCCTTGAGCGTCACGCGCTCCAGCGACGACGGATAGGAATGGCGCACCGCGCGCGGCGCTTTGAAGTCGCACGAGGCGATCTTCAGCACGGTGCCGTAGTCGTTCTCCGCTTCGAAGGGGCGGCGCCCGACGGTCAGCTCGTAGAGGATGACGCCGGCGGCGAACACGTCGGAGCGGGCGTCGAGCTCCTCGCCGCGCGCCTGCTCGGGGGAGAGGTAGGCGGTCTTGCCCTTGATGACGCCGCTGCGCGTAGAGCCGAGCTTGTTCTGCGCCTTGGCGATGCCGAAGTCGATGAGCTTCACGGCGCCGCCGAAGTCGAGCAGCACGTTCTGCGGCGAGACGTCGCGATGGACGATGCCGATGGGCTTGCCGCTGAGATCCTTCTTCTCGTGGGCGTAGTGCAGCCCCGAGCAGATGGAGGCGACGAGGTAGAGGGCCACTTCGATGGGGAGCGGGCGCTGCAGCTCGCCGAGGCGGCGGTAGAGCGTGCGGACGTCCACGCCGTGGACGTACTCCATGGCGATGAAGTAGCGGCCTTCCACCTCGCCGACGTCGTGGATCTGCGCGACGTTCTGGTGGTTGAGCCCCGAGGCGATGCGCGCCTCGTCGAGGAACATCGACAGGAACTCGGGGTGCTCGACGTTGTGCGGGAGGATGCGCTTGATGACGAGCGGCTTCATGGTGCCGCCCGGCCCCGGCTGCAGCGCCAGCCAGATCTCCGCCATGCCGCCGGAGGCGATGTGCTTCACGAGCGTGTAACGGCCGAATTGCTCGGGCATGGGCACTACCGACCGTCCAGCGTATTGCGCCGTGCCGATGTGGTCAACCAAACCGCCTCGCGGTACGGTCGGCGGGGGACACGTGAAAGACACACCCGAGATCGACCTGCGCACGCCGCTGGTGGTGCGGGCCGGCGAGACGCTCGAAGCCGGCATCGTGCTGCGCGTGAAGTCCGGCCAGGTGCAGGGGGTCAAGGCGCGGCTGGAGGG
>DASYRF010000415.1:0-19847 GCA_036004705.1 Myxococcota bacterium
CCACGGACGCGCCCCCGTGGCCCACCGGCGTGCGGGCCGGCTGGGCCGCCCGGCTCGACACCGCCGGCGCGACGCTCGCCGCCGCGGACGCCGCCGCCACCGCCGCCACCGACGCCCACGGCGCCGCGCGCGGCGCCTACGCCCAGGTCGTGCGCTCCGCCTGGCGCGCGCTCGTCCTGCTCAAGCGCGAGCTCAAGTACGCCGGCCTCACCGAGGTGCAGGTCCACGAGATCATCCCCGACGCGTCGCGCCGCGCCGCCGCGGCGGCGTCCACTGCGCCCGATGTGACGGTCGCGACGGACCTGTTGGAGGGAGGCTCGACGGCCCCGGCCGGCGAATTGCCGGCCCAGGCGGAAACGGTGCCGGCCATGGTGAGCGCGCGCGAGGTCGACCCGGCGCCCGACGACGCGGGCCCGACCGAACCCGTCCGCGACGCAGCGGACCCTCTCGCGGAAAGGAAGGCGTCCCCTTGAGCGGCGGTGCGGCGGCGCGCGGGCAGCGCGCTGCTATGCTGGCGGCGTGAATCCCCGGCGGGTGCGGCGGACCGCAGCGTTCCTCGGCACGGCGGTGGGAACGGCGGCGCTGTTGGCGGCGGCGGCGTTGGCGGGCGGCGCGGCGGGTGCGGGCGCGATGCGCGTCACCATCATCGAGAGCCAGTCGCTCATGGCGGCGCACGACATGGACGTCGCCTGGATGGAGACGGCCGGCCGACTCGGGTACGCCGCGCACGTGGTGGGACAGGACGCGCTCGACGGCGGGTTCGTCGCCGGCACGGACGTGCTGGTCGTGGCGTCGGGGGAGATCGACCTGCCGGCCGCGCGCGCCGACCGAATCCTGGCGTTCCTGCGCCGCGGCGGGCGGGTCTATCTGCAGGGCGAATACCTCAAGCGGTTCACCACCAACGTGGCGTTCGCCCGGCTCGCGCGCGCGCTGGGCGCGACGTTCGCGTGGACCGACGAGACGTCCGGCGACCTCAAGCCGATGGACGTGGTGGGGCCCATCGCGTCGCTGCGCCGGCCCGCCGCGCCGCTGGACTATTTCTGGTACGGCGTCGCCGGCGAGGGGAGCGGCTCGGGCTTCCTGCCGTTCCTGCGGCACGAGGGACGCTGGTACGGGTTCGCCTACTGCGCGCCTCCGCCGGCGGGCGGCGTGCTGGTGACGACCACCGACAAGGACTGGATCCAGAGACGCACCAGCGCGGCGCTGATGGACAACATCCTCTTCGGCCTCGCCGAGCGCCGGCTCTGCCAGGCCTCGTGACGCTCGCGCGTGTTATGTTGGCCGCGGCATGACCGGCGGCCCGCAGATGACCTTCGGCATCGGGCGGCCCACCCGGGCGGTGACCGCGCTGTTGATCCTGTGCGCGGTCTTCTACCTGCTCGAGCTCATCTCCTTCAACTTCATGCAGGTCGGCGCGATGTTCGAGTACTTGGCGCTGACCCCGGCCGCCGTGGTCAAGCGCTTCTTCGTCTGGCAGCCGTTCACGTACGTCTTCCTGCACGACCCGAACCACTTCCAGCACATCGCCTTCAACGGACTGCTGCTGTGGTTCTTCGCCTCGCCGATGGAACGCGAGCTGGGGATGGCGCGCTTCGTGCGCATGACGATCTTCGCCACGGCGGTCACCGGGGCGTCGGTCATCGCCGTGGGCGCGCTGCTGCGCTGGGCGAACCTGGCCGTGCCGACGCTGTCGCCCGTGCACTGGTACGGGCCGACCATCGGCATCAGCGGCGTCGGGCTCGCCTACCTCACGGCCTGGGCGCTGCGCAACCGCGAGCGCACGATCCTGTTCTTCTTCGTGCTGCCGATGCGCGCCATCACGATGCTGTGGATCACGCTCGGCATCGAGGTGGTGCTCATCCTCACGCAGGAGGCGGCCGCGTGGCCGGCCCACTTCGGCGGCATGGCGTTCGGCGCGGTGTGGGCCACGGCGCCGTCCTGGGCGCTGGGCGACCGGCTGCGCCTGTGGCGGCTTAAGCGCGGGTCGCCGTTGCGGCGCGGCCTGAAGCTGGTGACGCCGGCGCGCGCGCCCGCCGATGACGGCGGCGACGACGACGGCGACGGCGACGGCGGCCAGGGCGGGGGCGGAGGGCCGACCGGGCCGGACCGGCGGCTGAACTAGGACAGGGGAACAGGAGCCATGACCGTTCTGAAGGTGGTGGCGCTGGTGGGCTTCGTGCTCGGAGCGGCCGGGATCCCGCTCATCATCCTGGCCATGGACCTGATCCGCCCCTGGGGGCGTTCCCCGTCGAGCGACAAGGAAGCGGGCGCGCCCGCGCCCGCCGCGCCCGGGCCGGTCGTCACGACCGCGCCGCCTGGAGCCGTCACGACCGCGCCGCCAGGAGCGTCCACGCCCGTCGCACACGGAACGGCGGCGCCCGCCGCCGGTTCGAGCGAAGCCGTGCCGCCGCCGACGAAGTCCCCGCCCGCGTGATCGCCGCCGCCTACGCCCTCCAGGTCTTCCTGATGCTGGCCCTGCCGGTGGCCTTGGTGGCCGTGCTGCGCCGGCGCTGGGGCGTACGCTGGTCGCTCGTCGGCGTCGGCGCGGCCACGTTCGTCGCCTCCCAGGTCGTTCACTTTCCGCTCCTCAACGCGGTCGACGCGCTGGTGAAGCGCGGCGTCCTGCCGGCGCCGCCCGCCGCCTGGACCCTCGCCGTCAACGCCGCCGTCCTCGGGCTGCTGGCGGGGCTGTGCGAAGAGTCGGCGCGCTGGCTGGCGCTGCGCTTCTGGGCGCGGCGCGCCCGCTCGTGGCGCGACGCCGTCGTGCTCGGCGCCGGGCACGGCGGGACCGAGTCGGTGCTGCTCGGCGGCCTGGCGGCCCTCACGCTCTTCAGGGTGGTCGTCGCCAGCCGCACCGACCTCGCCGCCGCCGGCCTCCCGCCCGATCAGGTCGCCGCCGCGCAGGCGCAGATCGCCGCCGTGCTGGGCGCGCCGCCCTGGATACCGTTCGTGGCCGTCGCTGAGCGCGTCATGACGATCTTCGTCGTGCACCTCACCTGCTCCGCGCTGGTGATGCTCGGCGCCGTGCGCGGGCGCCTATGGCCGGTCGCTGCGGCCGTCGCCTGGCACGCCTTCGTCGACGGCGCCGCGGTCTGGGTCATGGGACGCTTCGGCGCATTCGCCGCCGAGGGCGAGCTCGCGGTGCTCATTCCCGCCGCCGCCCTGCTGCTCTGGACCGTGGCGCGCCGGCTTCCGCGCGAGACGCCCCCGGCGGACGACGAAGAGGCGCAGTCGCGCGCGGGCGCGGCCGCGGCTGCGGCGCGCGACGTCGCCGGCCCGGCGGCAGCGGCAGGGGCGGCGGGGGCGGCGGCGGCGCCGTCGTCGGAAGGCGCGGTCGTCGAGGCGGCCGGCGTGGTGAAGAGCTTCGGCGCCGTGCGCGCGCTGGACGAGGTCAGCTTCACCATCGCGCCGGGCGAGCGCGCCTGCCTGCTGGGGCCCAACGGGGCGGGCAAGACGACGATGCTGCGCCTGCTCATCGGGGCGCTCTCGCCCACGCGCGGCACGGTGCGCCTGTTCGGCCGGCGCGCCGCCGACGCCGACTTCCTCGCCTCCAAGCGCCACGTCGGGATCGTCCCGCAGTCGCCCGGCATGTATCGCGACGTGAAGGCCGCCGAGTACTTGCGGCTGGTGGCGGACCTCTACGGCCGCGGCGACGTCGGCGAGGTGCTCGCCGCGCTCGGGCTTGCGGACTACGCCGACCGCCCCATGGCCGCGCTGTCGGGCGGCCTGCAGCGGCGGCTCGCGCTGGCGGCGGCGCTGCTGCCCCGCCCCGACCTGCTGCTCCTCGACGAGCCCACCGTGGGGCTCGACCCCGTCGCGGCGCACGAGGTGCACGAGTACCTGCGCCAGGTGATGCAGGGGCGAACGACGATCCTCTGCACGCACAACCTCGCCGAGGCGGAGGACCTCTGCGACAGCGTGGTCATCCTGCGCGCCGGTCGCGTCGTGCTGCACGAGCCGCTCGCCGCGTTGCGCGCGCGCACCGCGCCGCAAGTCCTGCTGGCGGCCGGGCAGGGACGCGACGCCCTGGTGGCCGCACTCGCGCGCCTGGGGCACACGGCGCGCGCGCACGGCGCGCACGTGGTGGTCTCCGTGCCCGAAGCGGAGCGCCGCACGCCCGAGCTGCTCCGCGCGCTGCTCGGCGCGGGGCTGGACGTGAGCGAATGCCGCATCGAGCGCCCGAGCCTCGAGGATCTTTTCCTGGACGTCGTCGCCGCGCCCGCCGCGGGCGCGGCGGCGGCGAGCGCACCCATGACCAGCGCACCAGCAGCGGCAGCCGTGCCGCGTCCGGACACGGCGGCGAAGGAGGACGGCGGTGCGCCTCGATCCTGAGCTGAAGATCCTGTTCCGCAAAGAGTGGCGGCAGCTCCTGCGCAGCCGCGGCGCGCTGGCCACCTCGCTGCTGCTCCCGGTTTTCCTGATGCTCGTGATGCCGCTCTTGCTGATGTTCCAGGCCTCGGGCCTCAAAGGGGGCGGCGGGCACGACAAGCCAGTCCCTTCGTTTCCTGCCAGGCCTGGCGGAGGTCGGACCCGATCCGGCGACGGCGCTGCCCCGCTTCGCTCTCCCGCTCTTCGTCAGCCTGGTCGGCCTCGTGCTGCCCGCCATGGCCGCCGGCTACACGCTGATCCAAGAACGGGAGTCGCGCACGCTGGAGCTGCTCGTGGCGCTGCCGGTGCGCGTGGGGCAGATCGTCTTGGCGAAGCTCGCCGCCATCGTGGCGCTCGCGGCGGGTGCGACGCTCACCCTCTTCACCATCGACGCCGCCGTCGTGCTGGCGCGCGGTATCGGCTCGGTGGCCTGGGTGCTGGGGCTGCTGCTCGTGCTGCTCAGCGCACTGACCTTCTCCACGTCGGCCGCACTGCTCATCAGCCTCCTGGCGAAGGACTACCGCTCCTCGCAGAACCTCACGGGCGCGGTCGTGGCGCCGTGCGTGTTCCTCAACATCGCCGTCGGCGTGTTCGTGCCCGGCGCGACCCTGCGGCTCGTCGTGATCGCCGTCTTCTACGCCGCGGGCGCCGCGGCGGCGCTCGCCGTCGCCCTGCGCGTCGTCACGTTCGAGCGCCTCCTTCGCTGAGCCGCGCCGCGGGCCCCGTCGCACCGCCCCGACCGCCTCGGCGCGACGCTCGGCGCCGGATTCGGCCTCACCGTGCCGTCAGCTGGCGGCGTCGCGGCGCCGGCGCAGGTCGTTCTGGCCGGTGTGCACGAACTCGCCCATGGCGCGCAGGCGCGAATAGATGCGCCCGCCCACGGCGTCCTCCAGCGTCTCCACGGCGCGGAGCGCGCCGCTCGCCGGTGGCGAAGCGCGGGGGGGGCGCGGGCGCGGGGGCGCGGCGGCCGCCCCGCTGCTGCCGCCGGCGGCGGCGTCGGGCTCGGCCGGCACGGGAAAATTCGTGGCGAACAGCGTCGTGCGCCGCGCCTGGTAGCGGCTCTGGATCAAGTCGTCGAGCACCGTGCGCTCCCACTCCGTCGCGCGCATCTTGCCGAGCTCGTCGATCGCCAGCACGGTGGCGCGGCGCAGCGGCTCCAGCCGCTGGGTGGGCGCGTCGCCGCCGATACCCTCGCGGATCTGGTTCAGCAGCAGCGAGAACTCGATGAAGCGGCAGTCGATGCCGCGGTCGAGCGTCAGGTACGCGAGCGTGGCGCAGACGATGGTGGTCTTGAGCGTGCCGGGACCGCCGTGCAGCAGGAACCCGGCGGCGCGCGCTTCGAAGGCCGTGGCGAAGCGCTGCGCGTGCGTCCAGGCGCGCTGCACGTGCTTGTCCAGCAGGAACGCGGGCGGCGGCTCGTGGAACTCGCTCTGCCAGCAGGCGCTGGGGATGCGCGCCGAGTTGAACAGCCCCAGGCGCGTGTCGAACGCGCGGCAAGCGCACGGCCGCACGACCGCGTAGCCTTGCGCGTCGCGGCCGTCCAGCATGCCGACGCCGGCGCAGGCGCTGCACGGCGGGCGGCAAGCGCACGGCAGGGCGCGGGCGTCGCCGTCCGGTCCCTCGTGGCGCTCGTAGCCGCGACCGTGACAGCGCGGGCAGCGCGGGTCGGGCGGGCGCGGGTCGCTCATCGCCCGTTTCGTCCGGCGCCCGGCGCGTTGTCCGGCGCGGCGCCGCCGCCGTCATCCGCGAGCACCGTGAGGGGACGCACCAGCCCGTGGCGCTCCAGCGCGGCGCCCACGACCTCGTGGCGCAGCGCACGGCGGGCCCGCTCGGACGCGCGCGCTCCGGCGCGGCGGTCCGCGGCGCGGGCGGCGGCCGTGATTCCCGCGCGCGTATCCGCCGGCAGCGTGCGCAGGAACGCCGCACACAGCGCGCGGTCGGCGCGCGTCACGGCGGCCAGGAACGCGCGCGGCTCGCTCCCGGAGGCGCCGTCGCGCAGCGCACGCTCGGCCGCCGCGTACGCCGCCCGCTCGGTCGCATGGCGCGCGCGCTGCCGCGCCCCCACCAACGCCTGCAGGACCCTCTGCGCCGCGACAGTCCCCGACGCGCGCGCCGCGTTCAACGGCGGCGCGAGTCCTGCACCTAGCCGCCCCCTGGCCCCGGCGTCCGCCTGGCCTGCGCGCTCCCTGGCCCCTGCGTCCGCGTGTGTCCTCGCGCTGGAATCTCCCGCGGCGACTGCACCCGCGCTTGCGCCCACGCCTGGGCCCGCACGTTCACTGGCCCCTGCCAACGCCCCGACGCGTCGCGCGTACGCCTCGCGGACCGCGCCGTCGCAGTAGCGCAGCGGCGGCGTCCCCGCGCGCGGCGCAAGCTCCCGCAGCGCCCGCGTCACCACGCGGCACGCCAGCCAGAGCGGGATGCCGTCGTGCTCCCAAGCCGACACGACCGCGGTATCCGCCGGAGAGATCATCAGCCCCTTGCCGCGCAGCGAAAGGTAGAGCGCCTCGACTTCGCGCAGGTAGTCCTGCGATTCGCCGACGCCCGTCGCCCTGACGCTCGAGGTGCGCGCGACCATCGCTTCCTTTTACCAGGCTCGCCCGCGCACGAGTAGTGCGGCGGCGCGCCGCATGGCCGCCGCGCCCCCACGCCGGGCTGCGCGAAACGCTTGACTGGGCGCGCGGGCCGGCCGTAACTTTCCGCCCGCCATGAAGATCGAATTCCACTGCACCGCATGCGAGGCGACCTACGAGGTGCGCATCGCGGCCATCCTTCGCGACGCGACCAAGGTCAACTGCCCCGAGTGCGACGAGCACCCCGACGAGAGCACGCTGGAGACCTTCCGCGAGCACCTCGAAGGGCTGTGCGAGACGATGAGCGAGCTGAACGACAACATGCGCTTCACGCTCGAGATCGACAGCGAGCACCTCCCCGGGCCGTTCGGCCACGACGAGGACGGCGGCGAGATCGAAGCAAACGAGGACGAGTAGCGCCTCGCCGGGCTGAGAGGTTGTGAAGGAATCGGAGGAGGGGCTTCGATCCGCGGTGCCTCGGACACGATCGCGGTGGGTCGAGCTCCGAGTATTTCGATGCGCGGTGCCTCGGAGACGATCGCGGTGGGTCGAGCTCCGAGTAGGCTGAGCCCAGGGTCCGGCTTCGCCGGCCCTGGGCTCAGTTGCCGAAGCGCATCCCGAGCGTGAAGTCGAAGTGCGGCTGGACGACGAAGGGGATGGGATCGCCCATCTCGTCACTGAAGCCCGTCGAGCCGAAGGCGATCAGGACGTCGAGCCGGGCGAAGATCCCCACGCTCTTGTTGATCTCCCACATCGCGCCGAAGCCGGCGCCGGCGGCGAAGGGACCCACCAGCACGTAGTCCAGCGGGTTCATCGGATTCGTGGAGGCCGTGTTGATGAGGTAGGCGATCCCGCCTCGGCAGCCGAACCCCATCTGGGCGTCCACCGTCCCGCAGCGCGCCCCGAACGCGAAGCTCACGTTCGCCATCAGCTTGATGGGGCTGCCGGTGTCGATGAAGAAGTGCCCGCGCAGCCCCGCCTGCCAGGTCAGGATGGGTGAGGCCTGGAGCCGGCCGAAGACGCCCACGCCGATCGGCGTTCCCGGGATGTGGATCACAGCTTCGGGCTCGATGTGCACGGGCGCCCACATGAAGCCGCGCCCCACGCGCGCGAAGTTGATTTGCGTGTAGTTCGCCGTCGGGGGCGTCGTCCCCGGCATCACGTTGCTGGTGGCGATCCCCCCCCCTGTGCCGAAGCCGAGGAAGAAGGAGAAGATGCGCGAGCCGGGCGTCTTCGGGCCCGTGTCCTTGTCCTTGTGGTCGTCCTTGTGCTTGTCCTCGTCCTCGGTGTCGCCGTCGCCCGACCCGAGAGGATCCTCGTCGTCCAGACCCGAAGCGGCGTCGTCGCCCTTGTCCTTCTTCGACTTGTGCGACCGGTCCTCGTCGCCGCCGCTGCCCGACGACGCGCCGTCGGCCGAGTCGCTCGAAGACGGCGACCTCTTGCAGCCGATCTTCACCGAGTAGGACCCGTCGATCGTGCCGGCGTAGGCGACCCGCTTCGTCTTGGTGTCGAACGCGTCCACGTAGAACTCGATGCGCTTGCCCTTGATGCTGGAGGCGCTGACCGTCGTGCCGAAGAACCCGCCCGCCCCCACCATCTCGTTGGGGACCCACGGTCCGCCGTCCACGCGGTAGTTCATCGTCGCTGTCGCCAGGTCGGTCGACGACTCGCACTGCACTTTCAGCTCCACCTCGGAATCCACGCACATCGACGCCGAGCCGTCGCGCACGGCGAAGCACCTCAGGTCGTTCTCCGCGATAGCCTTGGGCGGCTTGGTGCCCTTGTCGCCCTTGTCGCCTTTGTCGATGCGGTCGCCCTTGTCGCCCTTGTCACCCTTGTCACCCTTGTCGCCGTCGTCGCCGGAATCTCCGGAGTCGCCCGCGTCACCCTTGCTCGCGCTCGACCCCGCCGAGCCGCGCGCCTTCTTCAGCACCGCCTCCAGCTCGGGCGTGGAGATGTCGCGGTCCAGCTCCACCTCCGGGTCGACCTCCACCGCCTTGCGGAACTCGGCCAGCGCCAGCCCCTCGTCGTTGTCGGCCACCTTGGCGATGACCGCCAGGCGCAGATGCACCTTCGCCATCTGCTTGTGGCTGCAGCCGGACTTCTTCGCCGCCTCTACGGCCTTCTTGAAGGCGCTCTTGGCCGCCTCCATGTCCAGGTCGTCGTACGACTTGATGCCCTCGGTGTAGAGGTCGTAGATCTTCTTCTTCTCGGGCTTGCCACACGCCGCCTCGGCGCGGGCGGGGGCGACCGCCACCAAGGCCGCCAGCGCGGCTCCCCCCAGCAGCGTGCACCGTGCCCCAGTACTCCAGCTCAAGTTGCCTCCAATGCCCGTTTCGCGGCCGGAACCGGGTCATCCTAGCACGACGCCCGGGCGGCGCTACGCTCCGCCGCGCCCCGCCGCGCCGATGCCGGCGCGCGCTCAGCGGTCGGTGATGTGGAACTCCACGCGCCGGTTGTTGGCGCGCCCCTCGTCGGTGAGGTTGGTGTCGATGGGCACTTCCTCGCCGTAGCCGATCGCCGTCATGCGGTCTTCCGCAATGCCCTTCTTGACGAGGTACGCGCGCACCGACTTGGCGCGGGCGTCGCTCAGCTTCTTGTTGTAAGCGTCCTTGCCGCGGCTGTCGGTGTGCCCTTCGATGCGGATCTTCATCCCCGGGTTGTCCACCAGCACCCGCGAGACGTCGTCGAGCAGCGCGAAGCTCTTCTTCAAGATGGTGGCCTTGTTGAAGGCGAAGAAGATCTTCTCCTTGATCTCGATGCGGTCCTTGGTGACGACCACCAGCTTGTAGAGGTCCGGGCAGCCGTCCGTGTCCTCGTCGCCGTCGTAGTCCTCGGGGTCCATCGGACACTTGTCGACCAGGTCGGCGATCTTGTCCTTGTCGTTGTCCGGATCGGGGCAGCCGTCCTCGTCCTCGAAGCCGTCCTTGTCCTCCGGCTCCATCGGGCAGGAGTCCACTGCGTCGGCCAGCCCGTCCTTGTCGTTGTCCAGGTCGGGGCAGCCGTCCTCGTCCTCGAACGAGTCCTTGTCCTCCGGATCCATCGGGCACTTGTCGGAGACGTCGGCGATGCCGTCCTTGTCGTTGTCGAGGTCCGGGCAGCCGTCGTCGTCCTGGAAGCTGTCCTTGTCCTCGGGGTCCATCGGACACTTGTCCGTGACGTCGAGGATGCCGTCCTTGTCGTTGTCCTTGTCGGGGCAGCCGTCCTCGTCCTCGAAGCCGTCGAAGTCTTCGGGGTCGTCGGGACAGCCGTCCTTGTGGTCCATGAAGCCGTCGCCGTCGCGGTCGCCTTCCTTCGGGGCGAGGAAGGCGATCTTCCCCTCGACGCAGCCCACCGAATCGCGCACGGCGATGCGGGCGTTCTTGTCGGCGATGAGCAGGTGGTCGTTGGCGCGCGACCAGTCGCCGGTGCGCAGCTCGCCCTCGGCGAACTCGAGATGCGCTTCGGCGTAGGCGAACTCCTTGGGGGCGCACAGCTCCGCGTGCTGGGCGCGTGCCTTGGCGACGAGGTCGCCGACGACGTGCGCCTTCGCCTTGAGGCGGTCGCCGGCGACGCACCCGGCGATGCCGGCCACGGCCGCCGCCACGGCCACCCAGGCGCCGGCGGCCAGACGACCGCGCCGTCCGAGTGCCGTCCTCAATGGCTCACGACCGCGTCAGGCGTGACCGTGGAGCCCTTGTGCATGGAGGCCTTCTTCATCGCCGCCTCCGCCGCTTCGTGCGAGATTTTGGCGAAATGGATGGCCGCCTCGAAGTCGGAGTAGCCGGCCTCCTCGCGCGACTTCGCCAGGTACTCCTGGGCCCGGTAGAACTCGTAGGGGGCCCACTTCTCCGCGCCCGACAACCGCGCCTCCTCGAAGGCGCTGTTGGCGCCGATGATGGCGCCCGTGTGGTAGACGGCACCGCAGCCCGAGGCGCCGAGAGCGGCGGCCAGGGCCGCCAGCGCGAGGGCGACGGCCACCGTGGCCGGTGCAACACGTCGCGACATGCTCCCTCCGATTCCGCTCACCTATCATACACCTGGGCGGGGGGTCAAAGCAGCGGCGACGCGCGCCTTGACCCCTGGCGGTGGGCGGTTATAGGTTCGCGCCTCACATGGCCCAGGAGCACGCGTCGGCAGCGCCGGCGGGGGGAATCACGCCGCGGGCGGGCCCTTATCCCGAGGTCACGGTCGGCGCCGTCGTCTTCGGCGTGGTGTCCGGCTCCCTCATCACCGTCGTCTTCACCTACACGGCGATGGTGATCGGCTTCAGCATCCCGGCGTCGGCCATCGCCACGATGCTCGGGTACGGCTTCTTCCGCGGCGTGGCGCGGCTGTGGGGCGGCGGCCGCAAGGCCGGGTCGATCCTTTCGGTGAACCTGGCGCAGGCGATCGCGTCGGGGATCAACGTGCCCGCGGCGGGCGTCACGTTCACGGTGCCGGCGCTGTTCCTGCTGCACGCCGCCGGCAAGGTGGGGGATTTCTCGCCGTGGCCGTTCGCGGCGGCGGTGGCGGCGGGGTCGGTGCTGGGCGTGGCGTTCATCATCCCGCTGCGCAAGCAGATGATCGACCTGGAGCGGCTGCGCTTCCCGTCGGGCGTGGCGGTGGCGGCGATCCTGCGTTCGCCCGGGGCCGGCGTGGAGAAGTCGAAGCGCCTGATCTACGGCGCGACGTTCGCGGCGGCGGTGACGCTGGTCGTCCAGCTCGCGGAGTTCGGCGTGCTGCCGGGGAAGTTCCAGATCGCCGGACACTGGTTCATGGTCGGCGAGGTGCTCGACGTCGGCGCGTCGCTGCGCGTGATGGGCATCCCCTGGCCGCAATGGATGCCCAACGTGTGGGCCCTGTCGATGCTGTCGGTGGGGGCCGGCTACATGAGCGGCGCAGCGGGGTTCACGGTGCTCATCGGCGGGATCCTGGCGAACTGGATCATCGCGCCGGCCACCGTGATGATGGACTGGGCGCCGACCGATCCGACGGGCGCGCCGGTCGTGGCGGCGATGTTCAGGGAGATGAACCGCCCCGTGGGCATCGGGATGCTCGTCGGCGGCGCCGTGGCGGGGGTCATCACCGCGCTGCCGCAAGTACGCGCGGCGTTCGGGGCCATGCGGCGCGCGCGCGGCGGCGGCGGCGGCGGCGGCGGCGGTGCGGCCGGCGCGCCGGGCGGCGCGGTGACGCCCGGCGGGCTCGCCGGCAAGCGCGACGAGCTGCCCATGAAGCTGGTCGTCATCGCGGTCGGCGCGGCGTTCGTCGTCCTCGGCGTGGCAGGCTACTTCTCGGCGGACATCGGCGTGGGAGGCGCGCTGCTGGTGGCGGGCCTGGGCACGCTCTGGCTGTGGCTGGCGGGGATCATCGTCTCGCAGTGCACGGGGATGACCGACTGGTCGCCCATCTCCGGCATGGCGCTCATCGCCGTGACGCTGCTGCTCTACGTGACGGGCAAGAGCGTCTTCGCCGCGGTGCTCATCGGCGCGGCGGTGTGCGTGGCGGTATCGGTCGCCGCCGACATGATGACCGATCTCAAGATCGGGCATCTGGTCGGGTCTCGCCCGGCCGTGCTGCAGTTCTGGCAGCTGGTGGCAGCGGCCATCGGGCCCGTCATCGCTCTGGGAATGACGTACGTTTTGTGGAAAGCGCCCGGCCACTTCGGCCCGGGGACGAAGCTTCCGGTGCCGCAGGCGCAGGCGCTGCAGGCCACCATCGAGGCGATGCTGGGCGGCGCGACGCCGTGGGCGAAGTACGGCGGCGGGGCGCTCGTCGGCGGCCTGCTGTCGTTCCTGGGCATCCCGGGGCTCGGCGTGCTGGTCGGGCTTTCCATGTACCTGCCCGTCCATTACGTCCTCACGTACGGGATCGGCTGCACGCTGAACTTCGGGACGAAGCGCTTCCTCGGGGCGCGCTGGGTGGAGGACGTGGGCGTGCCGCTCGCCGCAGGGCTGCTGGTGGGCGACCCGCTCGTCCAGGTGGTGATGACGGTCGTGAAGGTCGTGAAGGACAGCCTCGCGTGACGGGCGCGGCGAGCCGCCTGGGATGGGGATGCGTGGTCGCCGGCGTGATGCTGGCGAGCATCGGCGCGGCTGCCAAGCCACGCGTGGTGGCGCTGCCGTCCGCGCCGGCGACGGCGCCGGCGACGGCGACGGCGACGTCGGCGGGGGCCGCGCGCGACGCGGCGACCGCGACGGGCGCGCCGGCGACGGCGGCGACGGCGGCGGCGGCCACGGGGATCGCGCCGGGCACCGCGGACGCCAAGGGAACGCCACCCCGACCGGCCGACCGCAGCAACGCCCACTGGCCGACGTTCGGCGCCGGCATCGCGCTCATCCTGGTGGGCATGGTGCTCACGCGCGCGGCGCGCCGGCAGGTGCTGCGCGAAGAGGCAGCGCAGGCGAAAAATGACACGGCGGCCCGGCGCGACGGGGCGGCCGGCGCGCCGGGGAAAGTGAAGTTGACGGTGGAGGGCGCGCTCGCGGCCGTGCGCCGGCTGCACGAAACGGTGGAGCGGCTGCGCGCCCAGCTGGATGCGATGCCGGACGAGCGCTTTCTGCGCGAGGTGGACGAGGCGGCGCTGAACGACGTGCTGGTCGTCGACGAGACGCGCGCGCTCGTGGCCGAGCGGCTCGGTCCCACCGCCTATGCCGAGATGATGGTGGAGTTCGCGCTGGGCGAGCGCTACCTGAACCGGTCCTGGACGGCGGTGGCGGACGGCTACCGCGACGAAGCGCGCGAGAGCTTGGCCATCGCCGCCCCGGCCTTCAGCGAGGCGGTGGCGCGATTCGAAGCTGCGCTCCGGCGCTGAGCCGGCCCGCCTCGCAGGCGGGAGCCGGCTCACCCTACTCGGAGCTCGAAGCTCCTCGGCGGCATCCGAGGCACCGCGCGGCGAAGCCCCTGCTCCGATCTCTTCAATCTCTAGGAGCGGCGCTCGCGGCTCTCAGCTAGCTGGAGAAGTCCTCGTCGACCTCGATGCCCTCGCCGCCGGGCATGTCGACCTGGCCGGTGGGGACCTCGGCGCTCGGCGCGGCCTCCGGCATCTCCGTCATGCCGCTCTGCGACTCGACCACGTCGACGTCCATGGCTTCGACCTCGATGGGCGCCGACGCGGCGGGCGCCGACGCCGCCCCGCCCGCGCCGACGAGAACGGACGGCTCCAGCCCGGGTACGATGACGTTCACCGAGCCACACTGCGGGCAGCGCCCGCGTGCGAAGTAGCCCAGGGGCGTGCGCCCGAGATCCAGCTCGAAGGCCGTCTGGCAGAAGTGGCAGTGGTGCATGCGCGCCTCATACCATGACCCGCGCGCACCGTGCCAGGCCCGCCGCCGCCGCCCGACACCGCCTAGGCGCCGCTGGCCGGGCCTCCACCGGGCCCGCCGGAAGGCGCGTCCGGCAGTGGAACTTTGCTCGACGGCTCCTTCGCCTGCGGCGCGACGGCAGGGGCCGCCGCGACGGGCGGGGGCGCGCCCGCGGTGGGGCCCGCAGGCGGCGCCGCAGGGCCGGAACCTACCGGCGGCGCGACGGCGGCGGTGCCGGCGACGGGCGCGGTCGCGGCAGTGCCGGCGAGAGGCGCGGTCGCGCCCGGCCCAACAGACGCCGCGGCAGCGCCACCAGCGAGGAGCGTGGTGGCGGCTGGGCCGGCGCGCGGCGCGCCAGACGGCGGCACGGCGGGTAGCGTGGCGGCGGGCGCGGCCGGCGGTGGAGGCGCCAACGGTGACGGCGCTGCCGGAGGTGACGGCGGCGGGAGCGGGCCGACGTTGGAGGGTGGCCGGATGAAGGGCGGAGGGCCGAGTCCTGGCGGCGGCGGCGGCGGCACCTGCCCGAAGAGCGTTCGCTTGGACGACATGTGTACGCCCCACGGATCGACGCCCGGCGGCAGCGCGGGCAGGCGCAGCGGCTCGCCCGTGCCCGCCACCGCCGGCGGGTGAGGGGCCGGTGCCGGCCCGGCGCCGGGCCCGCTCGCGGGAGCCGGCACGCCCGGCAACGGCGGCACCGCCGGCCCCGCACCCGGCCCGCTCGCAGGAGCCGGCACGCCCGGCAGCGGCGGCGCCGCCGGCCCCACGCCGTGCCCGCTCGCGGGGACGGGCACGCCCGGCAGCGGCGGCGCCGGCGGCACCGAGACCGGCGTCGTCGGCGTCAGCATGCCCCCCCCTGACGCGGCCGCGGCGCCGTCAGGGGGCGTTCCCTCCGCCGCCAGCCGCAGCGGACTCTCCTTCGTGATCGTGGCCGGCGCCGCGCCCGCGCCCGCGCCCGCGCCCGCGCCTGCGAGGGGCGCCCCGTCGTCCAGCTCGCCGGTCGTGGCCGTATCAGAGGATGTGAATCTTTCCCCAAAGTCGGAGGCGACGCCTTCGGCGTGCCTCGACTCAGCGCGGTCGGCGCCCGCGTGGCGCGCCCCGTCGTCCGGCTCGCCGGTCGTCGCCGAATCGACGCGGTCGGCGCCGGCAACACCGCTCGCCGCCTCCATGACCGCCTCGCGCGGACCCGCACCGCTGCCCGACCCCGCTCCCGCGCCCGCCCCCGCTCCCGTCCCCGGCCCCGGTCCCGTCCCCGCGCCCGCGTCGGCCGCACCCGCCGGCTTGGCCGCCGCCGCACGCGCCGCCGCCTCGCGATACTCGGGCAGCACGATCTGCGGCAGCGTGTCCTCGCGCTTCATCGGCGCCGGCTCGTCGAGCGGCTCCATCCCTTCGGCGGGCGTCTTCGATCGCTCGAGCGCCTCGTCGAGCCGCTGCATCCCCTCGGCCGGCGTGCGCGCGCGATCGAGCGCGGTCTCGTCGTCGACGCCCGCCGCCGCGTCCTCGTCCTCGTCCCCCTCCGCGTCCCCTTCGCTCGCCGCCGCCACCACCCGCCGCGCGCGGCGCACACCCGTCGGCTCCGCGCCCTCGGCCCCCTCGGACCCGTCGGCCGAATCGGTCGAGTCTGACGTGTCGGCCGTGTCTGCGGCCGCGGCCCGGCGCAGATCGGTCCGGCCCGCCCGCGCCTCCTCCGCCGCCCGCGCCGCCGCCGCGACGATGAATTGCGCGTGCACGCCGGTGGGCGCCGCGTCGATCAGCTCGCCCGTCTGCCCCTCCACCTCGCCGCTCGTCCCCGACACCGGCCCGCTCCCGCCCGCCGCGTGCACCCCGGTCTGCGTGATGAGCAGGCCGATGGGGTCGGGCGCCTCCTCGCCTATCCAGCGCACCACCCGGCCGCCGAACAAGCGCCGGTAGACGTCGTTCATGCGCCGCCGCGAGGCCGACGCCGTGAAGCCGTCGCGCACCTTGCGGTAGCCCGCCTCCGCCAGCCGCGCCGCCAGCCCCGGGTCGGCCAACAGCGTCTCGATCGCGCCGGCCAGCTCGTCCACGTCGTCGGGCGGCACCAGCAGGCCGTCGATGCCGTCGGCGACCACCTCCTCGACGCGCGGGATGCGCGCCGCCACCACCGCGCGCCGGCACGCCAGCGCCTCCAGCACCTTGTAGGGCGCGGCGCCCTGGCCCACGTTCTCCGCCGCGCCGCTGTAGGGCGCGACCACCACGCTGGCCTGCGCGATCAGGTCGGGCACCACCTCGTGCGGGATGTCGCCGCGCACCTGCACGGACTCGCCCACGCCGCACGCGCGCGCCAGCTGGCGCAGCCCCTCCACGCGCTCGGTGCCGCCGCGGCCGGCGATGACGAAGCGCGCGTCGCGGAAGCGCAGGACCTCCGCCGCCGCCTCCACCAGCCCCGCCACGCCCCGGTCGGCGCGCAGGTTCCCTACGTACAGCACCAGCGGGCGCGCCGCCGGCTCGGGGCTCTCCCAGTCGAAGCGGTCGACGTCGACGCCGGGCGGCACGTACTCCACGCGCACGCGACGGCCGCGCGCGCGTAGCGCGTCGCGTACGACCCGCGAGGCGGCGATGATGACGTCCGCGCCCGCCAGGCACTCGTCCTCCTCGCGGCGCAGCGTCTCCAGGTAGGCCGGATCCGCGGCCATGGTCGGATGCTCGGCGGCGAGGTCGAGCGTCGCCAGGGTCGAGACTTCCATTATTGTCCGATAGCCGAGGTCAGCGGCGCGGCGGATGGCGGGGAGGCCTTCCCAGGCGGTGCGGAAGTGCACCAGCTCGTATTCGTCGCTCTCGAGCTGGCGGTGGACGGCGCGGCGCAGCGTCTCCACCTGGTCGGGCAGCTCGCCGCCGCCGAGGGGCACGCGCAGGACGCGCACGCCATGGTAGCGCTCCACGTGCGACAGCTCGTCCTGCTTGGCCGTCAGCGCGTCGACCACATAGTGCCGGCCCACGGCGTGCAGCGTGTTCGTGACGCTCGCCGACACCGCGGTCGGGGACGGGATGACGCCGAACGCGAGGTAAAGGACCTTCCTGCGGTTCGCCGGCACAGGCGCCATCGTACACCGATCGGGCGCCGGCGAGTCCGGGCGGGGCGCTTTCTGCGCGCCAGGACCCTTTTTTGCTTGCAAGGTCCCTGCCAGGATTGTAAAGGTTCAGTCCGCCGGCGGTCGGACCTTACGACCGGACGGCTGCCGCCCGCAGTGCCCCGCCCTCGCGTCGGGGCACTGGACCGCGCCCGTTGGCCGGTCCGCTGCCTCCCTCAGATGTTCGGAGTGGGCCGCATGTCGGGCGTGGCCGGACCGTCACAGGCGCGCTTGATCGCGCGCGTGGGGCCCGTCAAGGGCGAGAAGGAGACGTCATGAAACAACTGGTCGAATTCCTTCTGAACAACATCATCCTCGACTTCAAGGGCGACATCGACCTCGATACCTTTCGGGAGTTCCTGCGCGGCGACGAGAGCCGCGAGGCCAAGGCGCTGCTGCAGCGCGTGATCGAGGAGCGCGGCGTGGACAACCTGCTGCTGGCCCTGGCGGACGTGCTGCAAGAGAACATCCGCAGCGGCGTGACCGCCGAGCAGATCCGCGAGAACCTGAACCTGTACGTGGAGTCCTGACCCCGCCTCGGGCGGACGAGACCCAGGATGTACGCCGCAGCGGCCCAAGCCCTGCGCCGGGCGAACCCTCGCAGGGGCGCACGGACCGGTGTGCGCGAACGGGCAGCGCCGCGCGCGGCCGCCCTCGCCGCGGTGGGGCTCGCGGCCCTCACCGCCGTCGCCGGCTGCGGCCATGCGCCGCCGGTCGAGGAGCCAGCGCCGCGCGTGGAGGCGCTCGCGCCTTCCACCTTGCCGATCGAGCCGGGCGGTGACAGTGCTTTGACCGTGACACTCGATCGCGTGGCCCCGGCGGGCGGGGCGGTGGTGCAGCTCTACACGTCGAACGCCGGCGTGGCGGACGTGCCGATGAACGTGACCGTGGCGACGGGTGTACGCGATGCCGCCTTCGCGGTGCTGGGCGGCGGCAAGGGGCGCGCGACGGTGACGGCGGCGCTGAACGCCTCGACCGCCGTCGCGACGGTGGTCGTCGGCAATCCGCCGCCCCCGCCGCTCGACGGCGGCGGCCCGCTACCGGACGCGGGGCTGGACGACAGCGGCGACGCCAACCACGGCTTCAGCGACTCGGGCGGCGGGACGGACTCGAACACCTCTTCGGACTCGGCGCCATGACGCGCGGGGACGGCGGAATGACCTGGCGGCCGCGTCCGCGACGGCGGGCGGCGCGGCTCGGCTTGGCGGGGCTCGTGGGGGCGGCGGCGCTCGCGGCGGTGGGGGTGGGCGCCGGCTGCCCGCGCGGCAAGGGCGGCGCGCCCGGCGGAGCAGGACGGGGCGGCGGCGCGGCCTTTGGGCCCGACGAGATCGAGAAGCGCAACTACGAGGCGGTGCTGGACGACGCGCTTTGCCCGTGTGGCGAAGCGCATACGCTGCGCGCCTGCCTGGCCACTCACGCGGCCTGCCCGTTGCGCGTGGCGGCGGGACGCATGGCGACGCGCCTGGTGGCGGACGGGTTGGCGCGCAGCGAGATCGTCGAAGCGATCGCCAAGCGCTTTGCGGCCAAGCCGGTGGCGCTCGATCTGGGCGACACGCCCTGCAAGGGCCCGGCGGTGGCGCCCGTGACGATCGTCGAGTTCGCCGACTTCGAGTGCCCGCACTGCAAGGCGGCGGAGGCGCTATGGCCGCCGCTGCTGGACCGCTTCCCCGGGCAGCTGCGCATCTGCTTCAAGCACTACCCGCTCAGCATGCATCCCAGCGCCGAGATCGCCGCGCGCGCCGCCATCGCCGCCGGGCGCGCCGGCAAGTTCTGGGAGATGCACGACCTGATCTTCGAACATCAGGAAGAGCTGAGCATGGACAAGATCCTGGAGCTGGCGCGGGCGCTCGGGTTCGAGGACGACGCGTTCCTGACGGAGATGACGGCCGAGGCGAGCAAGAAGAAGCTCGAGGCGGACAAGCTGGAGGGCGACATCGCGGGAATCCGCTCCACGCCGAGCCTGTTCGTCAACGGAGTGCCGTTCACGGAGCGCCGGCGCGAGGCGGTGTTGCAGGCGTGGGTCGAGGACGCGCTGGCGGCCGCCGGTATCGCTCCGGCCACGCCGATCGTGCGGACCCCGGCAGGATCGGGCGCCGGGGGCACGGCGGCACCGGCACCGGGACCGGCACCGGCGCCCGCGCCCGCGCCCGCGCCGGCCGGCGAGCCGGCGACCGCACCTGCCAAGACCCGGGCGCCGGCGGCACCGGCGGGCGGGACGGACGCGGCCGGGCGTCTCCCTTGACGCGACGCCGGACGGGCTCTTACAAGGTGCTTCGCGCATGACGTCCCGCCCTCCCCGCTCCTGGCCACTGGTCGCCGTCGTGGGGCTCGCGCTCGCCGCCGGGCTGGCCGCGGCCAGCGCGCGCGGCTGCGCGTGCGGCAACACCATGGGCGGCACCGCGGGCCCGGCGACCGGCGGCAGCGCCACCGCCGGCGGCCTGGGGGCCGGCACGGGGAGCGGCAGCGGGGCAGCCACCGGCGCGAGCACGTCCGTCCCCGCGACGGGCCTGGGGATGGATCCGGGCCCCATGACGATCCCGCCGGGCTTCGACGTGGCGGCG
>DASYRF010000416.1:0-28082 GCA_036004705.1 Myxococcota bacterium
GGCGGGGGCCCAGATGAAGCTCCCAGGCGTCTAGGGACCGACGTCGCGGTCGGTGTCGGTGTCGGTGTCGGTGTCGGGATCGGGATCGGGGTCGGCGTGAGCGTCGGCGTTGGCGTCGGCGTGGGCGTGGGCGTCGACGTCGGGATCGGCGTCGGCGTGGGCGTCGGCGTCGGCGTCGGGATCGGCGTCGGCGTGGGCGTCGGCGTCGGCGTCGGGATCGGCGTCGGCGTTGCGCGGCGGGGCGCATGCGAGGGGGTGGACGGGGTCGTGTGGCGGGCCCTCTACCCGCTCGTCGGGCGGGAGCGATACGAGGACTTCGCCGTCGTGGACGGACACGGCGTAGACGCGCAGGCGCGCGCCCTCGCCGCCGCGGTGACAAAGGCCGGTGCGGGCGTCGAACGCCCAGTCGTGGTCGGCGCACACCACCAGGCCGTCCTCGACGAAGCCGGCGGCGAGCGACGCCCCGCGGTGCGGACACAGGTCGGACACCGCCAGGAAGGTCCCCTCGCTGTCGCGGAAGACGGCGATCCCGCCGCGCGCCGTGGGCAGCACGCGCGCCGTACCCGGCGCCCAGGCCGCCGCCGTCCCCAGCGACACGTGGCGGTGCGTCACGGCCTTGGTGTAACGTGAAACCCCAGCGAGGAGAAGTCGCATGTCCCAAATGCTCCCGGCGCTCCGCGGCATCCACCACGTGGCGCTCATCACCGCGAACATGCAGCGCGCCGTGCGCTTCTATGGAGAGGTGCTGGCGCTGCCCCTGGTCCGCGCGCAGCGCGATCCCTCCGACCCGGACGCGCGAAACTACTACTTCGACCTGGGCGGCGGCGCGCTGCTGGCGCTGTTCGAGTACGCGGAGGCGCCGGGCGCCGTGGGCGGCGTGGGCGGGATGCACCACCTCTCCTTTCAAGTCGCCGGCGTCGCCGCGCTCACCGAGATGCGCGCGGCGCTGCACGCGCGCGGCGTGGCGGTCAGCGAGATCGCCGACCAGGACTTCATCCAGTCGATCTACTTCCGCGATCCCGACGGCACGATGATCGAGATCTGCGCGCCGACACGCCCCCTCGGCCCGGACGACCTGCGCGCGGACCCTGACCCCGTACCGGCGCTGGCCGAACAACTCGGGCGCAAGTAGCTACATTTAAAGGTAGTTTCAGCCAGGCGTCCAAAAAACGCCGCCGCGGCTTCGCGTTCGTTCACACACGGGCGCGCCGTTGTGATATAGCGGCGCACCACGACTTGAGCCGACGGGGACCGTCGGGCGGGGAAGGGCGCGCCACGGCGGCGCGTATACGACCCCAAGCAAGACTCGACGAGGCGGGTGGGCTCGAGGATCCAGAAGGACAGACCGGCCGCGGCGGCGCAGGCCGCGTAGGGTGAACAACCGAACGAGGAGACAGGAGCAGGCATGAATCGCAAGTTTGTGGGGGCGGCGCTTGGCGCCTTGATCGTTTCGCTGGCGGTGATCCCCGAGGCCGCCGCCGAGTTCAGCTTGAAGATGGGCACGCGGTGGGAGCCCCTCCGCTACACGTTCGCGGTCCGCTCGGTGTGCCCGGGCTTGATCACGACGAACGGTTGCGTCGGGTCCGCGACGGCGCCAGGTGTGCCCAGCGAGAGCGGCCTGGGCTCGTTCCAGAACCTGGACCTGAACCCGTACATCGGCATCGGCTTCTCCGACCGGTTCAGCCTGAACCTGCTCTTCGACTTCGCCACCTACACCGACACGACGTTCCTGAACCCGCCCACCCGCATCGCGGTGGACAGCGCGTCGTACTGGCAGCTGGGCGTGAAGCTCGGGATGAAGCTCTACCTGAGCGTGCCCAAGCGCGAGCAGATCGCCGCCTACATCTGGGTGGACGTCTACAAGTACTTCGCGGGCGTCCATGATCCGACGCGCACGGTGACCGACCCGGCGGACCGCTTCGCGGCGGCGCTGCGTAGCCCGGTGGGCTTCGACCTTGCGTTCGGCATGGAGTACTTCTTCAACAAGTTCTTCAGCGTCGGCAGCGAGATCTTCGGCCTGCGCTACAACTACGCGCGCGCGTTCGACGGCTCGGGCGCCTCGGGCGGCCTGGGCTTCCTGAACTGCGTGACGGGTGACTGCGCCTCGACGGTGCGCTCGCGCTCGTACATCGCGATGTACACGCTCTTCACGATGAACTTCCACGTGTTCGGCCTGCTGGAGATCCGCGCGAAGGTCTACACGAAGGACGACGAGGGCGCCTCGGCGCCGCCGCCCAAGAAGAAGCCCGCCGACGACGAGGAAGACGACGACAAGAAGCACAAGGGCGACGACGGCGACGACGGCGACGACGGCGGCGACGACGAGTAGCGCCTCCACCCGCTAGGCCCCCTCCGGCGCCTCCTCTGCGCGCCGATCTGACTCCCCCCGTTCGCATCACCGGAGCTCTCAGGGTGCTGAGGTGGCCGGGTCCGCTGGCATGGGCGTCAGCCCGAAGCGCCGGTGCATCACACCGTGGCCGGCGTAGATCAGCGGCGTCAGCGCCACGGCGATGACGAACTTGATTCCGTAGCCCGTCGCGGCGATCTGCAGGATGTACCTGAGGTCGGCGTGCGAGCCGTCCGCGAGCGTCGACCCCCACAAGAGAACGAAGTTCACCACCAGGGTGTCGATGGCTTGCGAGATGACGGTGCTGCCGGTGGCGCGCAGCCACAAGAGCTTGCCGGCGGTGACGCGCTTGAGCAGGTGGAAGACGTAGATATCGCTGAGCTGGCCCACGACGTAGGCGGTGAGCGAGGCCACGTACAGGCGGTTGGAGAGGCCGAACACCTGGTCGAAGACCGGCTGCGGGAGGGGCGAGCGGGGCGACACCGGGAGCAGGCGCGACACCAGGATGACGACGAAGGCGAACGCGGCCATGGCGAGGCCGACGAAGGTGACGCGCCGCGCGCCTTCCTTGCCCCAGTACTCGTTGATGAGGTCGGTGAGCACGAACGTCACCGGGAACGGGATCATGCCGACCGACACCGGCACGCCGCCCACCAGCGCGAATTTCCCGCCGATGATGTCGGCGACGACGAGGGCCGTGACGAAAGTCGCGGTCAGGTAGAGAAAGAGGCGATGCCGTAGATCCATTGGGGCGAAGGGTACACTATGATGCCGCGGTCATGAGCGGCGGCGTCAGCACTTCCATCCCGGCGCGCGACCCGGCGATCGACAGCGGGCTGGCGCCGCTGACGTTGCCGCGCGGGCCGTTCGGGGCGCGGACGTTGCGGCTGGTGCGCGCGCTGTGCGCGGCGCTGTTCGACCGCGGCGGCGGCGTCCCCGCCGAGCGGCTCGACTGGGTGGAGCGCGAGATCAACGACTTCCTGGGCGCGGCCGGGTTCGTGCCGCGCCTGATGGTGTGGATGGCCTTGCTGGCGGTGCAGTGGCTGCCACTGCTGGTCATCGGCCGGCCGGCGCGGTTCGTGTCGCTCGCGCCCGCCGAACAGCGGCGCTGCCTGGTGAAGATGGAAGCGAACCGCTTCGCGGTCCTGGCGCTGCCGGTCATGGCCGTGAAGATCGTCATCGGCTGCGTGTACTTCGAGCACCCGGACGCGCGCCCCGAGACGGGCTACGACGGCGGCTGTCTGAAGGGGACGATCTGATGGACGCGGTCGCTGAAGCCGAAGCCGCCGCTCCGCTCGACGCCGCCCTCGCCGGCGCGGCACCGGCGTACGATCCGCGCTGGGGCGGTCGCTTTCGCCCGGTACGCGTCACCGACGGGCGCTCGCTGCAAGGCGACCTCGATCTCGACGCGGACGTGTGCGTCGTCGGCTCGGGCGCGGCCGGCGCCGTCGTGGCGCGGCTTCTATCGGAGGCGGGCGCGGACGTGGTCGTGCTGGAGGAGGGCAGCTACGTGCGCGCCGACCGCTATGCGCGCTTTCGCCCCAGCGAGACACTGCGCCACCTGTGGCGCGACGGCGGAATGACCACGGTGATCCCGCTCGGTGACACGCCGCCCATCGGGCTGGCGCTCGGGCGCTGCGTCGGCGGGTCGTCGGTGCTCACCGGCGGCGTGTGCTTCCGCGTCCCCGAGGACGTCCATCACGAATGGGTGCACGACTTCGGCCTGGCCGAGATGGCCTACGAGCGCTTCGTGCCCGCCTACGAGGAGGTCGAGCGGAACGTGCGCGTGGAGAGCGTGCCGCCCGAGATGCGCGCCCGCGGCGTGCACCTCTTCGCTGAGGGCGCGGCGCGGCTGGGCCACCCACTTCGGCCGGTGCGGCGCAACACCGAGGGCTGCTGCGGGTGCGCGCGCTGCAACGTGGGTTGCCCCAACCTGGCCAAGCTGTCGGTCGACCTGACCTACCTGCCGCAGGCCGCCGACGCGCGCGCGCGCATCTACGCCGACTGCCTGGTGCAGCGCGTGACGGTCGACGGCGATCGCGCGACGGGCGTCATCGGGCGCGTGCTCGACGAGCGCCGCCGCCCGCGCGGACGGTTGCGGGTGCGCGCGCGCCTGGTGGTGCTGGCCGCCGGCACGATTCACACGCCGCTCGTGCTGTCGCGCAGCGGGCTGGGCCGTTGGAGCGGGCAGGTCGGCCGGAACGTGACGCTCCATCCGGGCTTCCGCGTGATGGGCCTGTTCGACGAGAAGGTCGAGCCCTGGAAAGGCGCGTTGCAGAGCGCCTACACCGACGCGTTTCACCACGAGGGCATCATGCTCATCGCGGCGTTCGGGCCGCCGACCATCGTGGCGCCGGGGCTGCCCGGCGTGGCGGAGGAGCTGCACGAGCACCTGGCGCGGCTGCCGTATCTGGCGTGCTTCGGGGGCATGGTGCACGACGGCCCCGGCGGGCGCGTGCGCCGATTCGTGGGGCGCGAGCCGCTCATCACCTACCGGTTCTCGCCGCGCGACCGTGCGCGTTTCCGTCGCGGCATCCGCCTGCTGGCCGAGACGTTCTTCGCGGCGGGGGCGCGCGCCGTGTACCTGCCGCTCCTCGGCGCACGCCCGGTGAAGTCGGTGGAGGAGCTGCGCATCGTCGACGAGTTCCCGGCGAGGCGCATCGAGTGCATGGCGTTCCATCCGCTCGGGTCGGCGCGCATGGCGCGGCGCGCCGAAGACGGCGTCGTGAACGAGTGGGGCGAGGCCTTCGAGGTGCGCAACCTCGTGGTCGCGGACGGGAGCGTCTTCCCCAGCAGCCTCGGGGTCAACTCGCAGATCGCCATCATGTCGAACGCGACGCGCATCACGCACCGGCTACGCGAGGAGCGCGGGCGCTGGAAGTCGTGAGGGGCGGGCGGCGCGAGCCGTGGCGCGCGGGGCGGCGGCCGGCATGTTGACCAAGCGCATCATCCCCTGCCTCGACGTGAAGGACGGCCGGGTCGTGAAGGGCGTCCGCTTCGTGGCGCTGCGCGACGCCGGGGACCCGGTGGAGGCGGCGCGCGCCTACGACGCCGCGGGCGCGGACGAGCTTTGCCTGCTGGACGTCGCCGCTTCGCACGAGGGGCGCGGCGTGCTGCTCGAAACCGTGCGGCGCTGCGCCGACGAGGTGTTCCTGCCCTTCACCGTGGGGGGCGGGGTGCGCGCGTTGGACGACGTGGAGGCGCTGCTGCGCGCCGGCGCCGACAAGGTGGCCGTCAACACCGCGGCGGTGCGCGACCCGGAGCTGGTGGCGCGCGCGGCGGCGCGCTGGGGGCGGCAGGCGATCGTCGTGGCGGTCGACGCGCGTGCACGCGCGTCGGCGCCGGCGCCGGTGGCGGGGGGCGGCGGCTGGGAGGTGTACACGCACGGCGGGCGCACGGCGACCGGGCTGGACGCGGTGGCGTGGTGCGTCCGCATCGCCGCGCTCGGGGCGGGCGAGATCCTCCTGACGAGCATGGACCGCGACGGGACGCGCGACGGCTACGACTTGGCGCTGACGCGGGCCGTGGCGGACGCGGTGGAGATTCCGGTCATCGCGTCGGGCGGGGCGGGCCACCCGGACCACCTCGCGGCTGTGCTGAGCGAGGGCGGCGCGGACGCGGCCCTGGCCGCCAGCATCTTCCACTTCGGGGAATTCACGCTCGCCGAGACGAAACGCGCGCTGGCGGCGCGCGGGCTCGCGATCAGGTTGCCCTGACGAGGCGGCGGGGCGCACGCTGGGGCGGGCTCGCCATGCGGCTGCGTGAGGCGGCGGGTGTCACGCTGGTGCGGGCTTGCGCCTATACAGCCAGCGCCGCGCGGTGCGGCGCGCGACCAACAGGAGCGAAAATGACGAAGCGCTGGATTGTCCGGGCTCTGGTGGCGGTTGGCGTGCTGGCGGTGCCGGTGGCGGCGTGGGCCGCGCAGAGCGGCCTGGCGGCGGGGTGGTGTCCGTGGCCGGGATGTCCCTGCCACTGACGAGCGCGAGGGGCGACACGGAGCCGGATGGATCGTGAGGAACGGCAGCGGTTGCAGCAGCAGCTCGTGCGGCTTGCCGAGGGGGATCGATCCGCGTTCCATCCGGTCTTCGTGTCGCTGTGGCCGATGCTGGACCGCTTCTGCGCGCGCCTGCTGGGCAACGAGGCCGACGGCGCCGACGCCGCGCAGCAGGCGCTGGTGAACGTGCTCGCGCGAGCGGTCGAGTTCGACGCGCGCCGCGAGGCGCTGCCGTGGGTTCTGGGCATCGCGGCCAACGAGGCGCGCACCCTGCGCCGGCGCGCCGGACGTCGGCGCGAGGAAGCGCTCGACGGCGCGGCGGGAGGCGACGTGGCGGCGACCGCGCCGACGCCGGAGGACGCGACGGTGGCGCGCGACCTGGAAGCGGCGGCGGTCGCGGCGCTCGGCGCGCTGAGCGCGACGGATGCGCGCACGCTCGCGCTCGCGGTCGGTGCGGCGTGCGACGAGGGGCCTGCAGTGCCCGGCGCCACGTTCCGCAAGCGCGTGCAGCGCGCCCTGGAACGCTTGCGCGCGGCGTGGAGGGCGAGGCATGGCGAGCTCTAGTCCCGTGGATGCGGCGGGGCTCGAGGCGCGCGCGCGTCGCGCCTACGAGCGGGGGAGGCTCGCGGCGGGTGTGCGCCGCGCCTGGCCCGTCGTCCCGATGGCGATGCTGTCGTTGGCGGGATGCCAGCGGCCCGTCTTCACCCTGGTGGCGGGGGCGGTGTTGGCGGCCGCCGCCGTCGGTTTGGTCTGGCGCGGCGAGGCGTGGGGCCGCGCGGTGGTGCCGGGGCTCGTGGCCGGCACGCTGCCCCTGCTTCTGCCCATCCTGGTGCGCCAGCTCCACGCTTGCCCCGGCGGGAGCTGTGCCGGCGCCTGTCTGGTCGCCTGCACCGTGGGAGGTCTGGCCGCCGGCGCGGCGCTCGGCGTGCGCGCGGTACGCCTGGAATCCGGGCGGCTCTCTTACCTGATCGCGGGCGCCGTCATCGCCGGGCTCACCGGCGCGCTCGGCTGCGCGGTCTCCGGCGTGGCCGGTGTCGTCGGCATGGCCGCCGGCGTGGTCGTCGCCTCGACGCCCGTCGTGGCCCTCTCGCTGGCGAGCCGCCGTACCTGACGCGCCGGGCTAGTGCGCGCCGTCGGCGAGCGCGAAGGCGGCGCGGAGGTCGAGCGTCCCCTCGTACAGCGCGCGGCCGACCACCACGCCGGCGATATTCCGCGCGGCGCAGAGCGCGCCGATGTGGTCGATGGTCGAGACCCCTCCGGACGCGAAGACGGGAATGGACACGGCGGCGGCCAGCGCGGCGGTGGCGCCGACGTTGGGCCCCGCGCCCGTCCCGTCGCGAGCGATGTCGGTGTAGACGATCCCCGCGGCGCCCGCCCCGGCGAGGCGGGCCGCCAAGGTCGGGGCGTCCAGCGCCGTGTTCTGCGTCCAGCCGCGCACGGCCACGCACCCGCCGCGGGCGTCGATCCCCGCGAGGATCTTTCCAGAGAAGCGGCGGCAACAGTCCGCGAAGACCTCCGGCGCCTCGACCGCCGCCGTGCCGAGGATCACGGCCGCCGCGCCCTGCGCCAGGTACGCCTCGGCGGTGCCGGCGTCGCGGATGCCGCCGCCCACCTGCACCTCCACGCCCGCGCCGGCGGCGGCGACGATCCGCCCCACCAGCGCCGCCTGCAGGGCCGCGCCGGCGAAGGCCCCGTCGAGGTCGACCACGTGCAGCCGCGTCGCTCCCGCCGCGACGAACGCACGCACGCGCTCCAGCGGGTCGCCGTAGCCCGTCGCCGCCGTGGACTCGCCCTGGCGCAGTCGCACCGCCGCGCCGCCGCGCAGATCGATGGCCGGGATCACGCGCATGCGTGGGCCAGGAACGTGCGCAGGAACGCCGCCCCCGCGTCCTGCGACTTCTCCGGATGGAACTGGACGGCCGCGACTTTCCCCCCGGCGAGCGCCGCCGCACAGGCGAACGTCTCGCCGTCGTACTCCGTCCAGCCGGCCACGCAGTCCGGCGTCGCCGGGCGCGGGTAGTACGAATGCGTGAAATAGAAGTACGTCGCGCCCGCGCCGAGGAGCGCCGCCCCGGCGACGCCTGCCGAGCGCACGGCGTTCCAGCCGACGTGCGGCACCTTGCGCCCGGGATTAGGCGAGAAGCGCGCGACTTCGCCGGGCAGCACGCCCAGGCCCGCCACGCCCGGCGCCTCCTCGCTACGCTCGAACAGGATCTGTAGCCCGAGGCAGATGCCGAGGTAGGGCCGCCCCGCGCCGATGCGCGCACGCAGCGGCGCGAGCAGTCCTGCTCCGGCGAGGGCGCGCATCGCGTCGCCAAACGCGCCTTGCCCGGGGAAGACGGCCACGTCCGCCCGGGCCACGTCGTCCGTGCCGGCGCTCAGGCGCGGCCGCCCGCCCGCGCGCGCCACCGCGCGCTCCACCGAGCGCAGGTTGCCCAGCCCCACGTCGATGACGACAACTTCCGGGCCGGGGCCACGGTCGCCGCTCATTTCGTCAGCGTGCCCTTTGTCGAGGGCACCTCGCCGCGCCGCCGAGGCTCGACGCGCGCCCCTTGCTCCGCCGCCCGTGCGAACGCCTTGAAGATGGCCTCCAGCGCGTGGTGCACGTTCTCGGCGTGGCGCAGGTCCACGTGCAGGTTGCACTCCGCCTTGGCGGCGAAGCCGCCGAACAGCTCGCGCGCCAGCGTCGGGTCGAAGTCGCCCACGCGCCCAGGCGGGAGCGTCACGCGCCAGAAGAACGCCGCCCGCCCGCTGAAGTCGATCGTCACCTCCGCCAGCGCCTCGTCGAGCGGCACGACCGCGTGGCCGAAGCGCACCAGCCCGGCCTTGTCGCCGAGCGCGTCGCGGAAGGCCAGCCCCAGGCAGATGCCCACGTCCTCCACGGTGTGGTGGCCGTCCACCTCGACGTCGCCGTTCGCCCGCAACGTCAGGTCGAACAGGCCGTGCTTGGCCAGCGCTCCGAGCATGTGGTCGAGGAACGCAAACGGCGTCCTCACGTCGGCGCGGCCGCGCCCGTCGAGGCCGAGCCGCACCGTGATGTCCGTCTCCGACGTCTGGCGTGCAATCGTCGCCTCACGCGCCGCCGTCGCCTCCCTGGCCGCGCCTGCCGCCGCCGCCGCCGCCGTGGCGGCCGTCCCCGCCCGCGTCGCCCGCTTGGCCTTCCTCGCCGCCGTCCCCTTCGCCATCGCTACGCCCCTTTCCTCTTCTTCTCGGCGTCGTCCACGGCGGCCAGCTTCGCCAGGATGACCGGACTCTGTGGGTCGGCGGAGAGCGCGAGCTGCAGGCTGCGCCGCGCCCCCGCGTAGTCGCCCGCCTCCAACGCCGCGCATCCCACCGCATAGAAGCGCCGCGCCTCGGGCGCCAGCTTGTCCTCGGGGCGCGCCGAAGAGCGCGTCTCCGGCATGTAGCGCGTCTGGCCCTCCGGCAGGCTGCGGTCGTACGCCAGGCGCTGCGGTCCGTTCGAGAGCACCCGGTACGCCTCGGCGATGCGCTTGTAGACCGCGTAGGCGCGCTCGCGCAGCTCCGCGTCGGGGTGCGCGGCGAAGCCGTCCGGGTGCCAGTGCGCCGCGCGCGCGTGGAAGGCCGCCTTGATGGCCGCCGGCCCGGCGGTGCGCTCCACGCCCAGCACGTCGTAGTAGGTCGCCCACTCCAGCGTCTCGTGCACGCGCTCCAGCGCGGCCCGCGAATGCGGGGACTGTGCCGGCGGCGCGGGCTCCGTGGCCGGCGTGGGCTCGGCCGCGGGCGCGGGCTCGGCGACCGCCGAGGCCGGTGCAACCGGTGGGGCCGCGCGCTCGTGCGCGCCGCCGCTCGGTGCCGGCGTGGCGTCGCGCTCGGGGTCGTCCAGCGTGATCTCACCGTCGCTCGCGTCCGCCCCGACGGGTGCCGAGTCGGACGAGTCGTCGAACGTGTCCGTCCAGTCGTACGACACGCCGAGGATGCGCTCGGCGCCGCGGCGCACCTGGCGCCGGTCGGGCGGCCAGGCCAGGAACGCGTGCGCGCCGCGCTCCGCCACTGCCTCCTCGGCGCGGGCGCGCCCGTCCGCGCCGGTGAAGCGCTCCGCCGTCAGCACTACGGTGGCGTCGGCGGCGAGCTGCGCGACCAGCGTCTCGTCGTCGCCGTCTTCGTGCACGAAGCACAGCGCCGGCGCATCCAGCATCACGGCGATGCGCGCCGCCGCGGCGTCGCGTGCCTCCACGACCCGCACGTCCGGGTGCGCCAGCAACCCCGCCAGCGCCGTACGCCGCTCGTCGGAGGGGTCGACCACCAGCACGCAGAGGGCCGACATCGGGGCCTCGGCGCTACTCCTCGGCGACCACCGGCATGGCCGGCGCGGCGAGCAGCGTCTTCATCTCGTCCTCGTTCAGCGCCCCGGCGATGGACAGCGTCGCCTTCTGCACGCGCCCGGTCGACTGGTCGTGCGCGCGCACGCGCAGCATCCCGTCGGTGTCGACCTCGAACGTCACCGTGATCCTCACCGCGCCGCGCGCCTGGGGCGGAATCTCGCTCAGCAGCAGCTCGCCCAGCTTCTGGCAGTCCTCCACGCGGTTCGACTCGCCCTGCAGCACCTGGATACGCACTTGCGCCTGGTCGTCGGACGACGTCACGAACTGCCGCGCCTGCTCCACGGGGATCTGCGCGTTGCGCGGGATGACCATCTCGGCATAGCCGCCGATGGTCGCCACCGAAAGCCCGCGCGGTGTGACGTCCAGGAGCACCGGCCGTGACCGCGCGCCTGGCGCCAGTAGCGGGCCGCGTTTCGCCGGCGGCAACGGCGGGCGCGTGACGGTCGTGCGCTTGAGCCGCACGCGCGCGAAGGCGGCGGTGCGCGCCGCGTCGAACCCCTGCGCGCCGTCGGCGTCGCCATCGGCCCCGACCTCGGCGCCCGCGCCGCCGTCCACCGCCGGGAGGTCGCGCTCCGCCTCCACCCCCGGCGCCGCGGCCAGCCCGACCCGGCGCGGGGCTGCGGCGGGCGCGCCGCGCTCGTCGGCGGGCACGGGCTGCACCACCGGCAGCGGCGCGGTACGCGTGGGCTCGGGCGGCTCGGCGCGCTCGTCGAACACGCCGGCCGCCTGCCCCCACCCCGCCCCGGCGGCCTCCGCCTCGGATGCCGCCTCCTCCGCCGTCGCCGCCCCGCCGGCCGCCTCCTCCCCCGCGCCGGTCAGTAGGTCCGATTCCGCGACCATTGCTTCGAGATTCACCGCCTCGGTCAGCGACGCCGCCTGCAGGGCCGCGCCCAGCGCCACGACCTGGTCGGGGTTGAGGTCGATGTGCGGCTCCTTGCCGAAGTACTGCGCCACCATCTGTCGCACCAGCGGCATGCGCGTCGTGCCGCCCACGAGCGCGACGTGATCGATCTGCTCGGCCTTCAGGCCCGCCATGCGCAGCGCCTCGTCGCACACCAGGAAGCTACGCTGCACGATGTCCTGGCACTTGTCCTCGAGCCCCTTGCGCGTGAGCGTGAACTCCAGGTTCAGCGGCTCGCCCGCGCCGCCGTGGGCGATCTCCTGCACGCGAGCCGTGACCTGGTCGCGGCTCGACAACTCGATCTTGATCTGCTCCGCCACCTGCCGCAGGCGCATCATCGCCACTTCGTTCTCGCGCAGGTCGTAGCGGTGCAAGCGCAAGAAGGCGGTGGCCATGTAATCCATCAGGCGCGCGTCGAAGTCGTCGCCCCCCAAGTACGGCTCACCGGCGGTGGCGACGACCTCGAAGACGTCGCCGCGGATGTCCAGAATGGTGAAGTCGAAGGTGCCGCCGCCGAAGTCGTAGACCGCGAGCTTCGCGTGCAGATCGCGGCCGAAGCCATAGGCGAGCGCCGCCGCCGTCGGCTCGTTGATCACGCGCAAGACCTTGAGACCCGCCAGCTGCCCGGCCATCTTGGTCGCCTTGCGCGCGGCGTCGCCGAAGTTCGCCGGTACGGTGACGACCGCCTGGCCGACCTCCGCCTGCAGCGCGTCCTGGGCGATTTGCTTGATGCGCCGCAGGACGAAGGCGCTGATCTCCGGAATGGAGAACTCACGCCCGCGCACGACGATCACCGGCAGCCCGCCGATGCCTTCGCGGATCTCGTAGAAGTAGCGGCGGCGCATCTCTTCCACGACCGGGTCGGCGAAGGGGCGCCCCATCATCCGCTTGGCCGACGCGATGGTATTGCGGGCGTCGATGACGAGGCGCTTCTTGGCGGGGTTGCCGACGAGAACGGCGCCGTTGGGGAGGAAGCTCACCACCGACGCCTGGATGGGCTGGCCGGTGGAGTCGCCCAGCGCGACGGGTTGGCCGTTGCGCACGAAGGCCACGCAGGAATAGCTGGTGCCGAGATCGATGCCTACGGCGAGCGCGCCCCCCGGGGCGGCGTCGGGTGCAGAGGCGGCCATCGTGCGCGATTCTACACGGTCCCCGACCCGGGGCCACGCGCGTGATACGCTGACGGCGTGCGACGGCTGCCGGCGTCGTTCTTCGCACGCGATGCGGTGACGGTGGCGCGCGCGCTGCTGGGCAAGCGGCTGCGGCTGGGCACGTCGGAGGGGGTCATCGTCGAGACGGAGGCGTACGCGGGCGATCCGGCGTCGCACGCGGTCACGCGCCCACACACGGGCCGCCTGTTGTGGACGACCCACGCGCGCGTCTACGTGTACCGGATCTACGGCGTGCACCTTTGCCTGAACGTCACGGCGGACGCGTCGGCGCCGGGGGCGGTGCTGCTGCGCGCGGTGGAGCCGACGGCCGGGTTGCGGCGCATGGCGGCGCGGCGCGGCGTGCCGCTCGCCGACGAGGGCGATGCGCGTGCGTGGACGCGGGCGCTGCGGGCGCTGTGCGCCGGACCAGGCCGCCTGGCCGAGGCGTTCGGCGTGACGATGGCGCTGCAAGGAACGCCCGTGGGGCGTCGGCTCGTAGTGCTCGACGGTCCGGTCCCGCGCGCGATCACAGCCACGCCGCGCATCGGCATCAGCGCCGCGCAGGATCTCCCCTGGCGGTTCGTCGTGGCCGAAAGCCCGTACCTGAGTCGAGGCCTGCCGAAACCGTCGCTTCGGCCATAGGGATCGTTCTTGTACTTTTCGTCGGGGGCGCGCGGCGGGGGCGGCGCTCCGGCGCGCCGTCGCGGGGCCTGGAGCCGGATGCTATAGTCCGCGCCCTCATGCACGGAAGAATGGCCGGGGCGGGCTTCGCGCTCGCCATGTCGCTCGCCGCCGGCGTCGGCGCCGCCGCGACGTCTCCCGCCGCTTTCGCGTCGAAGGCGGCGGCTCCGCCGTCGGTCACGGCCACGGTCGCACCGCCGGCCGCGCCGGCTCCGGCCACGCCGGCGCCGACCGCGCCGGCTCCGGCCACGCCGGCTCCGACCGCGCCGGCTCCGACCGCTCCGGCTCCGACCGCGCCGGCTCCGGCCGCGCCGGCGTCCACGTCCACGCTCACGGTGACCGCGATCGACTTGGCGTCGATTGTCTCGTTCGCCGACGGCCGCCTCACGCCCGCGGGGCCCGGGTTCTTGGAGGACCTGGACTCGCCGGCGACGGCTGTCGGGGCCGCCGACGGCGACGTGCGCCCCGTGCGCGCCGGCGCCTTGGCGCTGCGCTTCGTCGCGACCGCGCCCGCGCGCCACCTGTACGTCCGCGTCGCGGTGGAGAAGACGCCCGCCAAGATGAGCGTCACGCTCGACGGGAAGCGACTCGGCGACGCCGTGCTGGAGACCGCGTCCGCGGCGTACGACTTCGCTCTGCCCGCGCCTCTCGCGGCGGGCGACCACCGCCTGGCCCTCGGCTTGCCCAAGGGCGCCTCGCTGGGGACCATCACGCTCGCCGACGAGCCGCCGCCCGACGAAGCGCCCGGCATCCTCGCGCTCGCCGCCGGCGAGTGCCTGCGCTTCTACGTTCCCTGGCCGGCGGGCGGCGCACTCACGAGCGACGCCGGGCCCGGCGCACTGACGGCCGCCGTCGTCGAGACCGACACGACCGGCGCCGCGCCCGCGGCTGGCGATGCCACGCGCATCACGCTCTGCGGACCGGCCGTGATCGCCGGCCCGCGCGTCGTGGTGCCGGCGCCGCCGCCGCCGCCCCCCTCGCGTCCGGCGTCGCCCGAGAGTGCGGCCGCGTCCGCCGGCCCAGCGGCGCGCAACGCCCTCGTCGTCATGCTCGACTCCACGCGCGCGGACGTCGTCCCCACGATGCGCCGCCCGGGTGGGGCTGCGGGCGTGGCGCGCACACCCACCATCGACGCCCTCGCCGCCGAGGGCGTGCGCTTCACCGACCTCACCGCCGCCTCTTCCTACTCGCGTCCCACGACCACGTCGTTCTTCACGTCGCTCTACCCGCGCGTCCACGGGTTCAACGGCGAAGACGACCACGCCCCCGTCAAGCGCCCCGAGCTGTCGCGTGTGCTGCAGGCCGCCGGCCTGGTCACGCTCGCCGCCGACGGCTCCGGGTATGCCCTTCCCGGGCTCGGCCACCACTGGACGCACTACGCCCTCATTCCCGACTGGCCGACGGCGGACCAGCTCGTCGACCGCGCTCTGGCGCTGCTCGCCAAGGTGCCCGCGGGCGAGCGCTTCTTCCTGTTCGTGCTGCTGGTCGACGCGCACCTCCCCTACACGGCGCCGCCGGACGTCATCCGCAGCTACTACCCCGAGAAGTACAAGGGCTTCGTGACGCCCCTCGCCACCTCCGGCATCGCCACGCGCGTCAAGGGCCACGCCCTGCGGTTGGAGGGCGAGCACTTCCGCTACTACCGCGCGCTGTACGACGCCTCGGTCACGTGGGCCGATGCGCAGATCGCGCGGCTGGTCGAGGCGCTGCGCGCGCGCGGCGCGCTCGACGACACCCTCGTGCTCGTCACCGCCGACCACGGCGAAGAATTTCTGGAGCACGGATCCATCGGCCACGGGCACGCCTTGTACGACGAGCAGACGCACATCCCGCTGGTGATGCGCCTTCCGGGCGCGGCCGCCGCCGGGACGGTGCGCGCCACGCCCGTCGAACAGGTGGACCTGGCGCCCACGGTGCTCGACGCGCTGGGCGTGGCCGCGCCGGCGTCGTTCCAGGGAGAGAGCTTGCTGCCGCTGGCGCTGGCGGCGGCGGACCCGCTCGTGCCGTCGCCGACTTTCGCGGAGATGGTGTGGCACGGCGCGGCGGTGCGCTTCGGCCGCCACAAGCTCTACGTCCGCTACAAGTCGAAATACCTGCCGCGCGAGTATTTCGACCTGGGCGAGGACCCGTTCGAGAAGACAGACCGCGCCGCGGCGCGCCCCATCGCGGTGCGTCTGTGCACCCTGTACCTCGACGCGTGGCGCAAGGGCGTGGACGGCGTGCACAAGGCCGCCGGCGGGCGACTGGTCGCGTGGGTGCCGCTCTCGGCTCCGCCCCCGGGCCGCGCCGCCGACCGGCCGCCGGTGGCCGGACCACCCCCTGGCGCGGCGGGCCACGGGGGCTGACTGGCTGCTCGTGTAGCCACTGCCGGGGTGGCCAGGCCCCTTGCGCGCGGCGCGCGGGCGCGCGCAACTATGCGACTCCACGGAGAGCGCCGGCCGGCGGCGCGGGCAGTACAGGCGGCACGCCGCTTGCTCCGTCGCCCGGCATGGCACACACTGCTCTCCGGGATCGGGGCTTCGAGGACGCCATGAACGACCGGCGCCGACATCGCGCGTACGTCACGCGCAACACCGAGTACCACCTGCGCAGCAATGTCTGCGTCGCCGTGCGCGACCGCCGCACCGGCCTCTGGCTCGAGCAGCATCGTGCCCTCGGGACGAGGTTCTTCGGCTCGTTGCGGCTGCTCGCCTACGGGGTCTCCCCGGTGTATGGCAAGGCTGTCGTCGGCGAGGCGCTCTGCTTCGTGCGTCCCGACCGCGACCTCATCACGTCCCCGCTCGTGCGTATCGAACGTCCCGAGAAGGCCGTCGTCGACGCGCATTATCCGGCGGCCTCGGCGGCCTGACGGCCCAGCCGGCCTTCCACCTCCCCGCGACGTCCGAAGGGCCTGCCGCCCGCGCCCCGGAAGGGCGCAAACGATCGTTCGCCGCCTCGCGTTCACAACGGACCGCGTCATTGACCGCGCCGAAGGCGGACGCGATACTGCGTGCGCGAGTCGGTGGCCTGCTCCGTCCTCTTCTGGGACGGCCGTTGGGCCGAGGGAGGTCATGGCCGTTCCGAGTCCTTCACGCCGTGTCCTCATCGTCGACGACGAGTCGACGATCCGCGCATCGCTCGGCCAGGCGTTCGAGCTGGAGGGGTGGGAGGTGCACGCCTTCGGCGACGCCGAGAGCGCGCTCGAGGCGCTTCCGAGCCTGACGTGCGACGTCGCCATCGTGGACAAAGTCCTGCCCGGGATGAGCGGCATCGAGTTCGCGCGCCGTCTCATGGACCGCGGCCTCGTCTTTCCGGTGTTGCTCGCCACCGGCACGCCGACCATGGAGTCGGCGCGCGAGCTTCTGACCATCCGCCTGGCCGGGCACCTCATGAAGCCCTTCGAGGACACGTTCGAGGTCGTGCGCAAGGCGGCCGCGCTCGTGGACCGGCTGGAACGCACCAGCGACGTGCAGCGCCGCCGCGAGCAGTCCCGCGGTGCGCAGCCCGCCGAGGCGCCCGGCGTCCCCGCGCCAGGGCCCCGCACGCCTCCCCCCGCCCCGGCGCCGCCGCGGATGACGCCGCCCGGGGGCGTGCCGCCGCTGAGCGGGCCGCGGACCTCGCCCGGGGGCGTGCCGCCGCTGAGCGGGCCGCGCACATCGCCGGTGGGCGTGCCGCCGCCAGGTGGGCCGCGGACGCCGGCGGGGGGCCTGACGCCGCTGGGCGGGCCGCGCACATCGCCGGTGGGCGTGCCGCCGCCAGGCGGGCCGCGGACGCCGCCGGGAGGCGTGCCGCCGCCGCCGCTGCGTACGCCGTCGGGGTCGTTTCCAGTGGTCGCGCCTCCGCCGCCGCGCACGCCGCCGCCGGCCCCCGGCGCGCGCCGGCCGCCGCTGCCCTCGGCGGTGCCTGAGGCCAAGCCGCCGACCCATCCGCCGGCGGCGCCCGGCACGACCGTCGCGACGAGCCCCTCCAGCGCCAGCTTCTGGCAGACCGCCGTCGCCGACCACGACCGTCGCGTGCTCATCGTCGACGACGAGGCCGGCGTCCGCGACTCGCTGAAGGTCGTTTTCGACTCCGAAGGCTGGACCGTGCTCACTTGCGCTGACGGTGAGAGCGCGCTCGATGCCTTCGCACGCGCCCGCTACGACCTGCTGCTCATCGACAAGAACCTGCCCGGCATCGGCGGCATCGACGTCGTGCGCCGCGTGCGCGAAGCCGGAAGCCCGGTGCCCATCGTGGTCATGACCGCGTATGCCACGGTGGAGAGCGCCGTGCAGGTCATGCCCTTTCAGATCGACGCCTACGTCACCAAGCCGTTCGACGACGTCTACGAAGTGGCGTTTCGCGCCAAGGAGATCGTCGACCGCTACCGCCGCCGCGAGGAGCAGCGCCGCAGCCGCGCCGAGCAGTGGCGCCGCCGCGAGATGCAGGACGCCGACACGCCCGTCGGCTCCGCCCTCGGCGCGGTGGCAGGGCGCGCGCCCGTTCCAGGCGTGGCGCCGGCCTTCGTCGTCGGAAACGCCGACGCGCGCGAGGCCGCCTGGATCGCCGCCGCGCTCGCCGAGCCGCCGCGTAGTGTCGAGACCGTCGGCTCGACCGACGCCCTCCTGCGGCGCGCAGAAGGGGGAGGCGCCGACGTGGTGCTGCTCGACCTCGGGCTCGACGGCAACGCCGTCGACACCATCCGTCGTCTCGCCGCCGCCGCTTCGCCGCCGTTGGTCCTCGTCACCGGTGACCGTCCGGCCCTGTCCACCTTGCCTGCGCTCATCGGCGCCGGCGCGGCCGGCTTCATCGAACGCCCGTACGGCTCGGCCGCCGTCTTCCGCGGCCGCGTAGCGCTGATCGTCTCCCCCCTCCGACCGTCGTCGCCGCTGCGATGAAGGACCGAACGCTGCTGGCCGACCTTCCCCTGGCCGCAGCCGCTGCGGTGCTGGGGGCCGTCGCGCTCGGCGCCTCCTTGACGGGCGCGGGCCGCGCGAGCGCCGGCTTGGACACGCGCGCCGGCGGCGACGCCGTGGCGCGCGTGACCGACCTCGTGGCCGATCCGCGGCTGCGGCCCGTCGGCACGCTGGTGTGGCGCGACCTCGCGGTGGGCACGAAGCTGGTCCGCCACGACGCCGTCTACGTCCCCGAGGGCGCCGAGGTCTCGCTGGCGTTCGACGACGGCACGCGCCTGGCCATCGCCGAGCGCTCGCTGGTGATCATCGACCGCGACGTGACGCGTGGCGCGTCGCTGGAGCTGGTGAGCGGCGCGGTGCGCGGTGCGGCCGGTACGGGAGCGCTTTCCGTGCGCGCCGCCGACGCGCACGCGACCGTCGCGCCCGGCGGCGAGCTGAGCGTGGCGCGGCTCGCGGCGGGCGGCTCCGCGCGCGTGACCGTCCACGCCGGCGACGCGCACCTGAAGGCGGGCGGCGAGGACGTACGGATGGCCGGCGGCGAGGCGCGCGACGTCGACGCCAAGGGCAAGCTCGGCGCCGCGGAGACGCTCTCGGTCGCGCTGGCGGCGCCCGCGGCGGGCGAGCGCGTGGCCCCGGGCGAGGCGGACGGCGCCAGCGTACGCTTCGAATGGCGCGCCCCGTCCGCCGCCGCCGGCGCGCTCCGGCTGGAGGTCGCCCGCGAGGCGGATTTCGTCGCGCTCGTCTACGGCGCGGTGACGGCCTCTCCGGCGACCGTGACGGGGCTGGCGCCGGGTGTCTATCACTGGCGCGTGCGCGCCGAGGGCGGCGCCGACCGCAGCGAGGAGCGTACGTTCGTCGTCTCGGCGCTGCGCGCGCCGGTGCCGGTGCAGCCGCGCGCCGGCGAGGTCGTGTACCTGCCGGGCGGCGCCCTGTACACGCTGGCCTGGAGCCCTGTGCCGGGGGCCACGCGCTACCGCGTCGAGGTGGCCGCCGAGCGGCGGTTCGACCACGCCGACATCGACCGCTTGGTGACGGCGCCGCGCCTCGTGCTGGAAGGCGGGCTCGGCGAAAGCATGTACGCGTGGCGCGTGCGTGCGATCGGCCCGGACGGCGCCGAGTCCGTGCCTTCCCGAGCCGTCCCGTTCCGGCTGATCGTCAAGCCGATCCCGGCCGCGCCCCGGCTGCTGGATCCCGAGCTGCGGCTCTACGACGAGGAAGGCGCCGCACCGTTCCCGGCGCCGCGCACCGGGCCCTCGCCCGCGCCGTCGCCGACGCCGGCTTCCCCCGCCAAGCCGCCGCCGCCCGCCGCGCCGCCCCCGCCGCCGGCGCCGCACGGCGAAGAGGGCGGGCTCCTGTGGCGGCTCATCGGCGGCGTCGCCTGGGCCGACGAGCCGGTCGCGGCCGACAAGGACGTGGGCGCCGCCATCGTGCTGCGCTGGACGCCGGTCCCCGGCATCAAGCGCTACCGCCTGCAGATCGCCGAGGACGACAAGTTCGCCAAGCTCATCGTCGACGCCACCGTCGACGGCGCCTTCTACGAGTGGCACAAGATCGCCAAGCGGGACTACTGGTGGCGCGTGCAGAGCATCGATGCCGAGGGCCGTCCCGGAGAGTTCAGCCCCGCCAAGAGGGTGGGCGCCGTGCTGTCGGCCCCCGCGCTGGAGGCGCCCGCCGCCGGTGCCGCGTTCGCGACCGGCGCCGCGCCGCTCACCGTCACGCTGCGCTGGGCCAAGGCCGCTCTGGCACGCGGTTACGAAGTGGAGATCGGGGGCGTCACGCTGGCAGCCAAGGACGCGTCGCTCGCCTATCGCCCGGCGGCGCCCGGGGAGTTCACCTGGCGTGTGCGGGCTGTGGACGCGGCCGGCGGCAAGACGCCGTTCGGCGAGTCGCGCGCGTTCCGCGTCGTGCTCGGCGCGCCGGCGGCGTCGCCGGTCGCCGTGCCCGCCAAGCCCTTCGCGGCCGGCGCGGCGCCGCTCTCGCTGCGCTGGTCGGAGGTCGAGGGCGCGGCGGAGTACGAGGTGGAAGTGAGCCCCAGCAAGAAGTTCGCGCCAGTGGCGGCTTCGGCCAAGACCGCGGCGCACGCGTTCGGCTGGACGCCGCCCTCCGCGGGCAACTTCTACTGGCGCGTGCGTTCCCTGGCGCCCGGCGTGGCCTCCTCCGAGTGGAGCAAGGCGGCGGCGCTGGCGCTACCGCTGGCTCCGCCGTCCGTGAAAGCTCCCGCGGCGGGGGCGACGCTGCGCTTCCGCGGAGCGGCGGGATTCGACGTGGCCTGGTCCGACGTGCCTGGGGCCACGAGCTACGAGGTCGTGATCGTCGCGGCGCTCGCTGCCGCCGGCGCCCCTGCGGCGGTGCGGCTGGGCGCCGACCATTCGCCCGCGCACGTCGCCGGGCTCGACGCGGGCAGCTACACGCTGCGGGTGCGCGCGTTGGGCGCGGGCGGCGCGGCCGCCGACTCGACCGATCAGCCGCTCGTGCTGGCGGCGCTAGACGCTCTGCCGGCGCCGGCGACACTTGCACCCGCGCCGGGCGGCTCCGTGACCTACCGCGGCACGCCGCCGCCGCTGCGCCTCGCCTGGAGCGCGGTCCCCGACGCGGCGTCGTACGAAGTCGCGGTCGAGAGCGGTGCGACGGCCGGCGGCGGCGCCTCCGCGCCCGCGCCGCGCACCGCGAAGTCGGCTGCCACCGAGACCTCGCTTCCCGCGCCGGCGGCGCCCGGGCGCTACCAGTGGCGCGTCCGCGCGGTCGACCGCGCCGGCACGGCGGGCGCCTGGAGCGCGCCCGCGTCCTTCTATTTCGGTCCGCCCACGACGGCCGGCGCCGACGTGGGCGCCGGGGCGGTCGTGGCCGACGGGCACTCGCGCGCCACGGTGCGCGTCGCGTTGCGCGACGCCGCCGGCGCGCCCGTCGCCGGCGCGCGCTTGCGCCTGGAAGCGCACCCAGGCCGCCTCGACGGCGCGCCCCGCGAAATTCGGCCGGGCGTCTACGAAGTGTCCTACGTCGCGCCCGACGCCGTGCCCCCCGGCGGCGCCGCCGTCGTGACGGTCGAAGACCCCGACAGCGGCTTCCGCGCCGAGGGCCGCATCGCGGTTCTGCCGCGAACCGCGCCGCTCTCGCTGGGCCTCGCCGCCGGCGTGGTGTTCAATCTCGGGCCCGTGCTGGCGCCTCGTGCGCTGGCGGTGGCCCTGTGGCACACGCCGCTGGCCGGCGGGCGCATCGGCGTCTTCTTCCGCGGCGGCTGGCACGGGGCGACGCTCACGCTCGGAACGGCGCCCGAGCAGCGCGCCTGGATGCACGTCGTCGCCCTGGAGCTCGGCGTTCGTGCCGAGCTTCGCCTCGGGCGGGCCACGCCCTACCTGGGCGCCGCGGCGGCGCTGGGCGTCCTGTACGGCCGCCTGACCGCGCCCACGCAGGAGACGGTGGCGCGCCTGAGCCTCTCCCCGGGCGTGACCGGCCTCGCCGGCGTCGACCTGCGCGTCGGCCCCGGGGCCGTTTTCCTGGAGGCCGGCTATCGCTGGCTGCGCGCGCGCAACGACCTCTTCGACTTCGACGGCGGCGGGCTCGAAGCCGACCTCGGCTACCGGGTGTCGCTGTGAGGCACCTAGGGGGACACCGTCACGACCGTGTCGAACGGCCCGCTGTTCGTGGCGAAGCCGTCCACGAACAAGTAATAGCTCCCGGCGGCGAGCGGCCCGGTGTCGAGGACCGAGGTGGTGTTGGCGCCGCCGTCGTCGTCGCAAACGATCTCCACGCCCGTGCAGCCGTCGCGCACGTAGACGAGCGTGTCGAACGTCGTGGTCGCGAAGTCGGTCGTGACGTGGACGTTGGTGACGGGGGCGGCGAGGCTCAGCACGAAGATGGCCTCGGGTGCGCGTGTGCCGCCGTCGCCGCCCTGGCCGCAGCTGCCCGCGTGCAGGTTGGCGCGCCCTACGGTCGTGTCGCCGAAGGAGAACGGCCCCGGGCCCATGAGCGTGGTCACCACTGCGCAGCCGGTCGGCTGGCACGTGAACCCGCCGGCGACGGCGGGGGCGCATTCGTTCTCGTGCAGGCAGCGGAAGCCCGTGGACCCCGGCGTGCACGCCGCCCCCGGCGGGAGGATCACGTCGATGCTCGCCTCGTACGCCCCGCCGCCGCTGAAGCCGTCCACCACCAGGAAGTAGGTGCCGGGCGCGAGCGGGCCGGTCAGGAGCATCGACTGCGTGGCGATGCCGGAGTCGTCGTCGCAAAGGATCTCCGAGCCGGGCACCGCGCAATCGTCACGCAGGTAGAGGAGCGTGTCGTAGTTGGTGCCCGGGAGGTCGGTGGCGATCTGCAGCGCCGCGGCGCCCGCCGGCAGGGCGATGGAGTAGACGACGTCGGGCGCGCCGGCCCCGCCGCAGGTGCCGGTGAAATCGTCGCCGAAGCTGCCGTTGACCATGCCGGAGACGACCGTGCCCGGCGCGGCGATCAGGGCGGCCTCCGGCGCGCAGGTCTCGGGTGGGACGGTGTTGGTCTCGTCGTCGTCGGCCGCGTCGGCGCAGCCAGGGTCGGCGGGAAAGTCGATCGCGGTGTCGCCGTCGTCGTCGACGCCGTTGGCGCATTGCGGCGGCGCGGAGCCGGCGTCGGCTGCCGCGTCCGTGCCGCCTCCGCCGTCGACTCCGCCGTCCGTGCCCACGCCGCCGCCGTCACCGCCGCCCCCGTCGCCGCCTGCGTCCGGACCGCCGTCGCCCCCGCCGCCGTCGCCTCCGCTCCCGCCCGCGTCGGTACCGAGCATCGTGACCACTGCGAAGGCGGCGGGCAGCACGGCGGTGCGTCCCGCCGGATCGGTCACGGTCAGATCGTATACGCCGAGTGGCAGGGTGGGTGGCACGACGGCGCTGAGTGTGGCGTCGTCGACGTACAGCACGTCGCCGAGCACCGTGTCGCCGAGGCGCGCCTGGAAGGTATCGCCGACGCGGCTCGCCCCCGCGCAGGAGAAGCTCACCGCCACGTCGAGCCAGAAGTCGCCGCCGCGGATCGTCACCGGCACGCTCGCCCCGAGCAGGCCCTCGCGGGGCTCGACGCGCGACGGCGCGGGGGCGCGGGGCTCGCCGCGCGCGCAAGCGGCCGCAACGGCGGCGGCCAGGACCGCGGCGGTGACGGCGACGGCGATGGCCGCCCCGCCGGCCTTCGCACAGGAGCGCTTCATGAGACCGCCTCCACGATAGGACGTCGTGGCGCGGCCGGCAACGGCGGGCAATTCGGCGCTCGGCTGCGCGCGCCGTCGCCGTGCTGGCGCACGTTTCTGCTGGCAGCGGCCGCGGCCGCTGCGGCCGCATGCGCGACGGCGGCGGCGGGCTGCACGGCCGGCCATCCCGGCGCGCCGCAGCCCGCTTCCATGACCCCCGCCGAAGGGCCGCGAGGCGCCGACACGCCCGTCACCATCACCGGCGACAGCTTCTGGCTGCTGGGCCACGCCAGCTTCGCCGCGCCCGGCGGCTCGCAAGCGTCCGCCGCGTTCGCCGCCTACCTCGGCGACACGCCCCTCGGCGTCGTCGCCTATGTCGACGAGCACACGCTCACCGCCACCGTCCCCGCCACGCTCGCTGCCGGCGCCTACGACTTGCGCGTCGTCGATCCGGCCGGGCGCGAAGGAACGCTCGCCGCCGCCTTCACCGTGCTCGCCCCGTGCGCCACCGCCGCCGATTGCGACGACGGCGACGCCTGCAACGGCGCCGAGAGCTGCGACGCCGCGCAGGCCTGCCGCCCCGGCACCGCGCTCGTCTGCGACGACGGCGACCCCTGCACCGCCGACACGTGCGACGGCGTCCTCGGTTGCGTCGCCCCCGCCGCGCCCGACGGCACCTCCTGCGACGACGGGGACGCTTGCAGCGGCCCTGACGCTTGCGCCGCCGGCGCCTGCGGCGGCCCGCCCTTGTGCGCCGGCGTCACTCCGCCCGTCGCGCGTTTCGTCGTGACGCCCGGCGCCGCCGCCACCGGCGCGACCTTCGCCTTCGACGCTTCTCCCACCGCCGACATCGAGGACGCCGACGCCGCCCTCACCTTCGAATGGGACTGGAACGGCGACGGCCTGTTCGACGACACCGGCCTCGCGCCCACGCATGCCTTCGCCGCCGCGGCGCTCACCGCCGTCACCCTGCGCGTCACCGACAGCACGATGCTCGCCGACGACTTCGTCGGCTGGGTCGTCGTCACCGCCCCGCCCGGCCCCATCGTGGTCACCACCGGCGCCGACGTGGTCAGCGCCGGCGACGGCGTCATTTCGCTGCGCGAGGCCGCCGCCCTGGCGCAAGCGACGCCCGGCGCGGACGTCATCACGTTCGCGGGCCCCATGACGGTCGCGCTGACGGTGACGATGGATCTCAGCGATGCCGACCCCGTCACGGTGGTGGGCCTGCCGGGCGTGATCGTCGACGGCACCGCCGTGCCCGGCATCAACGACTGCTTCTCCACTACGACGGCGGGCGCCACGATCCTCTGGCTGGAGGTGCAGGGCTGCGGCGGCGCCGCGATCGGGCTCTACGGCGACAGCGGCTGGGTGGCGCTCTGCTCGCTGCACGACAACGGCTACGCCGGCGCCTACACCGTGGGCGACATGAACGTCGTCGGTCCGGGCAACCTCCTGTTCGCCAACATGGCCAACGGCGCCTATCTGCGCGGCATCGGCAGCGTGCTCGAAGGCAACGAGATCTACGGCAACGCCACCGACGGCGTCTACGTCGGCAACATGACCGACCTCACCGTCGTGCAGGGGAACGTCATCCGCGACAACGGCGGCAACGGCATCCTCGTGGCGTCGGCCATCGACAACAACACCGTCTGGCACAACACGATCGACGGCAACACCCTCTCCGGCTTCTCCTGTCCGGCCAACAGCAACGCCAACGACGTGCGCAACAACGTCTTCAGCAACAACGGGGGCTGGGGCGTGTCCGCCGGCGCCGCCTCCTTCGCCTCCGCCGCCTTCGTCGACTACAACGACTTCTTCAGCAACGCCCTGGGCGCGTGGAGCGGCGGGGCGCGAGGGGCGTCGTCCCTTCTGCTCGATCCGCTTTTCATCGGCGCCGCCGCGCGCGACCTGCGCCTGTACCCGGCCAGTCCCTGCGTCGACGCCGGCCTCGACCTCGGCCTCGACGTCAACGGCTCCGTCGCAGGGCTCTTCGACGGGGCCGCGCCCGACCTCGGCGCCTCGGAGGTGCCGTGAGCGCCACGCATGGCGCGGGCGAGGCCCCGTGAGGATTCCTCTCCGCTACCGCCTGCTCGCGGTCATCTCCTCCGTGCTGCTCGCCGCGCTCGTCACCTACGTCGCGCTCGCCACGCGCCTGATGACCGAAGACAAGGTCGCGTACGCGCACGACCTCAACGCCACCGTCGCCGAGGCGTCGGCCGGCGAGGTGCGCACGCTGCTCGACGCGCTCCGCTCCAGTCTCCTCCTGATGGCCGACGCCGCCGACCCCGAGCCGGTGGCGCGCGACCTGCTCGCCGCCGAGCCCGACCTGGTGCGCGTCACGCTGTACCGCAAGGCCGCCGGGGCCGCCTGGGACGTCGCCTTCGAGCGCGCCGACGCCGCTCGCCTCGAGCCGCTGGCGCTCGGCCTGTCCGACCTCGCCGAGCTCGACGCCGACCTGCCGCCGCCGCTGGAGGAAGCCGCCGCCACGGGCCTGGGCGTGATGAACCGCAGCCTGCCGCCGCGCGCGCCGCTCTTGCTGGTGGCGGCCGGGCGTCCCGGCGTCGTCGTCTCCGCCGACCTGCGCCCCGACCGGCTGCTGCGCGTCTTCGGGCGCTCGGCCCTGCACGAAGGGTACCTCGTCGACGACGCCGGGCGCGTCATCGCCGATTCTACGCCCGCGCGCGTGCTGGCGCGCGCCGTCCTGGCCGGCCGCCCCATCGTGCACGCCGCCGTCACCGGCGAGCTCGACGCCGGCGCGCTGGAGTTCACCGACGACGACGGCAAGGAGCAGATGGGCGCGTACGCGCGGGTCCCCGGAGCGCGCCTCATCGCCGTCTCTGAGATCGACCGCGACACCGCGCTGGAGGCGGCGCGCGAGCTGGTGCGCCGCTCGCTGCTCTTCGGCGCCGCCATCCTCTGTCTCGGCGTCGTGGTGAGTGTCTTCTACGCGCGGCGCCTCACCACGCCCATCCGCCGCCTGCGCGACGCCGCCGCCCAGCTGGAGGAGGGCCACTGGGACGTCGACCCCGGCGTTCGTCCCGGCGACGAGATCGGTGATCTCAGCGTCGCGTTCAAGAAGATGGCGCGCGGGCTGGCCGACGCGCAGGCGCAGGTCGTGCAGTCGGAGAAGCTCGCCGCCTTCGGCCAGATCGGCGCCGGCATCACGCACGAGGTGAAAAACCCGCTCACCGGCATCATCAGCTTCGCGCAGATCGCGCAACGCGTGGGGCCGAGCAAGCCCGACACCGTCGCCGAGTGTCTGCGCAACATCGAAGCCGAGGCGAAGCGCTGCAACGAGATTGTCGTGAGCCTGCTCAAGTTCGCGCGCCCCGAGGCGCTGACGAACCGCGAAGCCGTGGACCCCAACGAGGTGGTCGCCTCGACGGTGCGCCTGATGAAGCACCAGGTGAAGACGAGCGGGCGCAAGCTCGACACCGTGCTCGCCGGCGACGTGCCGCGCGTGCGCGCCAGCCCCGGCCAGCTACAGCAGGTCCTCATGAACCTGATCCTGAACGCCGCGCAGGCGATGGAAGGGCGGGAGGGCGGCGGGGTGCGCGTCACCACCGCGCGCCTCGGCGACGGCAGCGCCGAGATTTCCTGCACCGACGACGGCCCCGGCATTCCGGCGGAGATCCAGCCCAAGGTCTTCGAGCCGTTCTTCTCCACGAAGCCCAAAGGCAAGGGCACCGGCCTGGGGCTGAGCGTCAGCCGCGGCATCGTGCGCGACCACGGCGGCGACCTCGTGCTCGAGTCCGCCCCCGGCGCCGGCACGACCTTCCGCATCCGCCTCCCCGCGCTCGGCGAAGCCGAAGCCTGAGCGTCCCGCGGCGCTACGACGCCCACCGTGCCGTGACCCGGCTCCGCGGGCCTTGCGACTGCCACTTCGCGCTTCGGAGCTTGAGGCCAGGGGCGTGATCGCACGGGGCACGCGGGCGTCATTGATCGCGCCGATCATTGTTGTCCAGGATGCCTTCCGGCAGCATGAAACGCGAGGAGCGCGATCCTGCGCTCCGGAACGGTCTGACAGGTTCCGGAAGTCACCAGGAGGAAGCTACCATGGCCTTTCGGCGCGTCGTCATGCAGCCAACGTTCTCGTTGAGCACCAATCCCACGACCCAGGAGATCAGGTTTGCAATTCAGACGACCGGCTGGAAGACGGGTCAGGTTTGGGTGAACGTGTACAGAAACGCCTCTGCGGCGGCCGGCCTCTTCGACGTCAGAGGCGCCTCCGCGATCGCGCTGAGCGACGATCTCGCGAACCCCACCTTCTGGCCAAGCTTTGGTACGATCTCCATCACGGGCAACACCACCGGAGTTTTCAGGCCGCCCGTGATCACTAACTTGCCCGACTACCTCCGTTGGACGATCAGCGGCAACACCAACGGTAGTAACATTACTTTGGAAGTCATCGCATACCTCTGGGACACGTAGGAACCACGGCCGCAACGAAGCATGACATTACTAGTATCCACGGGAGACCACTCAATTTGGAATGCGGAGTTTCCTCATGAACCCGAATGACTTCACGTGGCGTTCGCCGCCCGGTGCAGATGACCCTGGCGGCAGTAGTTGTAGTTGCGGGAACAGGGCCTCGGGCAGCACTAGGCTCCCCAGGTTGTCCGCGGTCGGAGCGCTTGCCACGACC
>DASYRF010000417.1:0-38518 GCA_036004705.1 Myxococcota bacterium
GGCGCGCGCGTCAACCGGCCGGCGCCCTTCGACCTGCTCTGGCGCCATGTAGCCCGGCGTACCCAGCAGGGCCCCCGAGCGGGTCAGGGGGCGGGCCAGGCCGACGCGCGCCACGCCGAAGTCCAGGACGCGCAGCTCGCCGACGCGGCCGCCGACCAAGAACAGGTTGCTGGGCTTCACGTCGCGGTGCACGACCGCGCGGCGGTGCGCGGCGCCGAGCGCACGCGCGGCGAGGGCCGCCGCCGTCACCGCCTCCGCGGCCGTCAGCCCTTGCCGCGCCAGGCGCTCCGCCAGATCCTCCCCGTCGAGCCACTCCATGGCCAGGAAGGCTTCGCCGGCCGGCGTCGTTCCGTGCGCGACGTGACGCACGATCCCGGGGTGCCGCAGCTCGGCGAGCGTGCGCGCCTCGCGGGCGAAGCGCTCGGTCTCGCCGTCGGTGCCGGCGATGACGACCTTCACCGCGACCGCCTCGCCGGTGTGGCGGTCGTGTGCGCGCCACACCGTTCCCATTCCGCCGGCCCCGGCCGCGCGCTCCAGCACGAACCGTTCGGCGAGCACCGCCCCGGCCTCCATCGCGCCGATGGTATCCAGGAGCCGAGCGCCGTGCCAGGCCGCGCGGGCGCGCGCATTCTTCCGGCCTGCCGCGCGTGGTGCGGCTCGGCCCCGGATCGGGGCGTCGTGCGGAGCCGCGCGCGCGGGCCGCGCTATTCGAGCAGCTTGTCGCCGCCGACTTCGAGCGGGTGCGCCTCGTCCGCCCAGGATGCCAGCTCCGCCGGGACGGGGGGCACGGGCACCGGCCTCACCTCGAGCCGGCCGCTCGCGTCGTCGCGGCGCACGTGCAGGTTCACTTTCAGTCCCGGGTCGAGCGCAGGGAAGTCGCTGCGGTTGTGGCAGCCGCGCGTCTCGCGCCGCTCCAGGGCGCAGCGCAACGTCGCCTCCGCGGTCACCAGCGCGGCGCGCAGGTCCAGCAGGTGCACCAGGTCGCCCCAGCCCTCGGCGCTTGGCCGCACGTCCACCCGCTCCGCCGCGCTCGCCACGCCCGCCAACCGCTCGAGCCCGCGCCCGAGCCCCGCGGCGTCGCGCACCACGCCGCACTCCTCCCACATCAGATCGCGCACGGCGCGCTGCAGCGGGCGCGCCAGCTCGCTCCCGGGCTTCACCAGCGCGTCCAGCTCGGCGCTCGCCTCCTCCACCACGCGCCGCGGCCGCAGCTGGAAATCGCGCTCCAGCGCGCGGCGCGCCGCCGCCTCGCCCGCGCGCCGCCCGAAGACGACCGTCTCGACGAGCGAGTTCCCGCCCAGGCGGTTCGCGCCGTGCAGCCCGGCCGTGCACTCGCCCGCGGCGTAGAGCCCGGGGACGCCGGTCGCGTGCGTCTCGGGATCCACCACCAGCCCGCCCATCGAATAGTGCGCGGTGGGCGCCACTTCCATCCGCTGCTTGGAGATGTCCAGCATCTGGTACTCGATGAACTGGCGGTACATGCGCGGCAGTTTTTCCAGGATCAGCTCGCGCCCCAGGTGCGTGATATCGAGGAACACCCCGCCGTTCGGCCCGCCGCGCCCTTCCTTGATCTCGGTGTAGGCCGCCAGCGCCACGCGATCACGCGTCGACAGCTCCAGACGTTTGGCGTCGTAGCGCTGCATGAAGCGCTCGCCGGCGGCGTTGAAGAGCCGCCCGCCCTCGCCGCGCACCGCCTCCGTCACCAGCGTCCCCGCCGCCTCCTCCGGCACCAGCATCCCCGTCGGATGGAACTGCACGAGCTCCATGTCCATGAGCCGGCCCCCGGCTCGCAGCCCGAGCGCCATCCCCTCGCCGTAATTCTCGTCGCGCCGCGACGAGCTGCGCCGCCATAGGCGCGTGTGCCCGCCCGCGCACAGCACCACCGCGTCGGCCAGCCACGCCGTGCGCTCGCCCGTCTGCAGGTCGAACGCCAGCGCCCCGAAGCAGGTGTCCTCCGCCACCAGCAAGCGCGAAACGTACTGGCCCTCGACGACGGGGATGCCCAGCGCCGTCACGCGCCCCGCCAGCGCGCGCACCATCGCCCGCCCCGTGAAGTCGCCCGCGTAGGCCGTGCGCCGCCAGCGGTGCGCGCCGAAGAAGCGCTGGTCGATCTTGCCGTCGGGCGTGCGTGCGAAGGCGCAGCCCCAGTCCGCCAGCTCCAGCACCGCCGCCGGCGCTTCGCGCGTCATGATCTCCACCGTGCGCGGGTCGCCCAGGAAATAGCCCTCGCGCAGCGTGTCGGCGAAGTGCTGCTGCCACGAGTCCTCGGGGTCGCGCGTGCCGAGCGCGGCGTTGATGCCGCCCGCCGCCAGCACGGTGTGCGCGTCGCCGCGCGCGCGCTTCGCCAGGATGGCCGCCTGCGCTCCCGCCTCGTGCGCCGCGACGGCCGCGCGCAGGCCCGCCCCGCCCGATCCGATGACCAGCACGTTGACGACCGACGTCCTCACAGCGGGCCGCGCCACGCGTCTCCTCCCAGGCTCGCTCCAGCCCCCGTCTGGGCCGCCGCCGCCGCGCCGGCGGCCGGCGCCCGCGTCTCCGGCGGCGAGCCTAGCGTAACGTGCCGCCCGCGCACTACAGCCGGTCCCAAGAACGTCGTTCGCTCAGGCTGGCAAAGCCAGCGCTCGCCAGGCCGCGGCTCCGCCCCGCGCCCCACAACCGGAGTTCTGGGGACCGGTTCTAGGGCGTGCCCACCCGCCGAAAGGCCACGTGGCCCTTGCCGCCGGCGTTGTCCACGAACGCGGTGAAGAGGGTGGCGTCGGCGAAGCCCAGCCCCAGGTAGTCGCCCAGCCAGGTGCGCTTGGAGCGGCGCGCATCGAAGACGATCTTCTCCGCCAGCGCCACGCTCGGCCCGAACGTCACGCCGCCGTCCGTCGAGCGACTCCAGCGCACGCTGCCGGCGCCTTCCGCGCCGCCGGAGCGCCCGGCGCCGTCGGCGTAGTAGACGAGGTCGATCGCGCCGCCGGGCTCGCGGGCGATCTTGGGGAGCATGAACAGGCGCCCCGCCGCCGGGTCGTGCACCTCGTGCCGCTCGGGAAAGCTGCGCCCGGCGTCGTGCGAGCGCGCCACCAGCAGCGCGTGAGAGCGAGGGAAGGCGTCGCCGCTCCAGCCGTCGTCGCTCAGGCCGTAGACCACCCACACGTTGCGCCCCTCGCCCACGCAGGTGGTCGACTGCCAGGACTCGACCGGGCCGTCGCTGGCGCGGCGCGCCACCGCCGCCTCTTCGCGCGACCAGGTCACGCCGTCGTCGTCGCTCCATTGCAGGCCGATGCTGTCGCGGTCGGCGTAGGTGACCCACACGCGGTCCGTGCCTTCGCGCGGGCCGCACACGGCAAAGAGCCAGCGCTCGCGCCGGCGCGCGGGCTCCAGGCGCGCGCGCGTCCAAGTGACGCCGTCGGTGGTGCGCGCCACCTCGGCGTTTCCGTCGGCGTCGCCGAGGTCGTACGCCACCAGCAGCGAGCCGCGCCGCGTGACGGTGATGGTCGGCTTGTCGACGTCGAGCGTGCCGCGCGCGCTGAGCAGCACCGGCGCGGCGAAGCGCGTGCTGCCCGCCGCCGCGGTCGCGGTCCACACGCCCATGTCGTCGCCGGAGTGGTGGCCGGGCAGCGCGCCCAGCCAGGCCAGGTGGAAGGCGCCGTGCGCGTCGGCGGCGAGCGCGGGGTCGTACCCGAGGAAGCCGTGCGTGCCGTCGCCGGTCGGGTCGACTGCGGCGGGCGGCGTCCACGTCTTGCCGCCGTCGTCGGAGAAGGCGTACGCGATGCGCGACGTGGTCCCGCTGGTGTCCTTCATCGCGATCCACGCCGCCGCCACGCGCCCGCCGGGCGCGGCGGCGAGGTCCGCCTCGGACTCCAGGTTGCTGAGCTTGGCGATCGAGATCGTCGCGCCAGTCGCGCCGGCTGCGCCGGCCGCGCCGGCGGCGGCCGTGGCGTCGCCGGACCCGTGCGCGCGGCGGCGTCTGGCGCCGCCGATCGCCGGCCTGGCGGTCGCGGCGGCCGTGCCGGCCGGACGGGCCGTCGCGGCGGCGCTGCTGGGCCCCGACGTCGCCGGCGCCGGCGTCGCCCCCGCCGGCATGCGCGCAGGCCCGCAGCCACCGAGCGCCGTGGTGGCGGCCGCCGCCGCGGCCATGAGGGACACCGCCCGCGCCGCACGCGACGCCGCGCCGCATCCTGTCGTGTGCCCCATGGCCGCCAAATCTACACCAGGTTTCGGTTGACGCGCCGCGGGCGGCGCTGCGATGACGTCTTCATGCAAACCCGCAAGCTCGGCCCCGGCGGGCCGGACGTGAGCGCGATCGGCCTCGGCGGCATGCCGCTGTCCATCGTCGGGCGCCCGGACGAAGACCAAGGCGTACGGGTCATTCACGCCGCGATCGACGCGGGCATGACGCTCGTCGACACCGCCGACGTCTACTGCCTCGACGACGCAGACCTCGGCCACAACGAACGGCTCATCGCGCGCGCCGTGCACGAACGCAGCGGCCGGCAGCACGTGGTCGTCGCCACGAAGGGCGGGCTGGAGCGCCCGCGCGGCGCGTGGACCACCAACGGCCGCCCCGAGCACTTGCGCGCCGCGTGCGAGCGCAGCCTGCAGGCGCTCGGCGTCCAGGCCATCGAGCTCTACCAGCTGCACGCGCCCGACGACGCGGTGCCGTTCGCCGACAGCGTGGGTGCGCTGGCCGCACTGCGCGCCGCCGGCAAGATCGTGCACGTGGGCCTCTCCAACGTGGACGTCGCGGAGATCGACGAGGCGCGTGCCATCGTCCCCATCGCCACCGTGCAGAACCGCTGCAACCCGTTCGACGCGACCTCCTTCGAGAACGGCGTGGTGGCCCACTGCGAGGCGCTGGGCATCGCGTTCCTCGCGCACAGTCCGGTCGGCGGCCACCGCGGCCACGCGCGCGTGGCGGCGGACCCCGTCCTCGCCGCGGTGGCGCGCCGGCGCGGCGCCACGCCCTATCAGGTCTGCCTGGCCTGGCTGCTGGCGCTGTCGCCCGCCGTCGTCCCCATCCCCGGCGCCAGCCGCCCGGCCAGCGCGCGCTCCAGCGCCGCCGCCGCGGAAGTGCACCTCGACGACGCCGACCTCGCCGAGCTGCAGGCGCGCTTCCCGGCGGTCCGCGTCCGCGCCGGCGCGCGCGCTTGACCGCGCGGTCGGGCTTCGGCACGGTAGGCGAATCATGGCGCACGATCTCCCGCCGCTGCCACGCCCGGCGCACGTCGCACCCGTCGGCCAGGCCGGCGGGAGCGCCGTGCTGCGCGCGGGCACGGCGCGCGTCGATCTGACTCCGGCGCTCGGCCTGGCGCTCGCCGGCCATTCCCTCACCAGCGGCCACGCGCAGGGCGCGTGGGGGCGGCTGTTCGCCACGGTGCTGGTGATCGACGACGGCAAGGCGGAGCGCGTGGCGCTCGTCGCCGCCGACCTGCACACCGGGACACGGTGGCTGGCGGAGCGGGTGGCGGCGCTCGTCGCGCCGGCAACCGGGGTACGCGTCGATCGCCTGTTCCTCGGGGCCTCGCACACGCACCGCGGGCCGGGCCACGACTACGCCAACCGCGTTTTCGACTCGGTGGTGTCCACGCCGCTCGGCAGCGGCTTCGACCTGGACACCTCCGAGGCGCTGGCGCAGGCGCTGGCGGTGGGGGTGCGTGACGCCTGCGCGCGTCTCGCCCCGGCGCGCGTCGGCTACGGCAGCTTCGCGGCCTGGGGACTGGCCTGGAACCGTAGCTACCGCGCGGCGGTGCGGAACCTCCACGGCATCGATCCGAACGTGCCCGGCGACGAGGAGGCGAACGTGCGCGACGCGGCGCGGCGCCTCAACGGCGGCGCGGTGCCTCCCGACCCGGTCACCTGGCCGGTGCCGCCGGCGCCGGCCGCGCCCGCGCCGCCGCACGCTTTCGCGCTCGACGCCGCGCACGCCGCCGGGCTGAGCGACGCCGCGCCGGCGGGCGACGTCTGGGACGACGCCGTCGCCGCCGCCGAGCCCGAGCGCACGTTCGCGCGCGTCGCCGCCGCTTCCGGCGTGGACCTCGCAGGCGCAGCCGCGGCCGCCGCCGCGCCCGCCGCCGCCGCGACGCCGGTGTCGGGCGCATGGGCCGGTGTCGACGCCGCGGTCGAGCGCAGCCCGCTCGACCGCTTGCTCGTGGACGCGCGCGTCCACTGCGTCTGGGCCGAGGCGCTCGACGGCGCGCCCATCGGCGCGTTCGCCACGTTCGGCGCCACGCCCGCGTTCGTCAGCCGGCTGGAGACTCTGTACAGCGCCGACGTCATGGGCGAGGCGGTGCGCCTCGCCGAGCAGACCCTCTTCGCGCGCTTCGCCGGGGCGGCGCTGCCGTCGACGTCCCCCGCCTTCGCCGACGGCGCCACGCTGGAGCAGGCGCGCGGCGGCCGCGTGCGCCTCGGGCTCTGCGGCGGCGCGCTCGGCGATGCCAACGTGGTGGTCCCGTCGCGCACCGTGGACGAAGTCCTGCGGCGGCGGCGCGACGAGCGCCTCGACGCCTGCCTGGCGCTGGCGCGCGAGGCGGCGGCGGCGCTGGGCCACGCGCTGGTGGAGGCGTGCCTGGCGGCGCACGCCGCGCTCGCCGACGCGCTCACGATCGAGGTGCGCTACGCCGAGCTCGGGCTGCGCGGCGCCGCAGCCGGCCCCGGGCCCGGCGACGTGCTCGCCGGCCACGCGCGCTTCGGGCCGTCGGTGCTCGCCGGCTCCGAGTTCAGCGCCGGCTCCGGGCCGCTGCCCGAGGGCCTGGTCGAGCCCTTCCACGCGGCGGACCCGCACTCGCCCAAGCCGCACCTGGGCGTCCCTCTTCCCGGCGCCCCCACGTTCCTTCCGCTGCGGCTGGTGCGCCTGGTTCCCGCGGCCGTGTCAGGCCCCGCCGCCGGGCCGGGCCCCGTCCCGGGCGAGCTGGCGCTCGCCGCGGTGCCCGCCGAGCCCACCGCCTTCGCCGCGCTGGCCGTCGCCGACGCCGTGCGCGCGCGCTTCGGCCGGCCCGCGCTGCCCGTCGTGGTCGCCTCCCCCGCCGGCGACTTCGGCTCCTACTTCAGCACCGAGGACGAGTACCGCGCGCAGCACTACGAGGGCGCTTCGGTCATCTGGGGACGGCGCAGCGGCGCCTGGCTCACGCGCGCGTTCGACGCGCTGGCCGCCGCGCCGGCACCCACGCCCGCACCGGCCGGGAACGCCGTGTTCAACGCACGCCTCGACCAGACGCACATCCGCCTCGCCGGCGAGAACGCCGATGTGCCGATGACGGCGGAGCTGCGCGACCCCGCGCTGCGCGCCGACGCCGCTCAGCACGGCGCGGCGTTCCGCGCCTCCCGCACGGATCCCTCGGCGGTGCTGCTGCGCGGCGCCTGGCGCGGCGCGCGCGACGCCAACCCGCCGCTGCGCGCCGGCGCCTTCGTGGTCGTCGAGGTCGAGTCCGCCCCCGGCACGTTCTCCCCCCTCGTCGTCGGCGGCGCGCGCGTCGACGACCGCAACTTCGGCGTGCTCGTCGTCCGCCTGCCGCGCGCCCACGACGCGCTTTGGCTGTGGTCGCTCCCGCTCCGCGACGCCGGCGCGCTCGCTGGCAAGCGCCTGCGCTTCCGCGTCATCGCCCCCGCCCCTCTGCCTCCCCCCGCCGGCACCGTCTGGCCCACCGCCGTCGTCTGATTCGCAAATTGCGCATCGCGGGCGCTGGGCAGCGCGCGCGAGACTAACTATGATTCGGTCCATGCTGCTCCAGGACCTCGTCGAGCCGTGCCGGACCAGGACGGCGGAGGAGTTCGGCGCGAAATACGCGGAGCCGGTGCTGTTGATCCTGCGGGTGGAGCTGGAGGGCGTAGGCGTACGCGAGGGGCTGCCCACGCCGTTGCCCTCCCGGCCGCTGGTGCCGCCGCCCCGCGGCGTGCGCGACGATATCGACACCGCCCCGGCCACCAAGACAGGCGTCGCCGAGCAGCTTCGCCGCATCGCCGCTTCCACGCTCGTCCTGCCGATCGGCAAGCACAAGGTCAACCTCTACCAGGACAAGATCACGCTCGGCCGCGCGCCGAACAACGACGTCGTGCTTCCCCACCCGACGGTGTCGAAGTTCCACGGCTACTTCCGCGCCGAGGGCGCGGCGATGACGTTCACCGACTACGCCTCGCAGAACGGCACGCGCCTGGGTTGGGAGCTGCTCGCGCCGCGCGTCGCCCACCCGCTGCGCGACGCCGCCCAGCTGCACTTCGGCGACGTGCCGGCGCGCTACCACACGCCCGCCGGGCTGTACGACTACCTGCGCGGCTTCATCGTCGGGGGCGAAGCCGGCAAGTCGAGCGCGTGAAGGCGAGCGCCGCCGGGCGTTCGCGCGCGAGCGCCGGGGCGCCCGGGCGTGCGCCGGCGCGCGGATGGACGCGGCGCGACGGCGGTTGCTAGCATCGGCCCTTGCGCGCGCCCGCCAAGGGGCGCCGATTGCTGCGCTGATGGCCGAGCCCGACGCTTTCTTCCACGCCGACGGCGTGCGCTACGTCCCGACCGAGCTGCCGCGCGGACCGTGGCACCGCGACTTCATGCACGGCGGGCCGCCGGCCGCGCTGCTGGCGCGGGCGATGGAGGCGCTCGTGCCGGGCGAAGGCGAGGCGGCGGCCCAGGTGCCGCCGCTCGTGGCGCGCTTCACCGTGGAGTTCGTGCGGCCTGTGCCGCTGGCGCCGCTGGACGTGACCGCCGAAGTGGCGCGCGCCGGGAGGCAGGTCACGCACCTGCGCGCCGCGGCGACGGCCGGCGGGCAGGAGGTCTGCCGCGCCACCGCCCTGTGCATCCGCCGGGCGCACCTGGACCTGGCGGCGGTGGCCCCGGCGCCGCCTCCGCCCGCGGGGCCGGGCGCGAGCGCGCCGTTCGATTTCCCGTTCTTCTCCGCGGCGCGCGGCTACCACACGGCCATGGAATGCCGCTTCGCGCGCGGCGTCTTCGGGCGCGGGCCGGTGGCGGCCTGGATGCGGATGCGCGTGCCGCTCGTCGCCGGGGAAGCGCCTTCGCCGCTGCAGCGCGTGATCGTCGCGGCCGACTCCGGGAACGGCGTCAGCGTGGTGCTGGACCTCGCCCGCTGGACGTTCGTGAACCCGGACCTCACCGTGTACCTGCACCGTGCGGCCCAGGGCGAATGGATCTGCCTCGACGCCGCCACCTCCGCGCAGCCCGACGGCGTCGGCCTCGCCGACACGGCGTTGCACGACGAGCGCGGGGCGATCGGCCGTTCCCTGCAGAGCCTGCTGGTCGCCCCGCGCTAGGCGCCGGCGCTCGGCGTCGGCGCCGGCGTCGGGGCAGTGGCGCTCTTGACGCGCGCGGCGGGCTGCGCCGATCCTCGCCGCATGACGAACGCTCGGGGACGTGCCGCGCTGGCGGGGCTGCTGTGGGGGGCGGCGATGGCGGCGGCGCCGACGGCCGCGCGCGCCGACGAGATCCCGGTGGCGGGAGGGAAGGGGGAGGCGGCCGAGGAGGGCGGGCCGGCGGTGTCCGCGTCCGCGCCCACCGGCGTGGCGGGCTGGTTCCTGACGGCGCCGCGCCACCCCGCCGAAGCTTGGCTCGTGGCGAGCGCCAGCTTCGACGGAACCGTTCACCGCGTGAAGATCACGTCGGCGAGCCCGACCGGCGAGGCGTCGCTGGCGCCGCTGCCGTTCCCCGGATTCGCCCTGAGCGTGGCGGCCCGCCCGCTCGCCCTCGTTCGCTCCGCGTCGGACCCGCTCGCCCCGCTGGGGGCGCGCCTGGACTTCCGGCTGGGCTTCCCGTCGGCCAAGTTCCAGGAAGGGCCCGTCGACGTGCGCATCCCCAACGGCTGGCTGGAGGCGGGGCTCGGCGTGTTCTACCGCCTGCTCCTGATGTCGGACCGCCTGGTCGTCGCGCCGCGCGTCGACTTGATGTTGCACCGCGCCGCGGTGCGCGACGGCGAGACGCGCTCGCTGGAGACGCTGTCCTTCCCCACGCTGCGCGCCGGGGCCGACGCCGCCTTCGAGGTCGTCGACCACATCTGGCTGGAAGCGGGCGCGGGCTTCCGCCTCGGGCTCGGCGTCGGCAAGCAGGCGCATCCGTTCTACGGCGCCGCGGGCAGCGGCGTCAGCAAGCTCGGCTTCGACGCGCGCGTCGGCGCCGGCTGGCAACTGCGCCGCGCGCTGCGCGTGGGCTTGTCCCTCGGCGTCACGTACTACCGCGCCGGCTTCAACGGCACGGGGACGAGCGGGCTCGACGACGCCGTCGCGCACGACGCCGCGTACGACCTGACGCTCGGCGTGACGTACTTCTCGGCGAAGGGCCCCTGAGACGCCGGCCGCGGCGGTGCCAGAGACCGTGGACGCGTCGCCGCACGCGCCGCCGCCGGCGAACAGGGGGACAAGCGCGAGAACGACGGGCGGAGCGTGTGGGCACGGCCTCATGGCCGCGGACTCTAGAAAACGCGCTCGGCTTTGACCGGTCTTCGGGCCCGTTGTAGCGTCGCCGCACGGAAGACATGCCGCTCGCACCCCTTCGCTTGAGGCGCCGCGAGTTCCTGGAGCTGTGCGCGGCCGCGACCGCGGCGGGTCTTCTCCCCGGAGCGGGCTGCGGGCGTCCGGGCGCGCCCGCGTTCTTCACGGCCGCCGGACGCGGCGCGCTGGGCGCGTTGTGCGACGTCGTGCTCCCGCCCGACGACCGCGGGCCCGGCGCCGCCGCCATGGGCGCGGTCGACTACATCGAGCGCCTGCTCACCGTGTTCGATTGGTACCCGCCGCGCCTCTGGGCCAGCGGCCCCTTCTCCGGGCGCATGCCCTACAACGACGGCGCCGGCGCGCCTTCCGGCGAATACCCGCCCAACGACTTCGAGACGTGGCTGCCGCTCGACCGCGTGACCGAGGCGGGCTGGCGCCTGCGTCTGTACGGCTCCGCCGGCGTCGACGGGGGCGGCCCCAACGACGCGGTGCTGGGTCCGGTCGAGGGGCTGCGCGACCTTTTTCGCCGCGCGCTCGGCGACGCCGTGGCCGCCGCCCCCGGGCCGCTCGACACGCTCGACCCCGCCGCGCGCGAAGCCGCCTACGCCGCCCTCGACCCCGCCTTCCGCAGCGCGCTCGTGGAGCTCGTGCTGGAGGCCGTGCTCGGCGCGCCCGAGTACGGCGGCAACCGCGACGGCGCCGGCTGGGCGCTCGCGCACGTCGAAGGCGACACGCAGCCGCTCGGCTACAGCCTCTACGACTACGCCGCACGCACCTACCGAGAGCGCCCCGAGGCGCCGATGAGCACCGCCGACCCCGCCCCCGACCCCGACCCGCTGCAGGACGACGCACGCATGTGGATCGAGCTCGTGACGATCTCGCTCGGCGGACGGGTCACGTGAGCGCCGTCGTCGGCAACGCCGCGCTCGCCGCGTTCGACGTCCTCGTCATCGGCAGCGGGGCCGGCGGCGCCGCCGCCGCGCACATGCTCACGAAGGCCGGGCGGAACGTACTGGTGCTCGAAGCCGGCCCCAACCAGTTCGCCGGCCTCGACGACCCGGCCCCCGGCCGCCCCAGCCCACGTTTTTCCAACGACGAGGTCAAGCAACGAAAGCGCGGCTTCCTCGACGCCGACGTGCTCGTCGACCCGCGCACGTTCCGCCGCCGCGAGGCCGACGGCGCCCGCACGTTCGTCGGCGACGTCAACGCGCTCCCCAAGACCGTGGGCGGCGGCGCCGTGCACGCCGACCTCAAGATGCCGCGCTTCATCCCCGCCGACTTCCGTCTCGGCTCCGCCATGCGCCCCGTGCACGGCGCCGCCTTCGCCGACTGGCCTGTCGACTACGACGCGCTGGAGCGCTTCTACCTATACGCCGAGCAGGTCGGCGGCGTGGCCGGCGTCGCCGGCGCTTCGCCGTTCGACCCGCCGCGCAGCGGGCCGTACCCGATGCCCCCCGGCGTGCCGATGTACGTGGCGCTGCGCGCCGCCGAGGGCGCCGCCGCGCTCGGCTACCACCCGTACCCGTACCCCACCGGCGTGAACTCGCAGCCGTACGACAACCGCCCCCCCTGCGTCGACTGCGGCTTCTGCGGCGGCTACGGCTGCCCGATCAACGCCAAGGGCTCGCCGGCCGTGACCACGCTGCGCAAGGCGCTCCTTTCCGGGCGCTGCCAGCTCCGGCCCGAGACGCGCGCGGTGCGCCTGCGCCTCGGCCCCACCGGCAGCGAGGTCGTGGGCGTCGACGCGCTCGGCCCGCGCGGCGAGCCGCTCACGTTCACCGCGGACTGCTACGTGCTCGCCGCCTCGCCCATCGAGGACGCGCGCCTCTGTCTGCTCTCCGACCCCGGCGGCCCCGGTGTGGGGAACTCCAGCGGTCTCGTCGGCCGGAACCTCATGTTCCACCTGCAGACCATCGCCATCGGCGTGCTGGAGGAGCGGCTGCACGGCCACCGCGGCCGCTCGGTGACGCACGCCGTGACCGACTTCCGCGGCGTGCCCGACGACCCGCGCCGCCCGCTCGGCGGCATCGTCGAGCTCGGCGCCGCCGAGGGGCCCATCTCGGAGGCGCTGAACTACGCGCGCGACCTCGGCCAGCACGGCGCGCCCCTCAAGTCGCTCATCCGCCAGAGCCCGTTCCGCGACCACTTCATGGTGCTGACGATGCAGGCGGAGGACGCGCCGCAGCCGTCGAACCGCGTCGACCTCGACCCCGAGGTGCGCGACCTCGACGCCCTGCCCGTGGCGCGCGTCACCTACCAGAGCCATCCCTGGGAGCTCGCCGCGCGCGCCTTCTACGCCCCCAAGCTCCTCGACGTCGTCCAAGCCGCCGGAGCGCGCTGGGCCTTCATCGCGCCCGCCGACACCGTGCCCTCGTCGCGCCACATCATGGGTACGCTCCGCTTCGGCGAAGATCCCGCCGCCAGCGTCTGCGACCCCACCGGCCGCTTTCACGACGTCGGCAACCTCTGGGCCGCCGACGGCGCGCTCTTCCCCACCTCGTCCGGCTTCAACCCGACCCTGACCATCGTCGCCCTCGGCCTCCGCGTCGGCGCCGGCATCGCCTACCCCGGCGACCCCGACCGCGCCCTGACCTGACCCGATCCCAGTTCCGGCTCCGGTCCCGATTCCCGCTCCGGTTCCGGCTCCGATTGGAGCGGCCTGATCAGCTGGGCGGGCCGGCGAGGCGCACGGCGAACACGGTCCCGCCGGTCGCGCCGGGCGCGACCTCCAGCGAGCCGGCGTTGCGGCGCAACAGGCGCTCGGCGATGGGCAGGCCCAGGTGCAGGCGCATGCGGCGGTGGCCGCTGGCGTCGACGCCGAGGCGCGGCTCGAACAGGCGCGCCTGCTCGGCGGGATCGAGAACGGAGCGCGGGTCCTCCACCAGGATGCGGGGGCCGCGCACGTCGCTGTCGTAGCGCAGCACGACCGGCGTCGGCGAGGCGTCGCCGCGCACCGCGGCCCGCTCGGCCACGCCCTGCAGCACCCCCACGAGGGCACGCTCGACGTCGGCGGCTACGGCCGCGGCCCGAACGGCGGGCGGCGCCCCGGACGGCGCGGCCGCCGCCACCACGCGCAGCGCCAAGGAGCCCAGCTCCGGATGCGCGCGCGTCGCCGCCACGACCGCCTGCAGCAGGTCGCCGACGTCGAACGTCTCGCGCCGTCCTTCTACGTCCTCGCCGCCCAGTCCGCGGAAATCCGCCACCAGCGTTCCGAGCCGGCGGCTGCCGTCGAGCGCGTCGGCGAGCATCTCTGTCGCTTCGTCGGCCAGGCGCGCACTCAGCCCCTCGGCCCGCCCCTGGGCGACGACGTCCGACAGCCCCTGGAGGTTGGACTGCAGCACCGCCAGCGGGTTGTTGACCTCGTGGGCCACCGCACCGGCGAGCGCGCCGGCGAGCGACAGCTTCTCCGACCGGACGAGCTGCTCGCGCGTGGCGATGAGCTGGGCGATCGTGGCCTCCAGCGCGCGGTAGAGGTCCGCGTTGAAGAGCGCCATGGCGAGCTGGCTGGAGAAGACCGCGCCGCGCTGCAGGTCGCCGGCGCCGAAGGGGGGCCGCGTGAGGTCGCGCAAGATCGCCAGCGCGCCGAGGAAGCGCTCGCGCGCGACCAGCGGGAAGAGCAGCGCGGCCGCGAACGGCTCGGGGAGCAGCGCGGCGTCGTCGCCGCCGCGCGCCAGGCGCAGCGGGACGCGCGCCTCGTCGGCGCGCGCGGTCAGGCGGCCCAGCAGGTCCAGCGGCGTTTCCGCGAGCGTCCCCTCCCAGCGCACGGTGCGCGTCCGCTGGTCGTCCTCCGCCAGCACCAGGCCGACGCCGTCGGCGCCGAACAGGCGGCGCGCGCGGTCGAGCGCGATCTGGGCCAGGTCCTGGTCGCGCGGGGTGGCGAGCAGAACCTGCGTGCTCTCGTACAGCGCCGCCGTGCCTTGCAGGCGGCGCCGCTCCAGCGCGCGCTCCATGAGCCGCGTCAGGTCGGCGAGGTTGTACGGCTTGCACACGTAGTCGTAGGCGCCGGCGCGCATGCAGGAGATCGCCGTGTCGACCGAGGCGTAGCCGGTGGCGACGATGATCTCGAGATCGGGGTCGAGCTGCTTGAGGGCGCTCACCGCGGCGACGCCGCCCATGCCGGGCATCTTGAGGTCGGTGATGCACAGGTCGAACTTACGCCGGTGCGCCGCTTCGACCGCCGCTTCCCCGCTGTCGGCGCTCTCCACCTCGTACCCTTCCTGGACGAGCGTGAAGGTCAGCATGTCGCGCAGGTCGGCCTCGTCGTCGACGACGAGGACGTGTGCCTTCGCGACCGGCGCAATTTCTTTGCGGGGGAGCAGCGCCTCCAGCACCGTGCGAAGCTCCTCCAGCTGGAAGGGCTTGCGCAGGAACGCGTCGGCCTGCGGTGCGGCTGGAGCGGTCGCGGCGGGTGCCGGCGCTCCGGTCGCGCCAGCGCCGGCGTCGCCGCCGCCGCGGCCCTCGTCGTCGCGGTCGCTTTCCGGGTCGTGCACGAGGCCGGAGCTGACCAGAACGACGCGCTGCGCGGGCCAGCGGCGGCGGATGGCCGCCAGCACGTCCAGCCCCGATTCGGCGGCGAGATGGACGTCGAGCACCACCGCGTCGACCGGGCCGGCCTCCAGCGCGGCCAGTCCGGCGGCGCCGTCGGCGGCCTCGTGCACCTCGTGGCCGTCGGCGCCGAGGGTGAACTGCATCATGGCCCGGAAATCGGGCTCGTCGTCGATGACGAGGAAGCGACTCACGCGGCAATTCGGGTGATGAGGGCCTGACCGTCGAGCGGCAGCCAGATGCGCATGGTCGTGCCGCGGCCGACCTCGGTCTCGACCTGCAGGCTTCCGCCGTGCCACTCGACGATCTGCCGCGACAGCGGCAGGCCGAGGCCGGTGCCGCGGCCGGGAGGCTTGGTGGTGAAGAACGGGTCGAACACGTGGGGCAGCACGTCGGGCGGGATGCCAGTGCCGTTGTCCTGCACGGTCAGGGCCAGGCCGGGGCGCTCGTCGTGCGCGGCTTCAAGCACTGCCAGCACCACCCGCCCGCCCGCCGGCGTGGCGTCGAGCGCGTTCGACACCAGGTTCAACAGCGCCGAGGAGACGTCTTCGGCGGCGACGTTCAGCCGCGGCAGGTCCGCGGGCTGCGCCGAGCGCTGCAGCGCCACGCCGCGGTGCTTGGCCTGCGCGGCGGCCAGCTCGACGACGCGGTCGACGAGCCGCCCCACCTCGACCTCCTCGCGCTCGGGGGGCCGCTGGCGGGAGAAGTCGAGCAGCGACTTCACCAGCGCGGCGCAGCGTTGTGCCTGCCGCTCGATCGCGCTGAGCCCGACGTGGGCCGGCGAGCCGGCAGGCGTGGTGCGCAACAGCCCCTGCACGTAGCCGACGATGACCGCGATGGGATTGTTGAGCTCGTGCGACAGGCCGGCGACGAGCGTGCCCACCGCCGCCAGCTTGCCCGCCTGCACGAGCTGCCCGTGCGTCACCTCCACGCGCTCCATGGCTTCGACCTGGCGGGCGAACGCGGCGCTGACCAGCTCGTCGGCGGCGCGCAGCCCCTCGTTCGCCGCCTGAAGCTCGTCGTTGCGCGTCGCCAGCCGGCCGGTCGTTTCGCGTAGGCTCGCCAGCATCGCCGCGAAGTTGGCGCCGAGGCGGGCCGTCTCACGGTCGCCGTCGATCGGGACGTCGGCGGACAGATCGCCGCGCGAGACGCGGTCGGCGGCGTCGGCGAGCGCGCCGAGCGGGCGCGTCAGGGTTCTGGTCAGGCGCGCGGAGACCGCGAACGCGATCAGGGCCACCACCAGCGTCCCGATCCCCAGGAAGAGCGTGGCGTAGCGCGCGCCGATGCGCATCATGTCGGCCGGAACCCAGAACAGCACGCGCACGGGCGAGCTCTCCATGCCCGGAATGGGCGCGAGGGCGACGTCGCACTCGAGCTCCGAATCGCCGCGTCCGATGGCCTCGCCAGGAGCGCCTGCCGGCTTGTAGCCGCCGTAGGCCGGCACGTGCACCGTGGCGACGCCGTAATACGGGTCCGCACCCGGCGCGACGTGCGCGCGCAGATCCGCGCCGAGCACGACCGTCGCCGGGCGTCCGTCGAGATCGCTGGCGCTGCCCACGAGGTGCCCGCCGGGTCCGACGAGCGCGATCTCCGGGCCGGCGCCCTGCGACAGGGCCTTCGCGAACCACGCGCCCAAGTCGCGCTCGGCGACCAGCCAGCCGGCGCCGGCGCGCACGGCGACGACGAGCGCCGGGAGCACGCCGCACACCGCGCTGACGGCGTGGCCCGGCGACGCGAGCGCGCGGGCGATCGCCTCGGGCGGGCAGCGCGGCGCGACGTCGGCGATGGGTGACCCGTCGGGGTGCAGGGCGCCCCAGCGCTCGGGATCGCTGCCGCCGCTGAACAGGATCGCCAGGGCCGCTCCGTCGCCGAGCGTGATCGCGTCGGCAAACAGCGCCCGGTCGGCGCGCTCGCGGGCGAGGTGCTCCAGCGCCGCGCGGGTCTCCAGGACCAAGACGGGCAGCGTGTTCTGCGAGGAGTTGGCCAGCCAGGCGCGTCCGGTGAGGCGCGCCCCGTGCTCGTTGACGGCCCGCGTGAAGATCATCAGCAGCAGCGCGCCGCCCACGATGACCAGGAGCAGGCTCACGGTCCAGCGGCGCCGGATGGTCGGGCGGCCGTCGATCGTCGGGGCGGACGGGCTGGCGGGCGAGCTTGTCACGGTGATTCCCTCCACCCTCCAGCTATCGGGCGACCGCCGCCCGACTTGAGCGTCGCCCGTGCGAGCCCTGCGTCGAGCCGAGTAACGCGGAGCGGCGCCCGGACGTGGGATCGCCGCGCCAACCGCTCTGGCACGCCAAGGCGTCGCCACTACCCGGGATCTTCACGTCTTGTGATTCAGAGCGTGCAGCCGGTGGGCATCCGCTCCAGCCCGACGATGAAGCCGTAGCTCGCGCTGCCGGCGCCGCCGGTCAGGTGGCCGGTGACGTAGGCGTCCAGCTCCGAAGGCGAGGAGCCTGCGAGCGTGTGGGCGCCCGCGGCCAGGGGCGTTCGGAACACCTTGTAGAGTCCGGGACCCGTTTCCCACGCCGCGTCCGGAACCGCTGCGCCGTCGACCTGAAGGAAGACCGACGGCGCGCCCACGACCGTCAGGTCCTCGGCGAAGAATCCGGGCGCGGGGAACGCGTACTCCGGGCTCCAGGACTCCCGCGGGACCACGGTCGTGAAGTCGGGCTCGTCGAGACGGAAGTCCGCCAGGAAGATCGGCTTGTCCGCCCAGACGACGAAATCGCCGAGGTCGCCCGGCAAGGCGTCACCTGGCGACGCCGGTCCGTCGACGACGAAGTCGACCCACACGCCGGCGTCGAGCACGAGGGAGCTGTCCGACGCCGGGAGGCCCGAGACGCCGGGGCCGTAGTGGAAGGTGACCGTCGTGGCGTTCTCCGCCGCCAGGAGCCGCCACATCTCGGATTCGGCGCCGGTCGCGCCGCGCGCGGCGGCGAAGGTGAAGCCCCACGACTCCATCGGAAGCAGCTCCTCCTCCACGTGGTCGCACGAGCCCGGGCCGAGCACGGCGCACTCGTTGTATCCGAACACCGCCACGGGCTGGTCGCTCGCGACGTAGCTCCCGGTCAAGTCGCCGCCGACCGCGGCGGCCTCGATCTGCAGCACGTCCCCCTCGGCGAGCGGCGTGCCGAGTGCCTCGCCGACCAGAAGCGCCGGAACGCCCGGGCCGGCGAGCGTGGGCGTGCTGGTGACGACGGTGACGTACGTCGCGTCGAACGCGGCGGCGACGGCGAAGCCGGAATGGTGCACTTCGCCGCCGAACCCGATGACCGCGTCGTCCCCGACCGCCGTGGGCAGGCTCACCACGTAGTACGCGCCCCCCAGCGCGGGCGCGGGAAAGAGCATGGTGGCCCCGCTCGACGCCGCCGCGGCGCCGGTTCCGTCCGAGTTGATCTGGTAGGCGGCGATCGGCGTGGACGACGTGACGCGGTAGGCGAGCGCCGCCAGCGCCGTTCCCTCGGCGTGGCGATCGGCGAGCGGGAAGACGTGCTGGTCACGGGGCGCGACCGTGTCGGACGCGACCAACGCCCAACCGCCGGCCGGGTCGCGCGCTTCGATGGTCACGAGCGAGGCGTAGGTGTCGCTCGGGTTCGCGGCCACGACGTCGAACTGAAGCCCGTCGTCGTGCGAGGCGTTGTCCAGATCGACCGCGTAGTAGCGGCAGCCGTAGAAGCTGCGGGTGAGCTCGACCAGGTCGCACATCGTGAAGCAGCCGCCCGCGGCGCAGGCGCCGTCGGCGGGGCAGGTCTCGACGACCGTGCTGCCCGTTCCGAGCGCGTTGCAGGCGGCGACCGTGTGGTCGTCGGCGCAGAACGTCGTGCTCGGACCGCACACGGTGGGCACGCACCCGCCGGCCGCCGGGTCGCACGCCAGCGCGGCCGCGCACGGCACCGGCGCCTGATACGCGCCGGCGAGGCACACGCGCCATAGCCCGTCCGCCGTGCAGGCGTCCTCACCGGGCGTGCACTCGGGCGGGTCGCAGGCGACGCCGGGCGGTGCCGCGGTGCAGGCTTGTCCGGGCGCGCAGCGGCCGACCGTGATCCACCCGTCGCCGCTGCTGCGGCACTGCTCGATGTCGCCGGGGACGGCGGCGGCGCAGCGCTGCGTCCCGGGCGAGCACGATATCGGGCCGCACGCGCCCGCGTCGTCCCGCTGGGTTCCAGGTGGGCAGGCCGACACGCCGCGCGGCGGCCAGCCGAAGCAGCCTACCGCGCCGGGCCCGAGGAGGGCCGCGGCCGCGAGGAGGGCGCCGGCGCGCGTCGTGCCCATGCGCGGACGATGGTAGCAGCCAAAGGGTTGGCGCGCGTGAAGGAAGGAATCGACGGCGCGGCCGGCCCGATTCTTCGCGATGGGCGCGCGAGGCGGGGCGGAAGCGCGCGCTCAGCCGGCGAGGATCTTGGTGATGGCGGCGCGCTCGGCGTCGCTCTTGCTGTGGGCGGCGGTGCGCTCCAGGATGACGCGCGCGAAGCGGCCGTAGCGCTTCTCCAGCGCGGCGACGGTGGCCTTGCGGCTCGCGGCGGTCGCGGTGCCCGTCGCCTTCACCAGCTCGCCCGCCACCCTCTCCATGTCGGGCGTGATGACCTCGATGCGGTTGACCATGACCCGCACCAGCTCCGCCGGCGCCGGGTCGAGCGTGAGTGGGATCGTGCTGTCCGTGATCGCGCGCGGCAGGACGTGCAGGACGCGCAGCCCCTCCTCGAACCAGTGGTCGCGCCACGTGGCGATCATCGCGCTTGCCTCTTTGGCGTAAAGCCCCTGCGCGACCAGCTCCGCGTGCAGCGTGGCGAGGAGGTCTTCGAGGCGGCCGTCCAGCGCGGGACGCCGCACGACCGCGTCGGCCGTGCCGAGCTTCACCGACGTCCAGCCCAGGCGGTCGCCGCGGCGCTCGAAGACGATCGCCGTGCCCACGCCGGCGTCCCAGTCGTCGCGCAGCTTGACGGTGTCGCCGTCCAGCGCGGCGACGACGGGCAGCTCCATGCGCGCGACGCCGCGGTAGAAGAGGAACTTCTCGTCCTCGACGTTCGCGCCCACGGAGACGCGCACCGGGGCCGCGTCGGTGTCGCGCGCCGGGTAGTAGTGGCTCGCCGTGCCGTCGGTCGGGAAGGCGGCGTGGCTGCCGGGCATCACCTTCACGGTGCCCCAGTCGATGTGGTCGCCCACGGAGACGGCCTTCGGGTACCACTCCGTGATGAGGCCGGCGTCGAACCCGACGCGCACGCGCACGTCGCGCTCCGCGTCGGAGTAGAAGTAGAGGACCGGCGTCTCCATGCGCACGGTGCCGGGGATGCGGCCCTTCGTCGGCGGCGCCGACGGCTCCTTGTAGTTGCTGTAGACGAACGACGGGAGGTCGCTCGAGCGGTCGGTCAGGGGGCGCCACACGAGGGCGCGGCCGTCGTCCCCGGCGACGGACGTGAACGTGCCCCATTCGTGCACGGCGTAGGAGGCGCGGGGCCTCAGGGCGGCGCCGGCCGTGCCCGCGTGGGCCGGCCAGGCCGCGGCGCCCGCTAGCGCCACGAAGAGGGGAAGTGCAACGAGCTGCAGTCGCTGGAGTTTCATGGTTCGTCCTCGTGTAAGGGGCATTTCGCCGCCGTTCAGCAGGAGGAGACGGCCGCGCGGGCGCGCCGTTAACGGCCGCCGAGCCGTTTCCGAGGGCGGCCGAGGCGCCGCCGCGAAGCGTCAAGCCGTCTCCCAAGCGGCGGACCCGTCTCCGGTCACGCTGGCACACTGGAGACCGACGCCGAGCACGAAGCCGATGCCGAGACGAAGCCGAGCACGAAGCCGACGCCGAAGCCGAGCACGAAGCCGACGCCGAAGCCGAGCACGACGCCGAAGCCGAAGCCGAGGACGACGCCGACGCCGAAGCCGAGCACGACGCCGAAGCCGAGCACGACGCCTACGCCGACGCCGAGCACGACGCCTACGCCGACGCCGAGCATGACGCCGACACCCCGACGCCGAGCACGAAGCCGACGCCGGCGCCCGCAAGCGACGCCGGCGCCGTCCCCGCGCCTACCGCGACAACCGCGACAGCATCTGCCCGAGCCGCGCCATCAGCGCCCGCACCGGCCGTGCCTCTGCGTCGCCGATCGCGCCGAACAGTGGCTCGCCTCGGCGCGGACGAAGCCCCCCTGCACGTAGACGTCCGCGTCGTCGCCGCCACCAACCAGGACCTCGACGCCCTGATCCGCGCCGGGCGTTTCCGCGCCGACCTCCGCGACCGCCTCGCGGTCCTTCAATTCGTCGTGCCCCCGCTGCGCGACCGGCGCGAGGACATCCCCGACCTCGTGTCGCACGCCGTCGCGCGCGTCGCCGAGGAGCGCGACCTGCGACCCCGTCCGTTCGGCCGTGCCGCCTTCGACGCGCTCGCCCGCTACGACTGGCCCGGGAACGTGCGCGAGCTGCTGAACGCCGTGGAGCGCACCTCATCCTGAGCGACGCGCCCGAGATCGGCGCCGCCGACGTCGCCGCCGCGCTCGCCCCCCCGCCGCGCGCGGCGCCACGCTCGCCGCCGCCGCCGGCCCGCACCCCGCCTCCCCCGCGCCCGCCGCGCTCCTCTGGGACCCCCAGCGCGCCTTCGACGAGCAAGTCGCCGCCGCCGAGCGCGCGCTGTTGGAGCAAGCCCTCGCCGCCCACGACGGCAACGTCGTGCGCGCCGCCCAAGCCCTCCAGCTGCGCGACGCGTCCGCGCTCTACAAACGAATGCGCGTCGTCGGCATCTTGCCCCGCGGCCGCCGCCGCCCCGGCACGCCTTCCCCCGACGCCGAAGGCGATCACGGCGAAGACTGACCAACGAGCGGGTCCGGCGTGCGGAGGCAGAGCAGGTGGCTCTGCCTCCCGCTGTCCGCGTTTCACGTTGTCCGTCCAGCCCCGCTCGGTTACGCTGACTCAATGACGACGCCGCTAAAGGTCGGCGACCTCGTGAACGTTCACCTCACGTACGACGATTACGCCGCGCTCCCGGACGATGGGCGCCGCTACCAGCTCTTCGAGGGGGATCTCGACGTGACGCCAGCCCCATCGCCTGCGCATCAACGCATCTCGCGGAACCTTCAGCTGGAGCTCATGCTCCACGTTCGCGACCAGCGTCTGGGTGCGGTGTACAATGCGCCGATCGACGTGATCGTAGCCGACGACACGATCGTCCAGCCGGATCTCGTGTTCCTGCGCCGGGAGCAGCTCGGCCTCGTGTCGGCGCGCGGCATCGAGGGCGCGCCCGATCTGATCATCGAAATCCTCTCGCCCAAGACGGCGCGCGTGGACCGGACGACGAAGATGCGGCTTTATGCGCGGGCCGGCGTGCGCGAGTACTGGATCGTCGACCCCGACGCCGCCGCCGTTGAAGTCTACGCGCTCGCGGAACGGACTTTCGAGCTGGCGGCCACGGCCGCGCGCGGCGGCCAGGTGCGCTCACCGCTCCTGCCCGAGCTGGTCCTACCTGTGGACGCGATCTTCGCCGACGACGTTTGAGCGCCTCAGCGGGCCGCAGGACCCGCCCCTAAGGACCACGAGACCGGAGCACCCCTCAGGTGGGCGGAGGCGGAAGAGACGGCTTTGCCGCCCCGCCGACGGGGTCCGGGGGGGCATCGGAGCACGGGCGTACTCGCCCGCGCGCACGGGCCCCGGGCAACAATGGAGGCGGAAGAGGCGCGTCCGTTGCGTTTTAGAGCGGGATGCGGGCGGAGAGGAGCACCCGGGCGGTCCAGAACGTGGCGCTGGGGTCGCCGGGGACGACGTGCACGTCGATCGGCACGTCCAGGAAGAGCTTGCCGGCCAGGCCGAGCTCGAGGCCGGTACGCACGACGGCGCTAGCGCTGCGCGTCACGCTGTCGGCGGCCACGCAGAGCTTGCCGGGCGGGCAACCGTGGTGCACGTCGCCGTAGGCGGCGCCGCCGCCGACGAGAAGCGCCGCCGAGCCCCAGCCGAGCCAGCCGGCGCGGACGTCGGCCACGGCCTGGAGCTGCTCGCCGTTCGTCAACGCGTCGCCGGACACGCGCAGCGCGCCGCCGAGCTTCGTGCCGGGGACGAACAACGCCGGCGACGAGGCGGCGAGGCCGAGCGCCATGGTCACATGCTCTCCCTCGCCGGGCATGCGCGTGAAGCCGAAGTAGGGCTCGAAGGCGAAGAGCCCCAGCGCCGGGGGCGGGAGGCTGAAGTCCATCGTGCACCGCGGGCGCGGCGCCTCCTCCGCGGCAATCGCGCGGTCACCGCCGCCCGCGTACGGGCAGTGCCCGTGGCAGGCGTAGGCAGGGGACGGGGCAGCCAGCAGGGCGGCAGCCGCCGCGGCGGCGGCGCCGAAGAGAGGGAGCGCGGCGATGGTCTTCATGACGTTCGAGTCTAACGCCCGCCCCCGCGCCCCGCTACGGCGCTTCGCAATTCTTCACATCCGGTCTCGAACCGGTCCGCCCGCTCAGGCTGGCCGGGCCAGCCTTCGCCCGGGCTGCGCCCCGCCCCCCCGCAGCCGGAGCTTCGGGACCGGTCGACCGCTATTCGAACGTGACGTCGAACGTGTCGGACGCGGTGCCGACGGTGCAGGTCAGCGTGGCGGCGCCGGGGGCCGAGGCCTGCAGGCTGGCGTAGCTGCTGCCGGCGACGTTGATGGTCACGACGCCGGGGGTGATGGACCACATGGCGTTGGGGGCGTGGATGATCTCGTCCGAGGCGTCGAAGACGGCGGCGTCGACGGTCAGGACGTCGTCGGGCGCGACGGGGTTGCCGTCAAAGGTGGTGCTCAGCGACACGCGTGCGACGGCGGACTCGTCGACGATGGCGACGGGGAGGTCGAGCACGGCGCCGCTCGGCGCGGTGAGGACGATGCTGCCGCTGCCGAGCGCGAGCGCCGTGACGCAGGCGAACTCGTTCGAGTCGCCGACGAAGAGGCCGATGAGGATCTGGTCGATGACGTCGACAAGGTCGATCTCCGAGGCGCTGAGCCCGCCGCTGAAGGAGTAGTCGACGCCGCCGTAGCCTTCGAGCTCGCGCCCGCGGTCGTCGAGCAGGTCGAACCACAGCGTCTGCTCGCCGCCGAGCATGATGGTGAACGTGCTCACGTAGTCCGGGGAGGAGAGCTCGATGGCGTCGACGGCGCGGACGTCGACGGCGACGACGTCGATCACGTCGCCGGTGGCGGCGTCGGCGAGCGTGACGCGCGCCGTGCCGGGCGTTCCGGAGGCGACGTGGATGTAGGACGAGTTGGTGGTGGAGTCGTGCGTGAAGACGGCGACGGCGGGGTTGTCGGTGGAGACGCTGAAGTTGGGGAGCTCGTCGTAGTTGAGCACGACGAGGCTCGCCTCGGCGCGCTGGGCCATGCCGTTGTCGGCGTTGCAGCCGAACAGGCAGCCGAACAGACCTTCGTCCCAGGCGAAGCGGGCGTTGCCCATCTCGCCGGGCGTGCCGTTGCGGTGCGACAGCTCGCAATGGCAGCCGGGCGTCAGCGCCACGGCCGCCGCCAGGGTGCAGAACAGTCCGACCCGGACGAGGCTCATGTTTCCTCCGTGTGTGGGCGCACGGTCAGTATGGCGTGTTCGGGTGCGCCGGGCCAGGGCGCGGGCCGGCCCGAGGCCGAGGCGGGGCCGAGCGCGGGGCGTGTCGCGGCGCAGAGCGGGCGCGGGGCGTGTCGCGGCGCAGAGCGGGCGCGGCGCGCGGCGGCCGCGCGCGGCGGGCGTGCCTACCAGCAGTAGTCGCAGGCGGCCGGCGCGGCGGCGCCGCAACAGCCGGCGGCGGTGCAGGCGCCCGTCGCGGTGCAGTCGGGGTCGGCCACGCCGCAGCCGCAGTCGCAGCCGTCGGCCGCGGCATAGTACGTCGGGTCGCAGATCCAGCCCGTCGGCGCGCCGCCGCCGCTGCTGCCGCAGTCGGGGTCGACGCCCCAGGCGCAGCCGGTGTCGCAGACGCCGTCGCCGGACCACATGCACGGGTCGGTGGCGTCGCCGCAGCAGTCGCCGGTGCCGCCGCCGCCGCCGCAGTCGAACGGGCAAGTGGTCGCGGTCTCGCCGGCGCCGCAGACTCCGTCGCCGCAGGCCGCGCCACCGCCGCCGCCGCCGCCGCAATCGGACGGGCAGCTCGTCGCGCTCTCGCCCACGCCGCAGACTCCGTCGCCGCACGCCCCGCCGCCGCCGCTGCAATCGGACGGGCAGCTCGCGGCGCTCTCGCCGGCGCCGCAGACGCCGTCGCCGCAGGCCGCGCCGCCGCCGCCGCCGCCGCCGCAATCGGTCGGGCAGGTCTCCGGCGTCTCCGTGCCGGAGCAGACGCCGTCGCCGCAACCGGTGGGCGACGTGCAGTCGAGCGTGCAGGTCGCGGGCGTCTCGCCGGGCTCGCACGTGCCGTTGCCGCAGAACGCTGCGCCGCCGCCGCCGCCGCCGCCGCCGCCGGCGTCGGTCCCGTCGACCGGGTCCGGGAAGGGGTGCGCCATGGCCGTGCAGCCGGCCGTCGCGGCCAGCCACGGCAGGCAGGTGCAGACCGCGAGGCCGAGGAGCGCGCGAGCAGGGGAACGACGCATGGAGCCTCCGGGCGAAAAGTTCGCGGCACGGTAGCGGTCCGCCCCCCCCTGACCGCCAGCGGTTTCGGCGTGGCGCGCCCAGCGGCAGCAACGCCCGTGCCGCGCGGCTCGGCTCGCGGGCCCGTCCTCGCAAGTCCTCGAAAGTGTGCTTTGCGGTCGTTTCGGAAGCGGCGCGCGGCGCCGGAATTGCGCGCAAGGGGAGGCCGGCCGGTCCGCGGGTGGCACAGGCGCGCGCCGGCAGGTGGCACCTCCAGGTGCCACCTGTCCGATGGAAGCGACAGCGCGCGACAGCGCGCCCCGGTTCCATTACGATGCGGCGCCGTGGGAATCCGCGAGGAGTTCGAAGCGGCGCTGCGCGCGCTGGAGCGCGAGCACGCCGCGCGCGGCGACGACGGCGGCGCCTATGAATCCGTGCGCTGCGTCCGCAGCCCGGGCACGATGTTCTCGGAGGACTGCCGCGACTGCTGGCGCTGCTTGCACTGCCGGCGCCTGACAGGCTGCGTCGACTGCACGCACTGCGCCGACGGCGAGCGCCTGGCGCGCTGCACGCATTGCGAGCATTCGCGCGACTGCTCCGACTGCGCCTACGTCCACCGCAGCGTCGCCTGCCACGAGTGCACGTACTGCTACGGCTGCGTCGGGCTCGTGCGCAAGGACTTCCACATCCTGAACGTGAAGTACGACCGGCAGGAGTACTTCGACCGCGTCGCCGCGCTGGAGCGGGCCTAGGACCGGCGCAAAGACCTTCGTCCGCCGAGGCTGGCAAGCCAGCCTTCGCTGCGCCGGGCTCCGCCCCCCGCCCCGCCGCCGGAGTATTGGGACCAGTTCTTCGGCCGGGCTCCGCCCCGCACGCCGCTGCCGGAGCTTGGGACCGGTTCTGGCCCCGCTCGGCTACTTCGGCTTGGCAGCGCCGGCCCCGGCGCCGCCGGCGGCGCCGCCCACCACCTTCACCACGGCCGTCGACCCGGGGTAGCGGTCGCCCTTCAGCGGCTCGGCGCGCCCGCCGAGGTTCTCCGCCAGGAACGCCTCGGCGCGGGCGTTGAAGTCGATGCGGTTCTCGGGGCGCGCGAAGCCGTGGCCCTCGTCCGGGTAGAGCACGTACACCGCCTTGCCCTTGTTCTTGGTGATGGCCTCCACGATCTGCTCCGCCTCGGCCGGCTTCACGCGCGGGTCGTTCGCGCCCTGCCCGATCAGCAGCGGGATCTTGATCTTGGCGGCGGAGAAGAGCGGCGAGGCGCGCGTCAGCAGGGCCTTCTCCTTGGGGTCGTCGGGGTCGCCCACGCGCGCGCGGAACATGCCGAGCAGCGGCTTCCAGTAGGGCGGGATCGACGCCAGCAGCGTGAACAGGTTCGACGGACCGACGATGTCCACGGCGCAGCGGAACGTGTCCGGCGTGAAGGCGGCGCCGGCCAGCGCCGAGTAGCCGCCGTACGACCCGCCGTACACGGCCACGCGCTTGGGGTCGGCGACGCCCTCCTTCACCGCCCAGCTCACCGCGTCGACGAGATCGTCGTGCATCTTCAGGCCCCACTCCTTGTCGCCCGCGTGAAGGAACTTCTTGCCGTAGCCCGTGGAGCCGCGGAAGTTCACCTGCACGACCGCGTAGCCGCGGTTGGCCAGCCATTGCACGGTCGAGGACATGCCCCAGACGTCACGCCCCCAGGGCCCGCCGTGCACGAGCAGGACGGTGGGGAGCTTCGCCGGCGCCACGCCCACCGGGAGCGTCAGGTAGCCGTGCAGCACCAGCCCGTCGCGCGCCTTCACCTCGATGGGCTTCATCTCCGCCAGCGCGAGCCCTTCCAGCTTGGGCTGCGTGACGAATAGGAACGTCTCCTTCTTGGCGGCGCGGTCCCAGGCGTAGTAGCGCGTCGGGCCGCGGTCGCGCGTGTAGCCGACGAGCCACGTCTTGTCGTCACGGTCGCGGTTCGTCAGGAAGAAGTCCCCGTCGGTGACCTTCGCCAGGGCCTCGTAGTCCGCCTTCACGGTCGGGTCGACCACCGTCCACTCGTTGCGCCCGGTGACGAACCCGACGGCCTCGACGACGTGCTTGGTCGGATGGATGACGACGGCGCCGGCGTCGACGACGAAGCTGCGCGCCAGCTCCTTCTCCGCGCCGGTCTTCAAGTTGCGGGTGACGACGCGCGACGTGTCGCTGCCGAGCGAGGTCTTGAGGTAGACGGACGCGCCGTCCTTGGTGAAGTCCAGCAGCGCGAGGTCCTCCTCGGGGCCGGCCTTGAGCAGCGTGCGCCACTTCGCTTTGGGGGCGGCGTCGCGCACGCGCAGCTCCGTCCCGCCGTCCGGCGTGGCGACCGAGGCGCCGCGCACGGCGAGCTTGTCGTCGACGGTCCAGTCGGCGACGTCGCCCGGGTTGGTCGTGTCGAGCGCCACTGCGCCCGTGGAGAGCGTGACGCGGTAGACGTCGAAGAGCGTCTTGTCGCGGACGTTCATCGTGACGAGGAGCACGTCGGGGTAGCGCGGGTGCGTGGCGAGGGCCTCGGCGCGCACGCCGCGCCAGGGCGTCAAGTCGCGGTCGGCGCCGGTGTCGAGGTCGACGCCGTGCACGTGCCAGTTCTCGTCGCCGTCGGCGTCCTGCTGGTAGAGCAGCGTGCGCCCGTCCTCGGCCCAGAAGTACATGCGGATGCCGCGCTTCGGATCGGCCGTGACGGCGCGGTCGTCGTCCTTGCCGATGGTCTTCACCCAGACCTGCAGGACGTCCTTCTTGTCGGGGGCGAGCCAGGCGAGGCGCCTCCCGTCCGGCGAGATCTGCGGGTTGGCGCGCTCCGGGTTGCCGAACAGGACCTCGCGGGCGATGAGCGGCGGCAGGTCGGCGGCGCGCGCGGCGGGCGGCCCGGTCAGCGCGGCGGCGGCGGCGACGCCGACGGCGACGGCGACGGCGGCGGCGGAGGCGAAGTCGCGCCCGGGCGCGTGGGCCCGAGGGCGGGCGGCGAACAGCGAAGGCGAGCGTGTCATGGGTCCTCCGCGCTGCCGTATACGCGCGGCGCACGGCGCGCGTCAAAGCGCGCCGCCCGGGCGGGCTCGGCGATGGGCGTCACCCGCCGGTGAGGTCGAGCAGCTTGAGGACCGTTCGCCAGTTGCGCACCGTCGACGTGGTGGCGAGCTTGGCGTCGAAGTACTGGTTGGTGAGCTTGGTGCGCCCGAGCCCCTTGGGGAACCGCAGATAGATCTCCTGGCCGCGCACGGCGAATTCGTCGGGCGGGGAGCGATCGGGGTCGAGCGTGGCGATGCGCGCGGCGCTCGGCGCGTCGTCCAGGAACGCGACGTGCAGGGTGTTCGGGTCCGCGCCGGCGCGCAGGAAGGGGTTGTGGCGCACGACCTCTCGGAGCTGGCCGGCGGCGCGCACCACGACCGGCACGCGAATGCCGAAGCGGTCCTCGACGGCCTTCGCCAGGAGCACGGGAAGGCGCGCGGCGAGGGCGGGCGGTGCCCGGAAGACGACGTTGCCGCTCTGGATGTAGGTCGAGACGTTCGTACAGCCGGCGCCGGCGAACAGCGCCACGAGGTCCTTCATCGGGACGATGTTCCGGCCGCCGACGTTGATGGCGCGCAGCAGGGCGACCGAGCGGCCCGTGCTTCCGCCGCTCGACGCCGTGCCGGTGCCGGTGCCGGTGCCGGCGCCGAGGCCGGTGCGGGTGCGCTTGGCCGCCACGGCGCGAGGATGCCATACGCCCCCTCGACCGCCAACGCGCCGTTGCCGCGCGAATCGCCGGCGACAGCGCGGCGCGAGGGCGGCGAGACCCGCCGCGCGGCGCGAGGGCGGCGAGACCGCGAAGTCGGCGCTGGAGCCTGGCGGGCGGCGCGGCGCGTGGGTTAAATGGGCGCATGGGGTTCGCGGAGCGGGTGGCGCGGCTGCCGTTGCTGGGGCTGGGCGTATCGACCGAGTACGGCGCGGGCGACGGCGCGCGTGCGCTGGACGTGCTGGCGCTGCACGACGCGCACCCGCGCTACGCGGGCTTCCTGGAGGTGGGGCTCGAGACGGCCCGGGGGCTCGACCGCCACGCGCGCGCCTGGGTGGAGCGGGGGCTGCCGGCGACGTACCACTTCCTGGACGTGAACCTGGACGAGCCCGAGGACCTCGACGCGGCGTGGCTGAGCGAGGTGCGCGCGCTGTGCGCGGCGATCCGGCCGGCCTGGATGTGCGGCGACGCGGGGCTGTGGCACTTCGGGCGGCGCGAGCGCGGCCACATGCTGCTGTTGCCGCCGGTGTTGAGCGACGGCGCGGCGTCGGCGATGGGCGACGGGATCGCCGCGCTGCGCGCCGCCACGGGGCTCGAGGTGCTGCCGGAGAACCCGCCTGGCGCGCTGTACGTGGGCGCGCTGCACCTGCTCGATTTCTACGCGCGCGTGTGCGCGCGCGGCGACACGGGGATGCTGCTGGACTGCGCGCACCTGGCGATCTACCAGCGGACGCAGGGGCTCGACGCGCTGGCCGGCCTGGACGGCTTCCCGCTGGAGCGCGTGGTGGAGATGCACGTCGCCGGCGGGAGCCCGCGCCGCGCCGCCGACGGCTTCGACTGGGTGGAGGACGACCACACGCCCGCCGTGCTGCCCGAGACGTGGCGGATCTTCGAGCACGTCGCGCCGCGCGCGCCGAACCTCAAGGCCGTCGTCTTCGAGTGCGAGCGCAACCCGGCGGCGGACTGCTTGGAGGGCTTCGCGCGCATCGCCCGCGCCGCCGCGCCTGGGCTCACGCCGTGAGCCACCAGGCCGTGCAGCGCGTGGTGGTGCGCATGCTCTACGACGCCGACTTCGCCGCCGCGGTGTACGCCCGCCCGGCGGCGGCGCTGGCGGGCGTGGCGCTGACGCCCGAGGAGCAGGCCTGGCTGGTGCGCCCCGACCCGCGCGCTTTCCGCACCGACCCGTACCGCCGCGCCCGCGCCCTGACGGGGCTCCTGGAAGAGTACCCGGCGTCGAGCGCGCTGCTGGTGCGCCTGGAGGGGAGCGGGGGCACGGCGCGGCTCGACGCGTTCTTCGGATCGGCGCACTTCCACGCGGCGATCCAGGAGCGCGGCTCGCTGGCCGCCGCGTTCGGCTCCTATCTAATGGAGGTGGCCGCGGACGTCGCGGGATCGAGCGGCGTCCCCCCCGACCCGCGCCTCGCCGCCGTCGCGGCGCTGGAGTCGGCCGTCGCCGCCGTCCGCCGCGCGCCGGCCCGCGCCGCCCCCGCCGCGCCGGAGCACGGCCGGTTGCGCCTCGGCGCGCACGCGGCGATCCTGGCGCTGCCCGGCGGAACGCTGGCGCTGTTCGAGGCGGTGACGGCGCGCCTGCGCGCGCACGGCGCGGGTGCCGTCGCGGCGCTGCTGGACCCGGCCTGCCGCCTCCCCGCGCCGCTCGCGCCGGCCGACCCGGCCGACCCGGCCGCGGCTGACGCTGCGGAGACGCTGCTGGTCGAGCGCGGTCCCGCCGGAGAGGTGACGGTGGAGCATTGCCCCGAGGCGCTGGCGACGCTGCTCTCGGCCGCGCGCGAGCCGGTCGCCGCCGGTGCGCTCGTGGAGGAAGCCCGGCGGCTGGGCGCCGACCCGGGCGCTGAAGCCGCCCTCGTCACGAGCCTCGTCGCCGGCGGGCTGCTCGTTCCCGCCTAGACCGCCCGCCGGCCGATCGTCTCCTGCCGGCGCCGCCGATCAGTCGCGTCGTGGCGCGGCGGTTCCGGCGCGCCGCCCGCGGCGAAGCGCCCGCGCGGCCACGAGCGGCACGAAGAGCAGCAGCAGGAGCGGCGGCGTGAGGGCCGCGCCGCTCGGCTCGAGCCCGCCCGCGCCGGACACCGTGCACCCGCCGCAGGGCCCGCCGCCGCCCGTGCCGGCGTCCGTCCCGCCCTTTCCCGCGTCCTGGCTCGGCTTGATGCCCAGCTCCACCGCGATCGACGGCCAGAGCGGACCGCACAGCGTGGCGGCGGGCGTTCCGGTCGGGCAAGCGAGCGGACCGTCGGTGTCGGTCAACGTGTAGACCGGCCCGAACGTCGCGCCCTGGTCGGCGCTCACGCCCACCGAGAACCCGCTGACGAACGGGTTGGTGCAGGCGTAGAGCTTCCCGGCCGATTCGCTCAGGTAAGTCAGCGGAGGCGGGGCCGCGCCGGCGGGCGCCCACGTGGCGCCGTCGTCGGTCGAGCGGAACAGCTCCCCCACCAAGGTGGCGTAGTACATGGTGCCGTCGCCGCCGACCGTGAACGCGGCGAGCGGCGTAGACAGCGCGAGCGCGCTCGCCACGTCCTCGGTGACACCGCCGTCGACGCTGCGGTGCACGGAGTCGTTCACGCCGTCGACGAGCCACAGCACGACGTCGGGGTCGGTGGCGCTCACGCCCAGCAGGCGCGCCGACTCCGGGTCGACCACCGGCACCGGCAGGTCGGCCCAGGTCGCGCCGGCGTCGTCGCTCACGTGCACGAACGCCTCGCGCGGCGTGAAGTACCAGGAGACGACGTACCAGCGCGTCGGATCGACGGGCGAGACGGCCACGCCTTCGTAGTACTGCGCTGCCGACTGCAGCGTCGCCGACGCCGTCCACGTCTGGCCGTCGTCGCCGGAGACGTACAGCGCCCCGAAGTCGACGGCGCCGCCGCCGCTCGTCGCCAGGTAGGTCCCGGGCAGGGTCGGGTGCGCGATCATCGCGCGGAACAGCTCGCCGGCGGTCCCCGCCACGGGGTCCCACGTGCAGCCGCCGTCGACGGAGCGCGTGATCCCCTCGAACGTCGTCGCCAGGAGCGTGCCGGCGGCGCCGCGCACGAACACCGGGTCGAGCGTGCCCATGTAGCCGATGGCCTGCTCGCACACCCAGCCCCAGGTGGCGGTGGCGTCGTTGGTCAGCACCATCCCGTAGGTCGCGCCGACGAGCAGGAAGTCGGGCTCGCCTTCGCGCGCCGTGACCGTGCTCACGCCGGGAAACCGGCCGTTGGCGGCCGCCGGCGCCGCCGGCCCCAGCGCCGCCGCTGCGGCGGCGAGCCGCAGCGCCACCCCCCAGGGCCCCCGTAGAAGCTCGCTTCGGCGCAAATTCCAACCTCTTGGACGACAAGGCCATGTTGGCCCGCTTGCGCGCGTCACGCAACTGTCGTCCGAGCGGGCTTGCGAGGCCACGCCCGGTCCGCTAGATTTGAGGCTCCGTGCTTGGCTGTGCGGACCGAGAACGACGCCAACGGCGCGAACGACATGAGGATGCAGATGCGAAGGATGACCGGGACGATCCTCTTCGGAGTGGTCGTGGCGGCGCTGGGCTTCACGGCCTGTCACAAGGCCAGTGACAACTGCACCGGCGAAGCCGGGACCATCTGCACCTGGGCCGGGACGGACGAGACGGTGCGCAGCCCCGAGGGCACGCTCCGCGCCAAGACGTCGCTCTACTTCCCGGCGGAGATCGAGTTCTCCCCCGACGGGACGCCCTACATCGCCGACTGGAACAACCATCGCGTCATCCGCTTCGAGGCGGACGACAGGCTGCACGTGGTGGTGGGCGCGGAGCTGCCCGGCGACGGGCCGCTGGACGGCAGCCGCGCCGACTGGAACGAGCCCGGGGCTCCCGGCGACACCGTCGCGATCAACCACCCGACCGACGTCGCGTTCGATCCGCTGTCGGGGCTCGTGTACATGGCCATCTGGCACAACCACAAGGTCCGCCGCTACGACCCGGCCACCGACCTCGTGTACGTCGAGTGCGGCCGCGGGCAAGGCTTCGCCGGCGACGGTCTCCCGGTGGACGGCGACACGCGGATGCGCTTCCCCAGCGCCGTCACCTTCGGACCCGACGGCACCCTCTACGTCGTCGACGGCGGCAACGACCGTATCCGCAGCATCACGCCCGACGGCGTCATCGACACGTTCGCGGGGGACGGCCTCAAGGGCTTCAACGGCGACGGCCTGGACCGCCTCGCCACGCGCTTCTCCTTCCCGCTCGGCACCTCCGAGGACTCCGACGTGGGCGGCGCGCTGGAGCTCGGGCCCGACGGCAACCTCTACGTGGCGGACTATCAGAACCACCGCATCCGGATGATCGACATGACCAGCGGCGTCGTGACGACCGTGGCCGGCACGTACCTGCCGCCGACGGACCTGACCGCCTTCCCGCCGGAGGCGGGCGCGTTCAGCGGGGACGGCGGCGCGGCGATCGACGCCGAGCTCAACTTCCCGCGCGACATCGCCTTTGCCCCGGACGGCAACCTCTACCTCTCCGACCGGAGCAACGACCGCATCCGCATGGTGGACATGACGACGGGGACGATCACCACCGTCGTGGGCACCGGCGTGCGCGGGTTCAGCGGCGACACCGGCTCGGCCGCCGCCGCCGAGCTGAACCAGCCCGCCGGGATCGCCTTCGGGCCCGACGGCAACCTCTACATCGCCGACCAGTGGAACCACGTCATCCGCAAGGTCGAGCTGGATCTGTAATCATGAGGAGCACGGCCATGCGCATCGTTCAGGTGATGGCGCTCGCGGGGGTGCTGGCCGGCGGCTGGGCCGCGGCGGGCTGCGCGTCGAAATGCCACGGGGATCCCGACACGGTCTGCACCATCGTCGGCACCGGCGAAGCGGGGCTCGACCGCCACGAGGGGACGCCGGCCCTGGACTCGGTCGTCTACCTCCCGCAGGACATCACGTTCCTGCCCGACGGCAACCTGGTCGTGGTGGACTGGAACAACGCCCGCATCCGCGAGTTGGACATGGCGTCGGACACCGTCAGCACGATCGCCGGCACCGGCATCTCCTCGGACGGTCCTCCCGGGCCGGCGCTGTCGTCGGGGCTCAACCACATGACGACCGTGACGTTCGATGGACGCGGCGGGCTCCTGATCGCCGCCTGGCATAACAGCCGCGTCAAGCGCCTCGACCTCTCCACCAACATCATCGAGTTCCTCTGCGGAGACGGGCTGCGCGCGTTCGCCGGCGACGGCGGCCCCGCGGAAAAGGCCGAGCTCGATCTGCCGGTCGCCGTGGTCGTGGACTCGAACGGCAACGTGCTGATCGCCGATCAGGCCAACAACCGCATCCGCATGATCGACGGCAGCGGCATCATCGACACGGTCGCCGGGACCGGGCTCGGGACCGGCGTGGACCCCGTGACGATGATGCCGAACCCCGAGTGCCTGGGCGCCTCCCCCACCGGGACGGCGGACTGTTTCATCGACGGCGATCTCACGGTGGCGTCGCTCAACAACCCGCGCGGCCAGGCGGCGGAGCCGGGGGGCCGGCTGACCATCGACGTCAACGACATCATCTACATCGCCGACACGGCCAACAACGCCATCCGGCGGCTCGACATCGCCGGCAACGAGATGGTGACGATTGCCGGCCTCGGCCCCGACGAGGGCGGTTTCTCGGGCGACGGCGGCCCGGCCGTCGAGGCGCGCCTCAACCGGCCCAGCGACCTGGAGATCGAGCCGGACGGCACGCTCTACATCGCCGACACCAACAACCACTGCATCCGCTCCATCGACCCCGACGGCACCATCGACACCGTGGCCGGTGTTTGCGGCAGCACCGGCGAGCTCAAGGACGGCGACGATCGCCGCGCGACGCTGTTCAATCGTCCCTTCGGGCTAACCATGGGGCCGGACGGTAACCTCTACGTCGCCGACACCGCGCACAACGTCATCCGCGTCGTGTACCTCGCCCCCGCGCCCTAGGCCGGCGAGGGGCTCCTCTCCGGCAGGCCCGGCGCGCGTGACTTGCGGGCCGGCGGCACGGTCGCTATAACGCCCAGGTTCCGCGCCCGTCCCAGTCCACGGAGGAGTCGTCATGAAGGCACGCCTGCACCGTTTCGCCGCCCTCGCCGTCGCCGCGCTTGCTTTCGCCGCGTGCCGGCCGATCACGAACACCGGCTCCGACGCGGCCAACCCCGGCACCGACGCGGGGCCGCCGCCGGCCCCGGAGATCGGCACAGGCGACCACACCGCCGCGTCGGTGGGATTCACCGTCGTCGCCGACGCCACCGCGGGACTCGACGAGCCACGCGACATCGGCTTCAACCCGGTCCGCCCCGACGAGGCGTGGGTCGTCAACTACAACGACGACAGCGTCACCATCATCCACGACACCACGCTGGCCACGCGCACCACCGAATGGCGCAAGGACGGCTACGCGCTCCATTTCATGGATCAGGTGTCGGCCATCGCCTTCGGCGCCGACGCGACGTCCACCGCCCCCATCCCGACGGGCGTGGGCGGCCTGCCCGGCACGTTCGCCACGACCGGCGAGTCGCGCAACGACTACGACGGCATGGCCGCCCCCAACGACTTCTACGGCGCCACGCTCTGGTCGAGCGACCTGACCGTCTTCGCCATGTACAACCCGATCGGGCTCGGCTCGCACCTCGACATGCTGCACTGCTCGCCGCTCGGCATGGGCATCGCCCACGAGAGCGCCAACATCTATTGGGTGTTCTCGGGGCTGAGCAACTCCATCACGAAGTACAACTTCAACGCCGACAACGGCGTCGGCAACGACAACCACTCCGACGGCGAGGCCTACCGCTACGTCGAGGGGCAGGTGAGCTACTTCCCGGGGGTGCCGAGCCACATGGTGTTCGACCCCACCGACTCGATGCTCTACATCGCCGACACCGGCAACAGCCGCATCGCCAAGCTCGACACGCTCACCGGCACACTCGGCTCGAACCTCCAGCCGTTCGAGCCGATGGCCGCATACCGGCGCGTCGACGGCGCGCTCATGACCGACGTCGTGGGCGCCGCCACCGGCGCGCTCCAGCGCCCCTCGGGCCTGGAGATGTACAACGGCTTGCTCTACGTGACCGACAACGCCAACGGGCGCTTCTTCGCCTTCACCCTCGACGGCACGCTGATGAACTACCTCGACACCGGTCTCGGCGCCGACCACCTCGCCGGCTTCGCCTTCGGCCCCGACGACAAGATCTATTTCGTCGACATGGTGAACGACCAGGTCATCCGCCTCGATCCCTGACGCCGCGGCCCGCCGCCGTCACGCAAAAACCCTAACGGCGTTCCGCGCGTGGGGCGTTCCTCGTAAGCCCCTGAGCGCCTGCGTTTCGCGCGGGCGCCGCCCATCTTGAAGGTGGCTGGCCGGGTCTTAGATTGGGCGCGTGAGGTGGAGCTGCCATGAGGTGGATCTATAGAATCGGGCGCCTTTTTGGCTTCCCGATCGAGATCAATGTTTCGTTCCTGCTGTTGCTAGGCGTGATCTTCCTGACGGCAGGCGGCGCCGCGGGCGTTCTGACGGTGCTGCTGGCGTTCGGCTCCGTTCTGCTGCACGAGCTCGGTCACGCGCTGACGGCGCGGCGGCTGGGCGTCCCGATCGCCGGCATCGAGCTGAACTTCTTCGGTGGGGCGGCCAAGATGACGCGGTTGCCGCGCTCGCCGCGCGACGAGATCGTCATTGCGGCGGCCGGGCCGGCGGTGTCGCTGGCGCTGGGCGCGCTGGGGCTGGGGCTGGGGGCGCTGACCGGATGGAGCTTCGCCGTGCTGGTGGGCGCCATCAACGTGGTGCTGGGCGTCTTCAACCTCGTGCCTGCGCTGCCGATGGACGGCGGCCGCATCCTGCGCGCCGTGCTGGCGCGCCGGCGAGGGTTCGTTCGCGCCACCAGCGCCGCGGTGACGGTGTCGCGCGTCTTCTCGTTGGTCTTCGGCGTGGTCGGTCTCGCCACCGGGCACTTCCAGCTCGCCGTCCTGGCGCTTGTGCTGTGGACGATGGCCTCCCAGGAGCGGCGCGTGTCGGCGATGATGGGCGGCTACGGCGTTGACGAAGGCGACGCTGAGGTGCTGCGCGCGGGCGAAGAATGGGCGGCGCCCCCGAGCTCTGTGGCCGAGCCTCTTTCCGCGGCGGCGGCGGCGGCGGGGTCGCGTCCGGGCCACATCTACGTGGTCCGCGACCCTTGGGGGCGCGTCCAGATCCGATTCGTGGGGTAGGAGCGACGGGCTAGGGAACGGGGATGGCGGTAGCGGTGCTGGCGTTGCCGGCCTGATCGGCCTGCGTGATCTGCAGCGCGTCCCCCTGGCAGGCCGAGATCGACGCCACGTTGAACGACCCGTCCGCGTTGGCGGTCACGACGACCGCGCCGGCTCCGTCGGCGAGGTTGTCCACGCTCACCTCGGCGTTACCCTCGACGGACGCGGCGGCACCCGTCACCGAGGCGGTGTTGCCGAGCAGGCACGCGAGGCCGCTCGGCTCGTCGGAGACGGTGATATAGGCGCCGGTGGGCGCGGCGGGGGCCATGTCGTCGTGGGTGATGGTCACGATCGCGACGGGACTCGTCATCGACCCCAGGTGCGCGACGAAGCCGAGCGCGTTGGTGGCGTTCGCGCTGAGCGTGACGAGCTGGGCGAACGCGCCCGAGCCGGGGTCGACGGCGATGCCGGTGTAGGCCGTCGAGGCGCCGCTGATGTCGACCGTCGTCATCGACAGGTCGGAGCTCGACACCGTGCCGGTGACCATCACGTCGGCGGTCTGCGTGAAGGCGGGGGCAGGGTCGACCACCGGCGCCGACAGCGCCAGCGTCGAGTCGTAGCTGATGGCGATCATCGTGGAGGGGCTGACGTTGCCGGCGGCGTCCGTGGCGGTGATGGTGAACGTGTTCGACGTCATCGCCGCGCTCGTCTCCAGCGCCACGATGCGCGTCCAGCTCCCCGAGCCGTCGGCCATCACCGAATCGGAGAAGCCGGAGGGGCTGCGCGTGATGGCGATCGACGCGTTCGGGTCCGTCGAGCCGGTGAGGTTCACGAACGCCATGTTCGTGGGCGAGCCCACCGGGTTGACGGTCGGCTGCACCGGAGCCACGTCGTCGTGCACGACCGTGACGAACGTGACGACGGTCGAGCCCACCTCGTGCACGCCCAGCACCGTGGTGGCGTTGGCGAACAGCGTCACCGACACCATGAACGCGCCGCCCGCGCCGGCCGCGGCGACGGGCGCCACCGCGTCGGCGCTGCCGTCCACCTGCACCATGTCGCCGAGCGAGGCGGCCGAGCCGGTCACGGTGATCGGGTTCAGGTTCGTCGGCGACGGCGGCGGCGTCACGCTGATGGGCACGGGCAGCGACGAGTCGTAGTGGATGGTCGCCATCGTCGCCAGCCCCAGGTTCAGCGCCAGGTCGGTCTGC
>DASYRF010000418.1:0-4939 GCA_036004705.1 Myxococcota bacterium
GGCGCGCGCGGTGGCGGCCCTATCCTCGCGGGCCATGTCCATCGCCGAGTCGCCCCGCGGGCTGGCCGAGCGCGTGATCGCCGGCCACGACCCGCTGACGTTCGAGGAGCTGTGCGCGCTGTTCGAGGCGCGGCCGGCCGACCCGTGGCCGCTGCTGTGGGAGGCCGACCGCGTGCGCCGCCACTTCTTCGGCAACGAGGTGCACGTCTGCTCCATCGTCAACGCCAAGGTCGGCGGTTGCCCGGAGGACTGCGGCTTCTGCTCGCAGTCGGCCCACTTCAAGACGGCGGTGAAGCCGGACGGCTGGGTGGCGCCCGAAACGGTGCGCCACGCGGCCGACGAGGCGCGCGCGCGCGGGGCGCTGGCGCTGGGGATCGTCACCGCCACGCGCGGCGTCGCCCGCGGCAAGGACCTCGACCGCGTTCTCGCCGACGTCGCCGCGCTGCGCGCCGCCGGCGGCATCGAGGCCCACGCCAGCCTCGGCTTGATGTCGGAAGAAGACCTGCGCACGCTCGCCGCCGCCGGCGTGACGGAGTTCAACCACAACTTGGAGACGGGCCGCGGCTTCTTCGAGCGCATCGTCACCACCCACACCTACGACGACCGCATCGCCACCATCCGCGCCGCGCGCGCGGCGGGGATGCGCACCTGCGTGGGCGGCATCCTCGGCATGGGCGAGGAGCCGCGTCACCGCGCCGAGCTGGTCGTGACGCTGCGCGAGCTGGACGTCGACGAGGTGCCGGTGAACTTCCTCGTGTCCGTCGAGGGCACGGCCCTGCAGAAGCACGAGCCGCCACGGCCGATGGAGATGCTGCTGATGCTGGCGGCCTTCCGCCTGGGTCTGCGCGACAAGAACGTGTTCGTCTGCGCGGGCCGCCACCACCTCGGCGACCTGATGCCGTTCATCTTCACCGCCGGCGCCTCGGGGCTGATGGTGGGCGACTTCCTCACCACGCCCAACCGCAACGTGGACGACGACCTGCGCATGCTCGACGCGCTGGGGCTGCGCGTGCGCCCCTGCGGCACGCGGCCGGCGGTGGCGCGCGCCCTGGCGGCCGGCGCCCCCGACCCGGCGCCCGCGGCGGCGTGACCGACGACCTCGACCCCGGCGCGCTGCGCGCCGCCGAGGCGCTGCACGCGCGCACCGCCGTCGCCGACCTGCACGTCGATACGCTGCTGGCGGTACGCTGGGCGGGCTACGATCTGCGCCGCCGCCACCGCAATCCTTTCCCGCGCTCGCCGTTCTTCTGGCAGGCGGACATCCCGCGCTGGCGCGACGGCGGGCTGGACGTGCTGCTCCTCGGCGTGGTCACCCTGCCGGTGCTGTCAGCCGAGGCGGGCTGTGCCGCGGCGGCGGACCACATCATCGACCTCGCCGAGGCCTGCGCGCGCGCCGCGCCCGACGACCTGGCGCTCTGCCGCACCGCTGCCGAGGTGCGCGCCGCCCGCGACGCCGGCCGCATCGCCGCCCTCCTGACGCTCGAAGGCGCGCACATGCTGGAGGGCGACCTCGAGAACCTGCGCCATTTTCACGGGCGCGGGGTGCGATCCATCGGGCTGGCGCACTTCTCGCGCAACTCGGCCTGCGCGCCGGCCGTGGGTCGCGGCGCCGACGCCGCGGCCGGGCTCAGTGATTTCGGGCGCGCGCTCGTGGCCGAGATGAACCGCCTCGGCGTCGTGGTGGACCTCGCCCACGTAGGGCGCGGCGCCTTCCTGGAGGCATGCGCGGCGTCGCGCCGCCCGTGCATCGTCTCGCACACGGGGCTGCGCGCGCTCCACGACGTAGCGCGCAACGTCGACGACGCGCAGCTGCGCGCGGTGGCCGACGCAGGCGGCGTGGTGGGCGTCATCTTCGCCGGCATCTGGCTGGGCGGGCGCGGGCGCTGCACGAGCGCGCGCGTCGCCGATCACCTGGAGCACGCCATCCACACCATCGGCTACGCGCACGTCGCCTACGGCACGGACCTCGACGGCGCGATCGTGCCGCCGGCCGACGTGCCCGACACCGCGGCGGTGACCCGCGTGACGGCGCGCCTGCTCGAGCGCGGCCACCGCGAGGAGGACGTGGCGCTGGTGCTCGGCGAGAACATTCTGCGGGTGCTGCAGGCGGTCCAGGGCTGAAGCCGCGCGCCGGCGGCGCGCGAGCGCGCGGCGCCACCGGCCGGTGGCGGCGGTGGTATGATTCCCGAAACAAGGAGGCAGAGCCGTCATGTGTCGTGCGACGCCCGCCGTCCCGATCTTTGCGCTTCTCGGCCTGGGGTTGCTCGCCGGCTGCCCGCCGCCGCCGCCCGGCGAAATCGCGCCGGTGATGGTCAGCCTCGGCACCGCCGCCGGCGCCCCGGTGGCCGTGTGCTGGAGCGACGACGAGCTCTACACGAGCGCCGGCTCGATGACCGGCACCGGGGACGCCGGCACGCTGCTCACGCCGGCCGACGTGCTCTACCGCGTGCATCGCAACCCCTCCGGTACGGCGTTCGTTTACACCGTGGACGATCTGGCGCGCGAGCTCTACGGCAACGACGCGCAGACGAACGCCATGGCGGCCGGCTGCCCCGCGGGCTTCGAGTTCGCGCTCCTGGACGTCCCGCCGGGCGGCGCGGGCCGTTACGCGTACTCGGTGTGCCGGGTCGTGTCGGGCGAGGTCAGCGGCTGCTCTGTGATCGCCGAGATCGACTGGGGCGGCGGCACCGATGGCGGGACGGACGCCGCCACCGGCACGGACGGCGGCGCCGACGCGGGGACCAGCACCGACGCCGCGCCAGGCACCGACGCGGCCTGCGACGGAGGCGCCGGCGGCAGCTGCTGAGGCGCGGCCCGCGGCGCTGGAAGTCCGTCGGTCCGGCGTGCCATCCTCGCGCCATGCTGGAGCTCCTCCTCATCCTCGGTGGCGCCGCAGTCGTGGGCAGCGGCCTGATGCTCCTGCGGCGGCGTAAGAAACAGGACGGTCGCGCCGAGGCGGCCAAGCCGCGGGATCGCACGCCGATGACCATCCGTACCGGCGATATCGTCGGCTACATGGGCAGCGACTACGTGGTGAAAGCCAGGCTGGTGTTCGACGAGGAAGGTTTCCGCTGGTACGTGCACGAGATGGAGGACGGGCCGCGCCAGCGCGTGCTGGTGTGCAGCCTCGACGACCGGCTTCGGCTGTACTTCCTCGAGCCCGACGCGCAGCTCACTGCGACCGTGGGCGAGACGCCCGGCGACAGCATCGAAGTGGGGATGGCGCGCTACCGACTGACCGACCGCGGCGCCGCCAAAGTGACGCGCGAGGGCAACGCGGCTCCGCCCGAGGATGCACGCTACTGGGAGTTCCAGGGCCCGGGCGGCAAGATCGCTTGGGCGTGCCGCCGCGGCGGCCGCATGCAGGTCTGCGTCGGCGACGAGATCCGCGTCGACACCATGCTGGAGCTCTATCCAGGTGCGGAGGGCTGACCGCCGGGAGCCGCCGCCGGGCGCCCGCGGGGCACCTGCCGGGTGCCTGCGCCGCGTACCTGCCGCGTGCCTGCCGCGTGCCTGCCGCGTACCTGCCGCGTGCCTGCCGCGTACCTGCCGCGTGCCTGCCGCGTACCTGCCGCGTGCTTGCCTGCCCTGGAGGCTGACCGCTCCGCCGCGCTCAGGCGCCGACGGCGTGCTTGATCACCTGGTAGCTCTGGTTCAGGCGAAGCTGCAGCTCGTTGGCGATGCGCATCTTTTCCGGGTCGCCGCCCTGTCGATCCGGATGGTACTTCGCGGCGAGACGGCGGTAGGCGCGCTTGACGGCGTCCCAGTCGGCGCCGACCGGCAATTCCAGGTTGGCGTAGTGCTGCGCCAGCCCGAGCACGGCCACGCCCGACACGGACCGCGCTCCGGCGCTTCCCGGCGCATAGCGCGCGCCCGATCCCGCGCCCGCACCCGGCCCGGCGCCAGGCACCGGTCCGCCGCTGGCCTGTTCGGACGCGCGGCGCTCGTCATACCGCCGCAGCTCGTCCTGCAGCCGCTTCTCGATGTCGTCCAGGTCGCGCTCGCGCCGGCTACGGCGCCGCGCACGCGGCGCTTCCCCCGCAGCCCCTTGCCCGGAACCGGGACCCGAACCTGAGCCTCGAACTGGACCTGGATCGGCACCCGCGCCCGGCCCTGGGCCTGGACCGGCACCGAAACCTGGCGACCCAGGAGCGCCGCCACCCGCCGACGCTGCGGCCGCGGCCCGCGCCGCCTCCTCCGCGCGCCGCGCCTCCTCGGCGCGCCGCCGCTTCTCCGCTTCCTCGTCTTCGCTGCCGCCACCGACGGTGTCCAGCACCGAGTTGAGGTTCGCGCGCGCCAGATCCAGCAGCCGCTTCCCGAAGCTCATGCCGCGCCCCCGCCCCCGCCTGCGCCGCCGGCACCGCCCCCGCTCCCGCTCCCGCCCCCGCCGCCGTCGGACTGCTGCGACGCGGCCGCGGCGCCCGGCGTGGCGCGCCGCGTGAAGAGCTTGTTGATGAGCTCCTTCGAGTAGTCGGTCAGCTCGGTGAACACCACGCCCATGCCGCGGTCCTGCGCCGTGTCCACGGTGCGCACCACCTCGCCCACGCCGCGCACCGTCTCGAACCCCTCGTCCATGATGATGTTGAACTCGAGGTTCACCTTGGTGCCCACCGGCAGCGGCGCCTTGCTGCGGATGAAGACGCCGCTGCGCGAGATGTTCGTCACGTACTCGGCGATGAACGCGTCGAGCGAGTTGAACTCGCGGTTGATGGTGAGACGCTCTTCCTTGCGCTGGCTCGTCGTCATGCTCCACCTCGGCGGTCCCGCTCGCGCTCCTCGCCGCCCTGCTCACGGCCGTCCGCCCGGCCCCCGCGGTCGCCGCGCTCGCGCTCGCGCCCTCCCTCCTTTTGACCATGGAGCTCGAAGTGCTCGAAGTGGAACCCTTTGTTGGGCTGCACCGTGACCTTCTTCTGGTAGCGCTGCTCCATCTGGTCGACCA
>DASYRF010000419.1:0-9432 GCA_036004705.1 Myxococcota bacterium
GCCACCGCCAGCGCGTCGAGCGCCGCGTAGAGCGGCCATTCCCCTTCGGTGCTCGTCCAGCCGCGCTTGCCCGTGGCGAGGTCCACGGCGTCGACGCCGCCCGAGGCGCCACCGACGAACACCCAGTGCCCGCGCGCGTCGGCCACTCCGCCCGGCACCAGCGGCGCTTCCGGCGGCAGCGCATGCGCCTCCGCCGGCGGCGACGGCGGCCCGACCGCCACCGCCCCCAGCGCGCCCGCCAGCGTCGCCGCCGCGGCGGCCTTCACTCTCAGCGCGAGGCTCATGCGCGGCATAGACGTTCCATCGTCCCCTTCGGTGCACGCGACCCCGCGCCGATCGACCCCGCTACCGCACCGACGGGACCCCGAGCAGCGCCGCGATCGCTAGGCACGTTGCTCCGACTCGCATCCGCCGCCTCCGCGCGCTGCCTACCGCGCGCTTGCCTACCACAGTCTACTCGTTAGGCGGCGAGCCAGCACGCCCCGTCCGCCCGCCGCGCGGTCCCGCCGTCGGCCGCGCTGGGGCGTGGATCCTCGGAGAGGCCGCGGGGCGAGTGTCCGGCGTGTGTCCGCGGGCGAGTTGCGCAGGAACGGGCGCCGGCCGCAGGCTGGCGGCCGGGCCGAGCACTGTCTGAGCACGCGGACACATGCCGGATGCTCGCCCCGCGGGCGCGCTTCCTTGCACTTTCCCATCGCCGGCGGCCGCGCTTTTTCTTGCGCCCCGCGCGCGCGTGGCTGCGTGGGCGCGGCGTTGACCGGGGAGGGCGTGGGGGGGAATATGCCTGACTCATGGCGCGCCGGCCGATACAGCCGCCGAACGACCCGGATACCGACGAGCACGATCTGGAGTCGCTCACGGACAGCGGCATCATCGAGGTCGACGAGGACGACGAGGACGAGCAGACGCTGCAGCCGGAGCGCAATCCGCCGGCGCTGCCGCGGTCGGCGCCGGGGGCCCCGCCGTCCGGACCGCCGCCGCCGGCGCGCGCGTCGGCCTCCACGGTGTCGGCGGCGCTGTTCGGGACCGCGGGCGCCGCGCCGGGCGGGCCGCCCGCCTCGCCCCCGCCGCAGCCGGCGGGAGGGCTGGGGGCGTCGCCGCCGCCCTCGCCGGTGCCGGCGGCGGCGCGCGGGCCCTCTTCGCCGGTGCCGGCGGCCGCGCGGGGGCCGTCTTCGCCGGTGCTGGCGGCGGCACCGGGGCCGTCTTCGCCGGTGCCGGCGGCGCCACGAGGCGCGGCGCGCGGGCCGGCGGTGGCGGTGACGGCGCCGGCGCCGCCGATATCCGGGCCGCCGTCGCGACTGTCGGGCGCGGACGCGGCGCGGGCGCGTGCGCCGGCGGGCAGAGGACCGGTGCCTCCGCAGCCGGCGCGGCCGGCGCGCCCGCCGGGCGCACCGACGTTCAGCTCGGGGACGGGCGAGACCGAGATCATGGGCTCGCCGCCCGGCGCGACGGGGACTACCACGACGATCAGCGCTGCGACGCAGGCCGCGCCGGCGAGTGTGTCGCCCGCCGCGCCGCCGCCGGGCGCGACGACCCAGCTCCCGCGCGATCCGCGGCTGCGGGCGATGGCGATGGACCTTTACGCGACCATCGAGCTCGAGCTGGCGGCGCTCGGTGCCAAGGACCCGACGCGCGCGTGCGCGCTGGAGCTGGACCTGGCGCGGCTGCAGGAGGAGCGGCTCGGCGATCCGGAGGCGGCGCTCCGGCACTACGGGAACGCGCGGCGCCACGTGGCCGACTCGCTCCCGGCGATCCGCGGGCTGCGCCGGCTGTCGCTGGCGCGCGGCGACGACGAGCCGGCGCTGAAGTTGTACGGCGCCGAGATCGAGCTGACGCCCGAGTCGCCCGCGCGGGCGGCGCTGCTGGTGGAGCGCGCGCTTTTCCTGGAGCGCATCGGCAAGGACGCCGACGCCGCGGCGGCGTTGCAGGGGGCGCTGGCGCTGGAGCCCACCGGGACGCTGGCGCTGGAGGCGCTGGCGGCGCTGCAGCGGCGGCGCAAGGAGCACCCGGCGCTGTGCGAGACGCTCGTGCAGCTCGCCGCCGTGCTGACCGACCCGCACCACCGCGCTGGCGTGCTCATCGAGCTGGGCGGGATCTACGAGACGCACGTCGGCGACGACGCGGCGGCGCGCAAGCATTATCGCCTGGCGCTGGAGGCGGCGCCGGATTCGGCGCGCGCGCTGGCGGCGCTCACGCGCCTGACGGCGGCGGCGGGGGAGCAGGCCGAGCTGGCGCCGCTCTATGCGCGCGCCGCCGGGCTCGCCGACGACACGGCGCTGCGCCACGCCGAGCTGTACGCGCTCGGTCACCTGCAGTCGGAGCGGCTGCGCGCCGAGGGTGACTCGGTGGGCGCGCTGGAGGAGGCGGTGCGCGTGGTGCCCGGCGACCCGCTCGCGCTGGGCGCGCTGGCCGACGTGCACCGCCGCGGCGCGCGCTGGACGGAGCTGGCCGCGGTGCTGCGCCGCGTTCTCGCCGTGCAGACCGAGCGCGAGGAGCGCGTCGCCACGCTGTGCGATCTGGCCGAGGTGGTGGAGACGCGCCTGGGCGACGCCGAGGACGCCATGCGCACTTGGCGCGCGGCGCTGGAGCTGGACCCAGGCTGCCTGCCGGCGCTGCAAGCGCTGGGGCGCCTGTACCGCGCGCACGGTCGCCACGCCGAGCGCATCGAGGTGGACCTCGCCGACGCCGAGCGCCTCGCCGACCCGGGGCGCCGCGCCGACCTCTTGGGCGAGGCCGCCGAGGCCTGCGAGCAGCTGCTCGGCGACGGCGACCGCGCGCTCGATCTCTGGCGCCGGGCCCGCGCCGCCGCGCCCGGCCACCCCGCCGCGTTCGTCGCGCTCGACCGCCTCTTCGCCGCACGCCAGCAATGGCGCGACCTCGCCGACCTCTACGAGGACGAGGCCGCGCAGTCGAAGGACCCGCGCCGGCGCGTCGCGCTCGTCGCCGGCGCCGCCGATCTCTGGGAGAACAAGATCGGCGACGCCGAGCGCGCCATGGCGACGCTGAAGCAGCTGCTCGCCCAGGCGCCGGAGAACGTCGCCGCGCTGCAGTCGCTCGCGCGCCTCGCGGCCGCGGCGGGCCGCTGGAAAGAGGTCGTCGATCTGTGCGAACGCCAGGCGGCGCTGATCGCCGACGAGCGCCAGGTCTGCGCGCTGCTGCACCGCATCGGCCGCCTCTACGAGGAGTCGCTCGCCGACACCGACCGCGCCGTCGCCGCCTACCGCCGCGTGCTGGAGCGCTTCCCCGGCTACGTGCCCACCCACCGCGCGCTGGGCCGCCTCTTCGACCGCCTCGGCCGCTGGGAGGACCTGATCGCCATCTACGAGCGGCAGATCGCGCTCGGCCCCACCGGCCCCGACGTCGCCGGGCTGTGCTGGCGCATCGGCCGCTTACAAGAGTCGCGCACGGGAGTGGCCGAGGAGGCCATCCGCAGCTACCGCCGCGCGCTGCAGGCGCGCCCGGATCACCGCCCCGCGCTCGCGGGGCTAGGCCGCTTGCACGTGGCGCGCGGCGAGTGGCGCGAGCTGGCCGGCGTGCAGGAGGAGCTGGCGAAGCTCGCCCGCTCGCCCGAGCGCGCGGCGCTGGTCTGGTACCGCATCGGCGAGATCCGCGAGGAGCGGCTCGGCGACCTCGACGGCGCGCTGGCGGCGCACCACGAGGCGCTGAAGCTCCGTCCCGGGTTCGAGTCGCCCGCCACGGCGCTGCGCCGCATCCACGGCGTTCGCAAGGAGTGGTCGCTGCTGGCGGCGGCGCTGGCAGACGACGCCGCCCGCGCCGGCACGCCGGGGCGCCGCAAGGCCGCGCTGCTGACGCTCGCCGACCTCTACGGCACGCGGGTGGCCGACCCGCAGCGCGCCGCCGCCTGCTACGAGGGCGCGCTGGAGATCGACCCGCACGACGCCGGCGCGCTGCGCGCGCTGGCCGCGCTGTACCGGCGCCTGAAGCGCTGGCCGGACCTGGGCGCAGTACTGGGGCGGCTCGCCGACGGCACGAGCGATGCCGCCGCCGCGGCCGCCCTGCAGCACGAGCGCGCCCGCCTGGCCGAGACGCACGGGCAAGAGGACGCCGCGCCGATCCTGGAGCACGTGCTTCGGCTCGCGCCGCGCGACCCCGGCGCGCTGGTCGCGCTCGACCGCGTGTACCGGGCGCGCGGCGAGTTCGCCCCGTTGGCGCGCGTGCTGGAAGAGCGGGCCGCCGTGGAGCGCGATCCGGCGGCGCGCCGCACACTTTACACGGCCGCGGGCGACGCGCTGCTGGCGGCGGGGCAGGGCGAGGCGGCGCGCGGCGCGTTCCGGCGCGCGCTCGAGGAAGACCCGGCGAACCTGGCGGCGCTGCGCGCGCTGCGCGCCATGGCCGAGGCCGCCCAGGACCACGCCGGCGTGGCGAGCTTCCTGGAATCCGAGGCGGAGGTGGCCGCCGATCCGCGCTCGGCGGTGAAGGCGCTGTGGCGCGCCGCGGAGCTGCGCGTGCGCCTTCGCGATCCGCGCGGCGCGCGCGCCGACTACGAGCGCGTGCTGCGCCTGGAGCCCGCGCACGAGACCGCCTTCCGCGGGCTCGTCGAGCTCCTGGCGGAGGAGGGCGACTTCGGCGCCTACTCGGCGGCGTTCCGCGCGCGTATCGCCGCGCTGGGCGCGGACCGAGCCGCCGTCGGCCTGCGGCTGGAGCTGGCCGAGACGCTGGAGCGCCGGCTGCAAGACCTCGCGGCCGCCATCGCGGTGCTGGAGGAAGCGCTGGCGCTGGAGCCGTCCAACTTGGTGGCGCTGGAGCAGCTCGCCGGCGTGCGCGAGCTGGACGGCCGCTGGCCCGACGCCGCAGACGCCTACGAGCGCCTGCTGCGCGCCGCCGAGACGCCCGACGTGAAGCGCCGCGCCGCGCTGCGCCTGGGAGCGCTGCGCCACCAGCGGCTGGGGGACGCGGCCGGCGCCACGGCGGTGCTGGAGGCGGCGCTGGCCGCCGGCCCGGCCGGCGCAGCGCAGCGCGACGTCCTCGCCCAGCTCGTCGACGTCTACACCGCCGAGGGCGACTGGCGGCGGGCGGCCGCCGCGCTCGGGCAGCTCGTGGAAGTCGCCGCCCCCGAGGAGCGCGTGCAGCGCCTGCTCGAGCTGGCCGACGTCAAGGAGCGGCACCTCTCCGACTTGGACGGCGCGCGCGAGACGCTCATCCGCACGCTGGAGACGGCGCCGCGCGAGGCGATCGCGCTGGCCCGGCTGGTGAACCACTTCGAGCGGCATCGCGACCCGGCGGGACAGGCCAAGGCGCTCGACCGCATCGTCACGCGGCTGGAGCGCTCGAACCCGCGCAGCACCATTCCGGCGCGCATCGCCCTGGCGCGCGTGCTGGGCGAGCAGCTCGACCGCGTGGGCGACGCGGCCCGCCAGCTGGAGAAGGCGGTGCAGGCCGACGCGACCGACCCGGCGCCGCGCCTGGCGCGCGCCCGCATGCACATGCGCCCGCCGCCGCGCCACGAGCACGCCGTGCGCGAGCTGCGCGACGTGCTGGGAATCGCCCCCTGGAACGCCGAGGCTTACAAGCTGCTCGGCGAGACGTTCCTGGCGTCGGGCGCGCCGGAGAAGGAGGCCTGCGCCGCGGCCGCCGCCGCCTATGTCGAAGGCGGCGCCGCGCCGGCCTCGTCGGGGCGCGCCGACGAGGTGCTCACCGGGCGCATCGTCCCCGACCGCCAGCTCGGCTACGAGGCCTACGTGCGCCTGTGCGCGCCGCGCGAGGAGCCGGATGCGGCGCGCGAAGTGCTGTCGATGGTCGAGCCGTTCATGGGGAAGCTCTTCCCGCCCGACCTCGGCCGCTTCGGCGTCGACCGCAGCGCGCGCGTGCCGCGCGACGCCGATCACCCGCTGCGGCGGTTCGCCGAGGAGATCGCCGTGCTGCTCGGCGTGGAGGCGTTCGAGCTGTACGTGGCCGCGGCGCGCCCCATCGACATCGGCGTCGAGCCGGAGGAGCCGCCGGCGCTGGTGGTGGGCGCGCGCGTGCCGGCGACCGCGACGCCGCGCGAGCTGAAGTTCCTGCTGGGGCGGGCGCTGTCGCGCGTGCTCGCGAACAACAATTCGCACAACCGCGTGGCGCCGCGCGAGATGATGGGCGTGATGGCGGGCATCGCCGACCAAGTGCTGGGCGTGATGGGATCGCTGGTGCCGCAGGGCGTGCCGCCCGACGAGGCGCGCGGGCTGGGCAAGGCGCTCTTCAAGTTCGTCAGCCGCAAGGTGAAGAAGGCGCTGGAGGAGCCGGTGCGGCGGATGCTGGCGGCGCCGCCCCCCGACCCGAACGCCTGGCGGGTGCTGGCGGCGATGGGCGCTTGCCGGGCGGGGCTGTTGTGCTGCGGCGACACGCGCGTGGCGCTGGAGGCGATGCGTCGCTACGACGTGTCGCGCGGCCGCGGCGAGCCGGGGCCGGCGCGCGTGCCCGAGCCGTCGTCGGTGCTGGGCGGCAATCCCTACGCGGAGGACCTGATGCGCTACTCGGTCAGCGACGAGTACTTCGAAGCGCGCCGGAAGCTCGGGCTCGCGGGGCGCGTGATATGAACGGCACGCGAAAGAGGCGGCTTTGCCGCCCCGCCGGCGGGGTCCGGGGTCATCGGAGCACCGCGTCGGCGCGGGCGCACGGGACGCTGGTGCAACCATGAAAGTCTGCCCGTTCTGCGCCGAGCAGATCCAGGACGCGGCCATCAAATGCCGCTTCTGCGGGAGCGACCTGTCGTCGTCGTCGTCGTCGGCGGCGGCGGCGGCCGCGCCAGCGCCGGCAGCGGGGGCCGCGGCGGCGGCGCCCGCGGGGCGTGGCGGCGCCGACCCGCGCGCGGGGGCGCCCGCGCAGAAGGTGCTCTTTGCCGACCTCAGCCCCTCCTGGAAGGCGTTCTTCTGGCGCTACGTGTTCGCCGGGATTCTGTGCCTGACGGTCGTGGGCGCGCTGTATCTCTGGTACCTGCACGCGTGGCGCCGCAGCCTGCGCTACACGCTCACGACGCGGCACCTAGAGATCCATTCGGGCATCATCTCGAAGAAGATCGAGAACCTCGAGCTCTGGCGCGTGGAGGACGTGCGCTTCGTGCAGACGATCGGCGACCGGCTGACGGGCATCGGCCGCATCGAGCTGTACACGACCGACCAGAGCACGCCGCACTTCAGCTTGCGCGGGCTCCCCGATCCGCGCGCGTTGTTCACGAGCTTCCGCGACGCCGTCGCCGGCGCGCGCGCCGCGCAGCGCATCGTCAGCGTCGTGCCGTGACGAACCGACGGCGTGACGTTCGTTCGGTCCGGACGCCACGCAGCCGCCTGGCGCGGCGCCCCTGACGCGGCGCGCCACGCGCCGCGGCGCGGGGGGTTGACCGCCGTCACGGCGCGCCGGACGATGTCGCTCCAACCGGAGGGCCTCCACATGAGCGAGACGCTGAATCCCTTCGCCATCGCGCAGGCGCAGTTCGACCGCGCCGCCGACCACCTCGACCTGGACCCCGGGTTGCGCGCGGTGCTGCGCACGCCGCGGCGCGCGCTCATCGTCTCCATCCCGGTGAAGATGGACGATGGGCGCGTGGTGGTCTTCGAGGGCTATCGCGTCCAGCACAACATCGCCCGCGGTCCCGCCAAGGGCGGCATCCGCTATCACCCCAACGTGTCGCTCGACGAGGTGCGCGCGCTGGCGTCGTGGATGACCTGGAAGTGCGCCACCGTGAACATCCCTTACGGCGGCGGCAAGGGCGGCGTCATCTGCGACCCGAAGAAGATGTCCCTCGGCGAGCTGGAGCGCATGACGCGCCGCTACACCGCGGAGATCTCCATCATCATCGGACCGGACCGCGACATCCCGGCGCCGGACGTCTACACGAACGCCCAGACGATGGCCTGGGTGATGGACACGTACTCCATGACGGAGGGGCGCACGATCCTCGGCGTCGTGACCGGCAAGCCGCTGGCAATCGGCGGGAGCGAGGGGCGCGGCGAGGCGACGGGGCGCGGCGTGGCGGTGACTTCGCTGGAGGCGCTGGCGGCGCTGGGCGTGAGCGCCGAGGGCGCGCGCGTGGTGGTGCAGGGCTACGGCAACGCCGGCAGCGTGGCGTCGCGCCTGCTTCACGAGCGCGGCCTCAAGGTCATCGGCGCGAGCGACTCGACCGGCGCGATCGTGGCGCGCGGCGGGCTCGACCCGGCGGCGCTGGAGAAGCACAAGACGCAGACCGGGAGCGTGAAGGGCTTCCCCGGGACGGAGCCCATCGGCGCCGACGACCTCTTGGCGCTGGAGTGCGAGGTTCTCGTTCCGGCGGCGCTGGAGAACGCCATCACCAAGGAGATGGCGCCGCGCGTGCGTGCGCGCGTCGTGGCGGAGGCGGCCAACGGGCCCACCACGCCGGGGGCGGATGCCGTGTTCAAGGAACGGGGCATCATGGTCATCCCCGACATCCTCTGCAACGCCGGCGGCGTGACCGTGTCTTACTTCGAGTGGGTGCAGGGGCTGCAGGCGTTCTTCTGGGACGAGGCCGAGGTCAACTCGAACCTCGATCGCATCATGAAGCGCGCCTTCGCCGAGGTGCACAAGGTGTCGACGGAGCGCCGGTTGGACATGCGAACCGCCGCGTACGTGCTGGCGGTGGACCGCGTGGCGCAGGCGACCAAGATCCGCGGCCTGTGGCCGTGAGCCTCTGAGCGGGCACCGGCTGCTGAGGCGCGGGCGCCGCCGGCGGCGCGGCTACTTCTTTCTCGTTTTCGACGCGGGCTTCGGCGTCTTCCCGCGGGGCTTGGGTGTTTTCCACGCGGCGACGAGACGGCTGGCGGTCTCGCGCAGGGGAATCGGCGTGGCCTTCGCCTTGGCGAGCGCGAGCAGGGCGTCGTGCGCCGGGTCGCCGCCGGCGGCGAAGAGGATGCGCGCGGCGGCGGCGCGATCCGCTGGGGCGAGCCGCGCGTCGCCCAGCCAGGCGAGCGCGGCGGCGGCGAGCGGCGCCAGGGCGGCGGCGCGCTCGCCCGGGTACGCGGCCCCGGCGGCCAGCGCCGCGCCGGCGGTGCGCGCCACGGCGGGGTCGGGGTCGGCCAGAAGCGCGGCGAGCGCGGGGAGGTCCGCGGGCGCGAGCGCGGCGGCGGCGCGGCGTACCTCGGGGTCGGCGTCGGCGAGCAGGCGGGCGACGAGCGCGTCGCGGCCGCGCGCCGGCGCCCCGGCGGCCGCGTCGAGCGAAAGCGCCGTCTCCAGCGCCAGGCCGCGCAGATCGGCCCACGCGCCGGGGTCGGCAGAGAGGGCGGCCAAGCGGTCGGCGGCGGCGGCGATGGTGCGGGCCGGCTCGTCGTCGGGCGCCAGCGGCACGTCCCCCGCGCCGGAGGCGGCGGCCGCCACGGTGCGCGCGGCGGCGCACGCGGCGAGCGCGACGCGGCGCTCGTGGCCCTCCGCCAGCGTGGCCAGCGCGGGCAGGAAGGTCCACGCCGCCTCGACCTCCGGCACGATCCACAG
>DASYRF010000420.1:0-21999 GCA_036004705.1 Myxococcota bacterium
GCGCGGCCGCGGCGCAGCGCTGGCGGGCGCGGGCACGGGCGCGGCGGGGGCCGGGGCGGGGGCCGGAGCGGGGGCCGGGACCGGCACGGTAGGCGCGGGCGCGGCGGGAGAAGGCGTCGAGGCCGGGCCGGGAGCGGCGGCGGGGGAGGGCGCGACGCAGGTGCCCGCCATGCGGTCGCGCGCGAGCACGAGCGCGCAGTCGCGCAGCACGTCGATGCCCAGCAGTCCGTCATACGGACAATCGGGATCGTGCAGGCCCGCGCCCACGTGCACGTCGAGCGTGCGCGCCACCTCGCCCACGCGAAGGCGCGCGCCCGCGAGGACGCGATCCACCGACGGTACGCCGGACAGGGTGTGCACCGGCGCCGAGCGCTCGACGGCGCGCGGCAGCAGCGCGTCGCCGGCGGGCGTGCCGGTGAAGATCGTCGTGACGCGCGCGCCGGTGTCGACCTCGAGGAGCACGTCGTGGTCCTCCACCCGCGCGGGAACGACGTAGCCGAGGTTGTCGACCGCGGCGCTGGGGTCGCTGCAAACGCGCAGCCCGGCAGGAACCAGCGCGGCGCCGCGCGGCGCCAGCGCGCGCGCCGCGTCGTCCCAGGGCGCGCTCGTCAGCCGCCCGTCCTTGAGGTCGAGCACGACGGCCTCCTTGAACGTGGCGAGAAGCTGCGGCGAGAGGATCACGCCCAACCCCAAGTCCTCGAAGAAGGCGGGCATGCGGGTGACGGCTGCGGGGCGCTCGGGCAGCGGCCCCCAGCCGGTCAGCGACAGCTCGGGCCGGTCGACGATGGTGAACGTGAGCGCGTGGCCGGTCGCGTCGGCGCCGCGCTCGGTGGCGGCGCGCGTGGGGAGCCGAGCGGCGAGCGCCGCCCATTCGGCGACGACGTGGCTCTGTGCGCCGGTGTCGAGGACCATGGCGGCGGGCTTGCCGCCGACGTGACCGAGGACGACGGGCGAGGGCACCGGCACTCCGCCGATCTCGAATACGATCCGGGCGTCGCGTGCGCCGGCCCGCGGCGCGGCGTCGCCGGTGCCAGGGTCGGTGTAGGGGTCCTTGCCTTCGAGGGTGCGCGCGCGGCCCGGGCCGCCGCCCAGGCCGCCGCCGCCGAGGAAGTTGCACGCGGCGGCCGCGAGGCACGCCGTGACCGCCAGCGCCGCCGCCGCCGCCGGGCGGGCATGCGTCCGCTTCATCGCTGCACCTTGCCGCACGTGCCGGTCCGGCGCAACGCGGCCGCGGGGGCGCGCGCTTGCGTTCCTGGGCGAAGTGAAACATCTTGGCGCGCCATGCCGCTCGATCCCGCGTTTCTGGAGGACTGCCCCTATGCCCCGGGCGGGCTGCTGCTCGGCGAGGTGCTGGAGGTCGACGCCGCGCAGGGGCGCATTCGCGTGCGCTGGCCCACGCACGACGACCTGCCCATCACGCGCGAGCAGCGCACCGACCCCGTGCGCCATCCGCGACACGTGTCGGGCGGCCTCATGGTGCGCGTCACCGGCATGGTGGGCTACGCTCACGCGTACTACCTGTTGGGGCTGCGCCACGCCGCCGGGTGGATCGGCTACGGCGTACGAATCCATTCAGCGCGCTTTCACGCGCTGGCGCCGCCGGGCGAGCCCATCGACATCGAGTGCACCGCCACGCAGCTGCGCCGCGGGACCGACCGCATCCTGGGCCGCTACCGCTTTGCCTTCACGCAGTCGGGGAAGCTGGTCTACGAGGGCGACCAGACAGCGCTCTGGCTGCGTGTTCGCGGCGCCCCGCCCGCGGCGCCGTAACGCCCGTTGGCACGCTGCGCGTGACGGTGGGGCGCACGGCGGCGCGGCGCCGGCGCACCAGCACCAGCACCGCCAGCAGCGCGGCGATGCCGCCCAGCCCCAGCGCCGAAGCCGGACCGGACGGCCGTACGACGTCGCAGCCGCCACCCGCCGCCATTGCGTCGTCCGGACCGCCGTGCCCGCCGGTCGCACTGCCGCCGCCGCCGCCGCCGCCGCCGCCGCCGCCGCTCGTCCCGTCGAAGTCGTCGCCCGGGTTCGCCGGATCGTACGGGGGCCAGCCCCAAGCACCGCCCGTGGCGGCGGGGCCGCCGCCGCCCGGACAATCGGGCGCGGTGCAAGCCGGATCGCCGTCGCCTGGTCCGGCGCCTGCGTCGGGCCCGGTCTCGTCGCCCGGCTCACCACCACGCCCGCTATCGCTGAGGTCCACGTTCACGTCCAGGCCCGCGTCGCTCCCCGCGTCACTGTCGCCCGTGTCGCTGGCCACGCCGCCGCCGGCCGCGTCGCTCACCGAGCCGCCGCCTCCTCCGTTGCAGGCGCCCCGCTCGCCGCTCTCGTCCGCGCACAGCGCCGCGCTCGCCACCCCGGCCGGCCCTAGCACCGCGGCCACCAGCCCCGCCGCCGCCGCTGCCGCCAACTTCGTCGCCGTCCGTACGCGCTTCATTGGGCCGCCTCCACACATGGCTTCGGCCGCGCGCGGCGGCGCTTGAGACGGCGCGCCGATGACACGGGGGGCGACCTTGACACCCCCCCGGGCCCCGGATACCTATCCCCGCCCATGCGCCAGACCCGATTCCTCGTTCCGACGCTGCGCGAGGTTCCCGCCGAGGCGGAGCTGAAGAGCCACGTGTACCTGTTGCGCGCCGGCTACATGCGCAAGCTCGCCGCCGGCATCTACTCGTACCTGCCGCTGGGCTGGCGCGTGCTGCAGAAGATCCAGGCCATCATCCGCCAGGAGATGGACGCGGCCGGAGCCCAGGAGGTGCTGCTGCCAGCCGTGCAGCCGGCCGAGCTCTGGAAGGAGAGCGGCCGCTGGAGCTTCTACGGCCCGGAGCTGCTGCGCTTCAAGGACCGCAAGGGCAGCGACTACTGCGTCGGCCCGACGCACGAAGAGGTCATCACGGCGCTGGTGCGCGGCGACGTGCGCTCCTGGCGGCAACTCCCGCTGAACCTCTACCAGATCCAGACCAAGTTCCGCGACGAGATGCGCCCGCGCGCGGGGCTCTTGCGCGGGCGCGAGTTCACCATGAAGGACGCCTACTCCTTCGACGCCGACGAGGCGGGGGCGCACCGCTCCTACCAGTCGATGTACCAGGCGTACCGGCGCATCTTCACGCGTTGCGGGCTCGACTTCCGCCCGGTGGAGGCCGACACCGGAAACATCGGCGGCTCGCTCAGCCACGAGTTCCAGGTGCTGTGCGAAGCGGGCGAGGACACCATCGTCACGTGCTCCAGCTGCGACTACGCCGCCAACCTGGAGCTCGGCGAGGTGCGCCCGACGGAGGCCACGCTCCCGGACGGCAAGTCCTTCGCCGCGCTCGCCGAGGTGGCGACGCCCGGCAAGCGCACCGTGGAGGAGGTCACTGCCTTCCTCGACGTGGAGCCGCGGGCGCTGCTCAAGACGGTGCTCTTCCGCGCCGGTCCGGACGTGGTGGCGGTTCTGGTGCGCGGCGACCACGAGGTTGCTCCGCCCAAGGTGAAGAAGGTGCTCGGCCTGGAGGCGACGCTGGAGCCGCTGGAGGGCGACGCGGTGCAGAGGGTGACGGGGGCGCCGGTCGGGTTCGCCGGGCCCGTGGGCCTGCCCGCCGAGGTGTCGCTGGACAAGGGCGGCGCGGCCGGGCGCGTCTGGGTCGCGGTCGATCACGCCGTGAAGAACACCGCGAACCTCGTCGCCGGCGCCAACAAGGCCGACACGCACCTGCGCAACGTGAACCTGGGCCGCGACTTCAAAGCCGACAAGGTGGGCGACCTGCGCACGGCGAAGGCCGGCGACCGCTGCGCGCGCTGCGGCGGCGAGCTGACGCTGCGCCGCAGCATCGAGGTCGGGCACGTCTTCTTCCTCGGGACGAAGTACTCCACGCCGATGCGCTGCGTCTTCCTGGACGAGGGCGCCAAGGAAAAGGCGATGGTGATGGGCTGCTACGGCATCGGCGTGACGCGCATCGCCGCCGCCGCCATCGAGCAGCACCACGACCAGAACGGCATCGCCTGGCCGCTGCCGATCGCGCCCTTCGCGGTGCACTTGTTGCCCCTGCAGATGAACGACCCAGCCGTCACGCAGGCCACGGCGGCCATCGAGAAGGGGCTCGCCGAGGCCGGCGTCGAGGTGCTGGTGGACGACCGCGACGAGCGCCCCGGCGTGAAGTTCAAGGACGCCGACCTCGTCGGCCTTCCCGTGCGCCTGGCGGTCGGGGCGCGAGGCGCGGCCGAGGGCGTGGTGGAGCTGAAGCTGCGTGCCGGCGACGACGCGGCGCTGGGGCTTCCGGACCTGCGCGTGCCGGTGGGCGAGGCGGTGGCGCGCGTGCGCGACGTGCTCGCCAAGCTGGCCGCCCGCACCGTGCCGCCCGAGGCGCCGCGCGCGTGACCGGCCGCCCGCCGCGCGACTACGTCTACGGAATCCACCCCGTGCTGGCGGCGCTGCGCGCCGGGCGGCGGCGCGTCCATAAGATATTGCTCGTGCCGCGCGAGCGGGTGCGGCTGGCCGAGGTCGAGGCGGCGGCGGCGGCGGCGGGCGTGCGCGTGGAGGAGGCCAACCCGCGCGGGCTCGACGACCTGGTCGGGGGCGGAACCGTGCACCAGGGCGTCGCCGCCATCGTCGCGCCCTACGGCTACGTGGAGCTGGACGCCGTGCTGGCGCGCGCGCGGGAGCGCGGCGAGGACCCGCTGGTGGTGGCGCTCGACTGCATCGAGGACCCGGCGAACCTGGGCGGGCTGGCGCGCTCGGCGGAGGCGTTCGGCGCGCACGGCGCCGTCATCCCCAAGGACCGCGCCGCGCCGGTGACGCCGGCCGCCATCAAGGCGTCGGCCGGCGCGCTCGAGCACCTGCCGGTGGCGCAGGTGACGAACCTGCGCCGCGCGCTCGACGCGCTGAAGGAAGCGGGCCTCTGGGTCGCCGCGGGCGTGGCGCCGGGCGACGCGGGCGCGCGCGCGCCCTGGGAGGTCGACCTCACCGGGCCGCTCTGCCTGGTGATCGGCTCGGAAGGGAAGGGCGTGCGGCGGCTGGTGGCCGAGGCGTGCGACCACCACCTGTGCCTGCCCCTCGCCGGCTCCACCGCGTCGCTGAACGCCAGCGCGGCGGGTGCGGCGTTGATGTCCGAGGTCGTGCGCCAGCGGCGCACCGCACGGCGATAGGGCCGGTCCCAAGCCTCTTAGTGCCCGGCACGCGGCAGCCGGAGTCTCTTCACCGGTCTCCAGGGCGGTGCGCGCGCATCACCCGGCGAGGACCCGGCGCTGGGCAGCGGAGTCTCGTGACTGGTTCCAGCGCCGTGGGCGCGTAGCGGCGTCGGATCGCGGGTCGCGCGCCGGCCCCTCTCTTGCGGCGCCGGGGCGGAGGCGGTACAACGCCCGGCCCATGGCGGGGACCGACCAGATCGCTGCCCATCTCGACCGCGCCTGGGATCTCCTGGGGCGCGGAGACGTCGAAGGCGCGCTCGCCTCGGCGCAGCGCGCCGTGGAGATGGCGCCCGACGAAGCCGAAGGGTACTTCCTCCTGGGGACGATCGAGGCGCGCGCCGGGCGGACCGACGATGCGCTCGGCCACTTCAAGGATGCGACCGACCTGGACGACGGCTACGTCGACGCCTTCCTGGCCGCCGCCGAGCTGCGCATGCACCCGCTCGGCCAGACCGACGCCTGTCTGGAGCTGTGCGACGAGGTCCTGTCGTTCGTCGAAGATCCGCGCGACGTCGCCGACGCGACGCTGTTGAAGTTCGACGCGCACCTCGCCGCCGGCGAGCGTGCGGCCGCCGCGCACGCGCTGGAGTCGCTCCCAGAGGAGGAGATGGACGACCCGCACGTGCACCACCGCATCGGCGTGGCGCTCTACGAAGTGGAGCGCTCCGAGGAGGCGGCGCGCCATCTCGAGCGCGCGGTCGCGCTGGATCCGGATCTCGCCGACGCGCACTACTTCTTGGGGCTGTGCCGCTCGGAGCTGGGGGATGCGCAGGGCTGCGTGGCGCACTGGCTGCGCGCGCGCGAGCTGGACGAGCGCGAGACGGCGCGGCGCACGGCGCTCAGCGCCGACGAGATGAGCGTGTTGGCGCGGCGGGTGCTCGAGGCCCTGCCGGCGGCGCTGCGGCGCCGCTTCGCCGCCGCCCCTCTGATCGTGCAGGCGCACCCGCCGGCGGAGCTCGTCGCCGAGGGGACCGATCCGCGCGCCGCGTGCTATTTCGCGTCGATTGCCGTCGAGACCGCCGCCGTCGAGACCGGCGCCGTGGAGAGCGGCGCTACGGACGGCGGCGACGGCGCAGCTGGCGCGGCGCGGGCGGCGAACGGCGCCGAAGCCGAAGCCAGGTCCGGCGCGCGTGCGGAGATCGAAGGCGACGTCGAGGCGGCGCCGCAGCTCACCGCCATCTTCGTCTACCTGGGCAACGTCCTGCGCGCGGCGGGCGACGAAGGCGACGTCGACGCCAGCCTGCGCGCCGCCGTGGCGCACGAGGCCAGCCACTTCTTCGGCATCGACGACGACGAGATGCAGCGTCTCGGGCTCGGCGGGCTGCATCATCACTAGCGCGCGCTTCGCGCGCCACAAACAGGGTACAATCGAGATCGAGAGGAGGCCACCCCAAATGGCCTACGTCGTCGGGGGCGAAGTCGACGGGTACTGCACCAAGTGCAAGAGGGACAACGTGCACGCCATCGTGGCGATGGTGGGCGACGCCCCGGCGCGCGTTCAGTGCAAGAGCTGCAACACCCAGCACAACTACCGCGCGCCCAAGGACGGCGCCGGCCCGGCCGGCCCGGTCCGCACGCGCGCCGCGCGCGTCGCGGGCGCTCCGGCCCGCTCGCGCAAGGCCGCCCCTGAGCCGGCGAACCCGTCGCGCGAATGGCGCAAGGCCATGGAGGGCCGCGACGCGGGCACCGCGCGCGGCTACTCGATGGGCGACTCGTACGCCTCCGGCGAGGTCCTTCGGCATCCGCGCTTCGGCACCGGGCTGGTCACCGAAGTCCTCGCCGGCACCAAGGTCGCCGTCCTGTTCGAGGACGGCCGGCGTGTCCTCGCCATGAACCAGAGCTAGGAGAGGCGCGCGGCATGAGCCGGCCGCTGACGGCGCACGCCGGGCGGGCGCTGGTGGTGGTCGTGGTGGCGGGCGCGGTCGCCTTGGGCGCGCGGCCGCTGCCGGCGCCGCGCGCCACGCCGCTCGGGGACGAGCCCCCGCTCGTGGCGGTGGTGCGCGCGCGTGACGGCGTGGAGATCGACGCCCTCGTGTGGGCCGCCGGCGGCGGCGCGGCGCGGACGGTGGGCGACGCGCTCGCGGCGCGCACGTTCGTGGCCGAGGGGAGGGCGCGCGGCGAAGGGCGCCGCGACGTGTGGGTGGGCCACGCGCGGCTGGGCCCGTCGGGCGCGCCGCTCTGGCTGTCGCCGCTGTTCAACCTGACTGACACGGCCGACGCGGACGAGCATGACCTCCGCGCCGCGGGCGACTGCGCGGCGTTCCTCACCAGCTTCAACGGCAAGGTCACCGGCGTCACCGTGCTCGACCTGCGCGGCGACCAGCGGCCGCCGCGCGAGCCCTGGTGGGTTTCGCTGCAGCGCGACGTGGAGAACGTGGTGCACACGGGCAGCAGCGCCGGCCTGGGTGTGCGGCGTTTCTTCTTCGACCACGCCGTGGCGCGGGCCGATCTCGCGCTGGTACCCGGTCCGGGCGAGACGGCCGGCGAGGGCGGGGCCGGCGCGGCGTGGGCGGCGCCGGCGGCAGCGGCGGCGGGCGGGGGCGCGGCCGTGGAGGTGCGCTACCACAGCGTGGCCGACGGGCCAGAGAGGGTCGCGCGCATCGATCCCGCCTCGGGCGCCGTGACCGGCGACGGCGGCGCGGCGCTGGCGGCGCGACCGTTGCCCGCGCCCGACGACGACTGGGTGGCGTGGTCGGTCAACACGGCGCGCGACGTGCCCTGGATCGGCCCCGAGCGCATCGACCTCGCCAAGCAGGTCTTCTTCGCCGCGCTCGACGGGTGGAAGCGCTTCAGCTACCGGCCCGGCAGCGCCGACGAGGGTGGCGCCGAGGAGGCCCCGACCGTGGGCGCCGGTCCGGCGGCGCCGCTCGCCCCGCTGGCGGCCGGCGCGTCGCCGCTCGACGGACCGCCGCCCGCGGTGCCGCCGCTGCCGGGCACGGGGCGCAAAGGCGAGGGCACCTGGGAGCCGCTCGCGTTCCCGGTGGCGCTCCCGGGCGCGCCCCCTGCGTTCTGGTCGACCGTCTATCGCCCCGATCCGGAGCGGCCGTTCGCCTGGGTGCGGCTGGTCGCGATGGACCCGCGCCAGCTCGACCTACACATGGTGGGCGGCACCGAGCATCCGCGCTCGCCGACGGGGTTCGCCGACACGGGCGTCGTGCCGGCCGCCCCGGCCGTGCGCGCGCGCCTGGCCGCGGCCTTCTCCGGCGGGTTTCAGGCCATTCACGGCGGCTACGGGATGATCACGGAGCGCGGCGTGCTCCTGCCGCCGAAGGCCGGGGCCGCCACCGTGGCGGTGGCGCGCGACGGGACGATCCGGCTCGGAAGCTGGCCCGCGGCCCCCGCGTCCGGCGCCGCCGGCGCTGCGCCTCGCGGCGCGGCGGTGCCGCCCGGCGCGACGGGCCCCGCCTCCGCCTCCGCCTCCGCGCCGGCCGCGGCGCCGGTGCCCGAGTTCCTGGTGGCCGTGCGGCAGAACCTGCCGCCGCTGCTGATGGACGGCGTCGTCAACCCGACGCGCCGGCGGACCTGGGGCTTCACGGTCGACAAGGAGGACCCGGTCTACACCTGGCGGAGCGCGCTGGGCGCCACCGCCGACGGGCGGCTCGTGTTCGGGGTCGGCCCCTCGCTCAGCGCCGAGACGCTGGCCGCCGCGATGAAGGGCGCGGGCTGCACCTGGGCCATGCACCTCGACATGAACATCTCCAACATCCACTTCGAGCTTTTCCGTCCGGCCGGTGCGGGGCCGAAGGTCCCACCTGGCCCGGGCGTGCACCTCGGCCACGTGCCGCCGCGCCCCGGCCATCCGGAGGACCTGACCGACGCCGTGACCCTGACGACGGCGATGTGGCTCACCGGGTTTCCGCGCTACCTCACGCCGCACGAGCGCGACTTCTTCTACGTCACGCTGCGCGAAGTCCTGCCGCCGCCGGACCTGGGCGCCGCCGCCGGGGACGCCGCGGCACGCGCCGCCGGCGCCGGCCACTGGGAGACGACCGACGTGCCGGCGGGGCGCGAGACGTGGCCTCCGCTCGCCGCGCGCACGTGGGTCGCCCCCGATCCGGCGCGGCCGGCGGAGCGCGTCGACGTCCTCCTGTTGGACGGCGGCGCGCTCGAGTTGGAGGTGGCGCCCGAAGGGCCGGTCGCCGCGGAGGACGGCGAAGCGGGCCCGGGCGGCGCCGCCGGCACGGCGGTGCTGGAGTGGGTCGGGCGCGGCCTCACGGCGGACGCGCCGTTCGGCGCGCGCCTCGGCGCGGCGCTGCGCAAGCCGCCGCTCGGCGGGGCGGCGACCCTGGCCGTCGGTGCCGACGGCGCACCGCGCATCGGGCGCTGGGGGGTCGACCTCGACCCCGCCGCGGTGACCGGCCCGTTCGTGCAAGGGCCGTCTCTCGTCGAGGACGGCAAGCTGCTCGACAGCTACGCGTCCTGGTGGGAGCCGCGCGCGCGCTGGGCCGTGGGCGTGACCGCGGCCGGGCGTCTGTTGCTGGCGCTGGGACGGGTGGCCTCCGACCGCTCGATGGCGGAGGCGTTGCAGCGCGCCGGCGCCGTCACGGCGCTGGACCTGTCGGCCGGAGAGGGACCGTCGCTTCGGCTGGCCGGCGTGCGGCCGGGGTGGCTGCCCACCTGGGCCGTGCCGGGCGGTGAAAGGGGCGGCGCGGACGCGGTCGTGTCGGCCCCCGTGGAAGCCGCCGGCACGCGCGCGACGATCCGCCTGCTGATGGCGCCGCTGCGGCGCCGTGTGGTGGTCGGGGACTTGTTCGCGCCTTCGGCGGCGGCGCCGTAGGACCCGCCGGGTGCGCATCGCCCTCCGTCAAGCCGAAGGGCGGCCGCGCCGGGCGGCTGCTAGCTGGCGAACGACGAAGCCGCGAGCAGGACGCCGAACGCAGCGGCGCCGAACGAGGCGATGATCACGCCCAGCGTGATCACCGTTCGGGTCGCGCCGGAGCGGCGGTCAGTCACCATGAGCTGCGAAGCGCTGGACCGGATGGCCATCGAGGGTCGGGGCGAGTAGGTGCGCATCGTGTCGTCTCCTGGCTTTCGGACCGCGGCGGCGGCGCGAAGTTCCTTGTGTCTTGCTTGATACGCACTTGACCTGGTGAAGTTCTCCCTCCGCGCAACACGACCGCTCGCGCTCCGTAAGCATTCGTAATTGCTCCATGTTACCAGGGACATGAACGAACCGACGGCGCCGGCGTCAGGCCGAAGGCGCCCGCGGTCCGGGCGCTCGCCGCGCTCGCAGAGGCGCCTTCCCATCACCTGATGGCCGATGCCGGCCGGGTGGTGGCGCATCTGCTGATGGAAGCGCCCGGTCTCGCGGTGCCCTAGGCCGAAGGCGCCAGTGGCTCCGTCGCTGGCCGCGCACGCAGAGGCGCCTGCGCGGCGCACTCGGCGTGCTCGCGCATGTAGGCCTCGGGCTGCATGAGCCGTTGCGTGCGGCGCAGCACCTGGAACAGGTAGGGGAGCTGCAACGGGCTTTCGAGCTGGCGCACCCACTCGTACCACTTCTTGCGGCCGGCCAGGTTGAGGACGCTGCGCCGCCACGTCTCCGCGTAGAGCTCGAAGAAGCGGCGCGCCCCCAACCGAGGCTCCCACAGCAGGTGGTGCATGTCGTACTTGTACCAGGGCTGCCCTTCCAGCACCGGCGCGAGCTGCTTGTACAGGTCGGTCCCGGGTAGCGGCGTCAGGATTGTGTAGCCGGCGCGGTGAAAGCCGTGCGCGTCGACGAATTCCCAGAGCTGCTGGAAGTCGGACTCGGCCCAGTCGGGGTCGACCACGAAGTTCCCTGTGACGCCGTAGTCGAACGCGCGCGCCACCGCCGCGGCCGTGACGCTCTCGTTGGTCGTGGCGTCCTTCACCAGGCCCTTGAGGCCGGCGTCGGAGGCGGACTCCAGCCCGAAGAAGATGTCGAACATGTCCGACACCGGGCGCCACGCTTCGAGAAGGTCCGGGTGGCGCGCCACCAGGTCGCAGCGGCTCTGCACCAGCACCCAGCGCTTGCGCACGCCGCGCGCCACCAGCGCCTCCGCCAGCGCGCGGCTGCGTGCGGGGTGGTTCCAGAAGAGGTCGTCGGCGATGAAGACGTAGGGGCCGGCGGCGGCCAGGTCGTCCACCACCGCTCCGATGGACCGCTCGCGGAAGCTGCGGTCGTACAGCTGCCACACCGAGCAGAAGTTGCAGCGGAACGGGCAGCCGCGCGCGGTCTCCACGAGCCACACCGGCTTGAAATTCAAGCAGTGGTAGCCGTCGCGGAACCGCTCCACCAGCCCGCGCGCCGGCAGCGGCACGCGGTCGAGCCCGGTCCGCTCGGCGAGCGCGCCGGTCGCCGTCCAGCCGTCCTTGGTGCGCAGCCGCAGCGCCGGGACGTCGGTCAGCGGCCGTCCGCTGGCGAGGGCCTCCACCAGCGCGGGTACGACCTCTTCGCCGTCGTCCGTGCACAGCGCGTCGACCGCCGGCTGCTGCAGCGGGTCGGCGAAGGCGGCCGCGGCGTGACCGCCCACGAGCACGAACGCCTCGGGCGCGAGCCGCCGCACCGTGCGCGCCGCCGCCAGCACCTGGTCGTACTCGAGCGCGTGCATGCAGGACAGCCCGACGACCTCAGGGCGCACGCGCCGCAGCCACGTGCCGAGCCCGGGCCCGACGCGCAGGTCGCAAATGACCGGCTCGTGTCCCCGCGCCAGCAGCGCCGCGCCGATGTACTCCAGACCCAGCGGCTCGACGCGGAAGAAGGGGCCGAGGCCGAAGCGCTCGTTGCCGGGATCCGGCCTGACGAGGAGAACGCGCACGGCGGCGTCAGCGCCGCGCCTTGGCGCCCCGGCGCGACGTGCCCTTGCCCTTGGCCGCCCCGGCGCGCGCCGTCGCGCCGCTGGCGCGCTTGGACCCGGTGCCGCCGCCCCGGCCGCCGGCCTTACCACCGCCGCCCTTCCGGCCCGCGACCCGGCGACCCGCGCGTTGGGCGCCGGCGCCCGTCTCGGCCGCGCTGTCCGCCGGCGGCGCCGTCACCGCGCCGGGCACCATCCCCGCGCCGGGCCCGGCGCCCCCGCCCGCCGCGGCCCCGGCGGTCACCGGTGCGCCGAGGTGGTCCGTGTGCAGGCCGTACTCCAGCGGGGCCCCGTCCTGGCCCGCCTGCGCATCGGGGGACCGCAGTGGCGTGAACAACCCGAGCTTGTTGCCGTCGGGATCCTCGATGACGGCCAGGTGCCCGGTCCCGGGGATCTCCGTCATCGGCTGGATCTGGCGCCCGCCGAGCGCCTGCGCTCGGGTGACGTGCGCGAGGATGTCGTCGACGAGAACGTATACGAGGATACCCGGCTGCATGTCCTCGGCCGCCGTCGTGAGGCCGCCGCCCGGGTTCGTCCCGGTGCGGATCTCGGCGTAGCCGGGGATGGACTCGCTGATGGTCCAGTTGAAGAGCTGCCCGTAGAACGCCACGAACCGGTCGCGGTCCCGGCTGTGAAACTCGACGTAGCAGAATGGGTTTGCCATGGCCGTGCGCCGTCCCTGTCACGGGCGTGCCGGCTTTCCGGCCGCCCTGCGGCGCCGACCCTAGCACAAGTCCGCGCCAGCGGGCGAGGCGGGCGTGGCCGGCTGCGGCGCTCGGAGGTCGGTGGCGGGGGCGCGGGCGCGGGCGCACACGCGGGGGCGCGGGCGCGCGGCGGACGCGTGCGACGGCGCGCGGGGGCCTCGCGGCGGACGTGTGCGACGGCGCGCACGGGCTCGCGGCGGACGTGTGCGAGGCGCGCCGAGGCGCGCGGCGGACCTGTGCGCGGGGCGCTCGGGGGCTTGCGCGGGCAGGGGGCCGGGGCTCGCGGCGGAGGGGAGTGATCCCTCCGAGCGGCCGCCCGCTCCGGTTGGACCCGTCGGCAACACCGTCGATTCCCCGCGTACCGCCCCATTCTCCCTCGTCCAATGGGTGCACGGTCGGCGCATTCTCCACAGGCTCTCCACAGACTGGCCACCCTGGGAGCCACCCCTTTTTCCGCACGACCCACGAAAAAAAAGCGCGGATCACTCAATTTCGATCTTGAAGCTTGAACTCGTGCCTGTATCATTCGAAGACATACATGCCTGCCAATCGAGCACTCCGCTCAAGCGAGGAATGATGCCCCCCCTGCCCTCGAGCATGACGAGGTCTGCCTCCGACACCCCCCCGGTGACGTCGGAGCCTCCAGGTACCTCCCCCCGTGCCGCGCGACCTGCGGGCACGGGGACCGCTGCGACGCGTGCCGCCAGTGCTCCCGCGAATGCGCCGATGAACGCCGCTGCTCCGGCAAGCGCGCCGAAGCCGGGCAAGCGCCTGCGCGCGGTCAAGGCGCCGCCGGCGCCGGCACCGGTGTTCGGTCACCGCGCGGGCTTCGACCCGTCGCGCCACGGCAAGGCGTTCAGCCCCTGGAAGGACGTGCCGGACGCCGACTGGCAGAGCCCGCAATGGCAGCTGCGCAACTTGGTCCGCACGCCCGAGCAGCTCCAGCAGCTGCTAGGGCTGCCCGACGAGGAGGTCGCCGCGCTGCGCCGGCTCGGGCTCGTCACCAAGTTCGCGGTGTCGCCCTACTACTTCTCCCTCATCGATGTGGCCGACGCGGGCGACCCCATCCGCCGCATCATCGTCCCCTCCGCGGAAGAAGAAAGCCAGGAGGGCCTGTTCGACCCGCTCGGCGAGAAGGACGACCAGGTCGCTCCGGGGCTGACGCACCGCTACCCGGACCGCGTGCTGCTGGTGGTCACGTCGTTCTGCTCTTCGTATTGCCGTTTCTGCATCCGCAAGCGCAACTGGAAGCATTCGGACGCGGCGCGCAGCCGCGAGGAGGTCGACGCCGCGCTCGCGTATCTGCGCACGCACGACGAGGTGCGCGACGTCCTGGTGTCGGGCGGCGACCCGCTCACGCTGCCGCACGAGCAGCTCGAGTACGTGCTGGCGGGGCTCAAGCGCATCCCGCACATCGAGTTCGTGCGCATCGGCTCGCGCGAGCCGGTGATGCTGCCGATGCGCATCGACGACGCGCTTTGCCGGCTGCTGGACCGGCACGGGCCCGTCTGGGTGAACACGCACTTCAACCACGCGCGGGAGATCACTCCCGAGGCGGCGGCGGGGTGCGAGCGCATGGCGCGGGCGGGCGTGCCGGTGGGGAACCAGTCGGTGCTGCTGGCGGGGGTGAACGACGACCTGCAGTCGATGAAGGAGCTGTGCCAGGGCCTGCTGCGCATCCGAGTGCGCCCGTACTACCTGTACCATTGCGACCCCGTGATGGGAGCGGCGCACCTGCGCGCGAGCGTCTGGCGCGGCATGGAGATCATGGAGGGGCTTCGCGGACACACGACGGGGCTGGCGGTGCCGACCTACGTGGTGGACGCGCCGGGCGGCGGCGGGAAGATCCCCCTGATGCCGAACTATCTGGTCAGCGCGGCGCCGGGGCGCGTGGTGCTGCGCAACTACGAGGGGATGCTCATCTCGTACCCCGACGGCGGGACGCCGGCGCCGGACGTACACGGGCAGGCCTCGTCGGTGCATGACCTGGCGGTCGGGAACGGGCTGACCCTGTCGGCGGCGACGGGCTCGCAGCGGGCGAAGCGGCGGTTGGCCACGCGCGCGCGCGGCGGCCCGACGGGCGGCCCCCAGAGCTGACACGCCGGCGCTTCCGCGACGGCGCGGCACGCCGGGTGCGCGAACGGTTGGACGGGTCCCCGCGTGCGCGTCGCTCTCGTCTACAACGCCAAGCCCGCGGCCGCGGAGGCGGCGGCGCGTAGCGGCGTTGGGTCGGGCGGCGTGGCCGTCGACGTGCGCCTGGTGCCCCGCGGCGCGGCGGGCGAGGCGGACAGCGGCAGCGGCGGCGGCGGCAGCGGCGGCGCGCCGGACGACCTCTGGGAAGAGTACGACCGGCCCGAGACGATCTCCGCACTGTGCACAGCGGTCGAGGCGCTGGGGCACGAGGCGACGCCCGAGCCGTACGGGGCGGACCTGGGCGGGCGGCTGCTGGCGGGCGGATACGAGCTCGTCTTCAACATCGCCGAAGGGGTGGGTGGGCGCGACCGTGAGGCGCACGTGCCCGCGCTGTGCGAGTTGGTGGGCGTGCCTTACAGCGGGTCCGACGCGCTGACGATGGCGGTGACGCTCGACAAGTGGGTGTGCCGGCGCGTCGTCTCGCCGGAAGTGACCGTCGCCGGCGGTGCGCTCGTACGCGGGCCGGACGACGCCGCGGGGCTGGCGCAGGCGCGCGCGCTGCTGCGAGAGGGTCCGGTCATCGTCAAGCCGAACGACGAGGGGTCTTCGAAGGGCATCCGCGGAGATCCGGTGGCACGCGACGAGGCGGGGCTCGCGGCGCGCGTGCAGGAGCTCTGGGCGGGGTACCGGCGACCGGTGTTGGTGGAGAGCTTCGTGCCGGGCGTGGAGGTCACGGTCGGGGTGCTGGGCAACGATCCGCCCGAGGTGATTGGCGTGATGGAGGTCGTTCCCGTTGGCGAGCCGGTCGACGCGTTCATCTACTCGCTGGAGGTGAAGCGCGACTGGCGCAACCGCGTTCGCTACCGCGTGCCGGCGGCCCTTCCCGAAGAGGTCATGGAACGCCTGAGGGTGGCGGCCCTAAGTGCGTACAGGAGCGTGGGCGCCCGTGACCTGGCGCGCCTCGACTTCCGCGTGCGCGCCGACGGCGTGCCCGTATTTCTGGAGATGAACCCGCTGCCCGGGCTGGATCCCGTGTCGGGCGACATCGTCATTCTCGCCCGCGGCATGGGGATGGAGCACGGCGCGTTGGTCGAGCGCGTGGTCGGGGCGGCGCTTGCGCGTAGGGCAATGACGGTGCCTGCGCGCCGACGGCTGGCGGACGGGCACGGAGCGGCGGCCGTGGCCGGCGGCGGCGGCGGGGTTGGCGTTGGCGGGGTTGGCGTTGGTGGTGTCGGCGGTGGAGGGGTTGGCGGTGGTGACGGTGGTGGCGTTGGTGCCGGCGGCGGAGGGGTTGGCGTTGGCGGTGGCGGCGGCGGCCGGGTTGTCGTCGGTGGTGGCGGCGGCGGTGCCATGCGCGTGGCGGTCGTTCGCAGCGCCCCGCCAGCGGCGCTGCCTGGCGCGCGCGTGGCCGCGGAGATGGACCTGGGGGGCGCGGCGGCCAGCCTGCTGGACGGGCTTCGGGCCGCCGGCCACACCGCGATCGACCTCGTGCTCGGGGCCGCGGCGGGGGCGCGGGGGCCCGACGCCCTGCTGGCGGCGCTACGCGCGGAGGCGCCCGACGTGGTGTTCAACCTGCTGGAAGCGCCCGGGGGTCGGGCCGACTTGGAGACCGCGGCGGCGGCGCTCCTGGAGTGGTGCGGCGTGCCGATGACCGGAAACGACGCCGACACGCTGAGCCGCCTGCGGCACAAAGGCATCGTGCGCGCGCTGTGTGCGGCGGCGGGCGTGCCGGTGGCAGCGGGGCGGCTCGTCACCGACGCCGCCGCGCCCTTCGACGAGAACGACGACGTGCGTGCGCTGATGCCGGCCTTCGTGAAGCCGGCCTGCGAGGACGGCTCGGTGGGCGTGGACGCCGGGGCGCTGGTGCCCGACGCGCGGGCGCTGGTCGCGCGGGTGCACGCGCTCTTCGCCGCCGGGTACGCCCCGGTGCTCGTGGAGGCGTTCCTCCCGGGGCGCGAGTTCAACGTGCTGGTCACCGGCGGCGCCGAGCCCGAGCAGCTCTTCCTCGGCGAGGTGGACTACGGGCGGCTCCCACCGGGCGCCGCGCCTTTTCTGACCTACGGCTCGAAGTGGCGGCCGGACGACCCAGGCTACGCCGGCATCACGACCGTCCATCCGGCGCCCGTGGACGAGCCGCTGGCGGCGCGCCTGCGCGACGCCGCCCGGCGCGCCTGGCGGGCGTGCGGCTGTCACGGCTACGCGCGCGTCGACCTGCGCTGCGACGCGGACGGCCTCCCGCGGGTGCTGGAGGTGAACCCCAATCCGGACCTGTCGCCCGACGCCGGCGCCGCGCGCTCCTTGCACGCGCACGGCGTCAGCCTGGCGGCCTTCGTCGACCAACAGCTCCGTCTGGCCCGGGCGCGCGCCGCCGCGCGCGGCGGGCCGGCGGCACGCTAGGCGCGACCGGCGAGGCTGCCGGGACCTGCCCGCCGACTGCGGCAACGCCTCGGATCTCGGCCGTGCTCCGCCTGCTTCGCGCGGCGCACGCCGTTCCTCGGCGGCCTGATAGACTCGACGGCGATGTCCGGCTCCCGCGTGCGCCCGCTGCGCCCCGCCGACCGCGCCCCGCTGCGTGAGGCGCTGGCCGCCTGCCCCGAGTTCTCGGCGCACGAAGTGGACGTGGCCGTGGAGCTCATCGACGCCGAGCTCGGGCGCACCGCGGACTACGCCCACCTCGTTGCGGAGCTGGACGAGCCGGGCGCCGCGGCGCCGCGTGTCGCCGGCTACGTGTGCGTCGCCCCCATCCCCCTGACGGACCACGCCTGGAACCTGTACTGGATCTGCGTTCACCCGCGCCTGCAGGGGCACGGCGTCGGTCGGTGCCTGATGGCCGCCGCCGAGGCCCACGTGCGCGGCGCCGGCGGCGCGCTGCTGGTCCTGGAGACCTCCGGCCGCGCCGACTACGCCGCGACCCGCGCCTTCTACGCGGCCTGCGGCTGGGAGGCCGAGGCGCGCATCCGCGACTTCTACCGCTCCGGCGACGACATCGTGTATTACGTGCGCCGGCTGGACGCCTCCGCCAAGGAGTAGACCATGCAGGTTCTGGTGACCGGCGCGACCGGGCTCATCGGCAACGCCGTCGCCCGCCGTCTGGCGGCGGAGGGGCGCGCCGTGCGCGCGCTGGTGCGCGACCCGGCGCGGGCGCGTGCGCTCCTGCCGGAGGCGGTGGAGCTCGTGCGCGGCGACGTGACCGAGCCAGCCACGCTCGCCGCCGCGGTGCGCGGCGCCGAGCTCGTGTTCCACGCCGCCGGCATGCCCGAGCAGTGGCAGACGGACGCGTCGGTGTTCGACCGCGTGAACCGGCAGGGGACGGCGAACGTGCTGGCGGCGGCGCTCGACGCGGGCGTGCGTCGCGTCGTGTACACCTCGACGATGGACGTGTTCGCCGCGCCGCGCGGCGGGACGCTCGTGGAGGCGAACGTCGACGCCGCCCCCAAGCCGACCGCCTACGAGCGCTCGAAGCAGGCGGCCGAGCGCGAGGCGGAGGCGGTGCGCGCGCGGGGGCTCGACGTCGTGTACGTGAACCCGTCGGCCGTCTACGGGCCGAGCCCGGTGCACGTGGGACTGAACTCCTTTTTCATCCAGCTGCTGACCGGCAAGATGCCCCTGGTGCCGCCGGGCGGGATGTCGGTGGTGTACGTCGACGGCGTGGCGGCGGCGCACCTGGCGGCCGCCGAGCGCGGCCGCTCCGGGGAGCGCTACCTGGTGTCGGACGAGCACGTGTCCAATGCCGGGCTGGCGCGCGAGATCGCCCGTCAGGCGGGGCGGGCGAAGACGCCGGCGACCGCGCCGGCGTGGCTGCTCCAGGCGCTGGCGGCGGTGTCGGAGCCGCTGGCGCGCGCGTTCGGCTTCCGCCCGCTCATGGCCAAGGGCCAGCTGTCGTTCGTGCTGTGGGATGCGCGGGTCGACGCGTCGAAGGCGATGCGCGAGCTGGGGTTCGCGCCCACGCCGCTGGCGGAGGGCGTGAAGAAGACCCTCGCGTTCCTGCGCAGCGAAGGACTGGTGCCCGCGCCGCGGACCGGCGCGGCGTCGTCCTGACGGCCCGATGTCTCGCGCGGCGCGTTTCTAGCAGTGCCCGAGCGACAGGGCCGCCATGAGCAGCGTGAAGACGATGAGGCCGAGGAGGCCGGCGCCCACCTTGAGGTCGGCGATCACGTTGGCGCGGCGTTCGCGGGCGCGGGCGCGGTCCTCGGCCTCGTAGGGGCCGTCGCCGTCGCCGCCGCCAGCGCCGTCGCCCGCCTCGCCGCCCGCGCCAGCCGCCCCGTCGTCGGAGTCGCCGGCGCGGCGATGGGCCTCGGCGTTGGCGTCGGGGTCGCCGGCGCGGCGATGGGCCTCGGCGTCGGCGTCGGCAACGTCTCCGCCGCCCCTCCCGTAGTAGGCGCGCTGGTCGGCGGCGAACGCCGTCGCGAAGTCGGCCGCGGCGGCGGGCTCCGGCGGTGGCGCTGCCCTCGGAGGGGGAGCGTCGTCTGGTATCTCGGCGACAAGGGCAGCGCTGCGGTAGGGAGAGCCGGCGTCGGGGGCGGCCCGCGCCGCCAGGTCGAGCGCCACGGGGAGGCGCTCGGCGGTGGCCACGCACAGATCGAGCAGCTCCTTGGCGTGCGCCGCGTCCGCGGGCCAGCCGGGCGCTTCCAGCCGCAGCACGGCCTCCAAGTGCGTGAGCGTGGCGGGACGCAGCGCCCACAGGCGTGCGCGTGTGCGGCCGTCGAGCAGGTGCTGCGCCAGGCCCGGGGGCTGGGCGTCGACCACGAACGCCGCGTCGAAGAGGTGGTCGCCCACCGCCACGTCGACGGCCAGCCCGCCGTCGACCAGCGCGCGCTCGTCGCTCGTCTCCGGGCGTACTTCCAGCAGCAGCGGCGGCGTGCGGCTCTCCACCTCCACGACGGTCGTGCGCGCGCCGCCGGCCGCCGCCGTGCGAGCCTCCGCGTGCTGCCCGAAGCGCACCGATACGGCGCGCTCGCGCAGCCGGCCCGCGACTTGCGCGCCCGCCGCGTCGACCACCGGCGCCGCCAGCTCGGCCGCCACCGCCGCCAGCGCCGCCCCTAGCGCCGCGGCCTCCCCGCCGCCGCCATCCGTGCCTGCGCTCAAGGGCGCATCTTCGCTCGGGCCACTCCGACGCTGTCAAGGAAGCGAGGCCGAGGCGTCGCCCTTTCGGGCGATCCTCGGCTCAGTCCGGCAGGGGTGCGTCGCGCGTCTCGGGCAAGAAGCGCAGCGCCGGCAGGCCCGCCAGCCAAACCAGCGCCATCGCCGCACCCGCCGCGGCGAAAGATCCGTGGAGCGCCTGGATGAGCAGCCCCGAGGCCACGACGGCGGCCGCCGTGAGCAGGCGGCCGACGTTGAACACGAACCCTTTGCCGGTGGCGCGCAGGCGCGTCGGGAACAGCTCGGGCAGGTAGATGTACAGCACCGACACGACGCTGCCCGTCGCGAACCCGACCGCCGCGTAGGACGCCCAGAGGAGCGCGCCGGGACGCGTCACGGCCAGGAACATGCCGGCGATGGTGAGCGCCGAGGCGCCCAGGCCGACCGCGAGCGCACGCCGGCGGCCGAGCCGTCCCGCCAACGTGCCCGCCAGCGCCGTGGCGGCGATGGCGGCGACCGAGAAGAGCAACGTCGCGTAGCTCTTCTCGGCGATGGCGGGGCCGTGCACGAGCTCCTGGATCCAGGTCGGGACCCAGGTGGTGCACACCCAGAAGCCGACCAGCGCCGCCGCGCACAGCGCCGCCGCCGCCACGGTGCGCCCGCGCAGCGCCGGCGCGAACAGGTCGCCGAGCCGCGCGCTCTCGCCGCGCTCGGCGGCGCGCGCCCGTGCCGCCGTCCAGCGCGCCGGCTCCTTCATCGTCAGGCGCACGAGCAGCGTGAGCACCGCCGGTGCGGCGCCGGCCGCGAACACCCAGCGCCACCCGTGGGGCATGACCCAGGCGAAGACCAGCGACGCCACCAGGTACCCGCACTGGAAGGAGCTGGCCAGGAGCCCCAGCGCCTGCACGCGGGCGCGCTCCGGCCACGTCTCGGCGACCAGCGTGACGACCACCACCAGCTCGCCGCCGACGCCAAGCCCGGTGGCGAAGCGCAGTGCCGCCAGCTCCCAGGGCGCGCGCGCCAGCCCGCACAGCCCGGTCATGATAGCGTACGTAAGTATAGATCCGATCATGGCGCGTACGCGCCCGAAGCGATCGGCGACGAGCCCGAACGCGAGGCCGCCCCCCATCCAGCCGACCAGGAACGCCGCCTGCACCCAGGCGCCGGCCGTCGAGATGCGCCCCGCGTCGGTCGTTCCCAGCAGCTCGCCCATGGCCGGCCGCAGGACGAGGCTGAAGAGGAGGGTGTCGAGCCCGTCGCAAAGGCCACCGAGCCACGACACCGCGAAGACCACCCACGCCGCCGCGGGAATGCCGCGGTACCAGGGCGTCGGCGCGTCCATGGCGCCGTACTACCACGCCGCGGCGCGATCCGGGCGTGCGCCCTGCTGCAACCGATCCGCAGCTGCGGCGGCGCCGCCTCGGCGTGCGCCGCCAAGTGCCCGGAAGGAGCGCGGCCGGGACGCTGGCCCGGGCCTTGCTCTACTCCGCCGCGACAACGTTCCCAACCACGGAGACGACCCATGCGCAACGCTTCCTTCATCTCGGCCCTGACCGCCCTGCTCGCCGCCGGCGCCCTGGCGGGGTGCTTCGATCGCGCGGACCGTTTCCGCGACGCCATCCCCGGCGACGACGCGCTGTCGGTGAAGGTGCCCGACGGGAGCGGCGGCACGGGTAGTGGCTCGGCGGGCGTCACGAGCGAGGCGTTGGCCGAGGGCGACACGGCGTTCCTGTACCAGGTGACCTACGGCATCTCGCGCGTCCTCAACGGCGGCGTCTTCCTCACGCTGGGCATCATCCGCGAGATCGCCTCCTACCCGCCCACCACGGTGGATGACACGGCGGCCACCTGGGGGCCCTTCACACCGTCGCTCTCGCCGGTCACCTGGCTGCTGGCGGTGAACGCCACCGGCGACGACACGTACGACTGGGTGCTGAGCGGGCGCCCGCGCACGTCGACCAGCGACGACGACTTCGTGCCGGTGGTGGCGGGCACAACCGAGGTGCAAGGCCTGCACCTCATCCGCGGGAGCTTCGGCATCGACCGCGACGCGTACGCGGCGCTGAGCCCGGTGGAGCCCGGGCAGGGCGCGGCGGCGGCGACCTACGACA
>DASYRF010000421.1:0-6514 GCA_036004705.1 Myxococcota bacterium
GGGCGCCCCCACCGAGCGGCCCCGGCACCCCACCGAAGCCGCCGCCCGGCTCACGACGATCGCCGCCGCCGCCGCCGCCGCCGCCGAACCCCCCGCCGCCCGGCCACCGCCGATCGCCGTTCACGCCGCCCCCGATCCCCCGCAAGTCTTCCGTTCTTACGAAGCCTAGGCAGCCGAGTCAAGACACACCCGGCCGATCGCACAGCAGTGGCGCTTTGGGCGATCCGGAGGGAACGCCAGCGGTTTCCGGACGTGGCGCTGGGCGATCCCGAAGGAACGCCGGCGGTTTCCGGCAGTACCGCTGGGCAATCCCGAAGGAACGCCAGCGGTTTCCGGAAGTACCGCTGGGCAATCCGAAAGGAGCGCCGGCGGTTTCCGGAAGTACCGCTGGGCGATCCGGAAGGAACGCCGGCGGTTTCCGGAAGTACCGCTGGGCAATCCCGAAGGAACGCCGGGGGTTTCCGGAAGTACCACTGGGCAATCCGGATGGAACGCCAGCCGTTTCCGGAACCACCGCTGGGCGATCCGGAAGGAACGCCCTGCAAGTCGCGTGACCGCGGAGGGAGCTCGTTGAAATTCGCCGCGGCAGCATGCAACGCGCCGCTTCGGCTGCCTTTTCGTGCTTCGACGGGGACGTCAGCGGCATGCGGCTGCGCGGCATGAGGTCGGCGGGCTGACGCCCGTACGCGGGCGGCGTTTGCGCGCGCCAGCCAAGCGGCGCAAGATGGATCCCGCACGGTCGCTACACCGAGTGTCGGTCGGCGGGAGGTCACGATGGGGTTGCTCCGCTACATCGTCCAGGGCTTCGGCTGGGAGATCGGCCGGGAGGCGGCGCGCGAAGGGAAGGCCGCGGTGCAGCGCGAAATGGCCGAGAAGGAAGAGGCCGACCGCGCGCGCGCCGAAGCGGCCGCGCGGGCGACGCGCGAGGCCGAGAGTGCGGCCCGCACCCGCGCCAAGGAAGAGGCGGCCCGCGCCAAGGCGGTCGAAGTGGAGCTCAAAGCCCTCAAGAAGAAGGTCGACCGCGCGCGCGGGTGACTCGCGGTTCCGCCTGTACCTCGGCCCCCAGGTGGGCACGACCTAGCTCGAGTCGCGTGACCGCGGAGGGCAGCACAGACGACTGGACCTTCAATCCAGACAGAACTGTCGTCCCGCCGGTGAGGGGGTGACTTGGAAGCTCGTTCGCGCTACGGTCGGGGGGCGCCGCGCTCCGGCCGTCCTCGCCTGATCCGCCCCCTCTGCGGATCCTCGGTGCGGGGAAAAGGGGGATCACCCCGGAGACGGTCGTCGTGTTTCTCCTGCGCGGGCCGATCGTAGAGGGGGCGAGCGGGCCGCGTGCGAGGACCACGATGCCAAGTCATCTCAAGAAGCTCGTTCACGCTCGGATGAAGAAGACCGGCGAAAGCTGGGCCACGGCCCTGCGCCACGTGCGGGCGCGGGCGGCGAAGAAGACACGGGGCAAGCCGGCCGAGGCCGCCGTCGCGGCGCAGCCCGCGCCGCTGCCCCCGATGTTCGCGTACCGCCACCGCGTGACGCGGCCGCGCGATCCGGCGGTGGATGCTTACGTCGCGGCGAGGGACGGAGTCGTCGGCGAAACGGTCGCGACGCTCGTGGCGCTCGTTCGCGCGCAGGTGCCCGCGCACGGCGAGGTCGTGCATCACGGCGCGCCGCGGTTCTGCGTCGACGGACTCCCGTTCGCCTACGTCGCGGGCCACGCCCGGCACGCGAACCTCGGTTTCTTCGAGGGGACGCGCCTGTCGGACCCCGCGCGCGTGCTCCAAGGGACGGGGAAGCACCTCCGTCACGTGAAGCTCGCGCGCCCCGACGCCGTCCCGAGCGCCACGCTCGCGCAGCTCGTCGGGGAGGCCGCCGCGCTGGCCGGCGCGCCGCGGTCCCCCGCCGCGCGCGCCCCCGCGCGCCCGCGCGCCAGGCATCCGATGCCCGAATGGATCGAAGCCGCGCTCGCCGGCGCCCGCCTGCTGCGCGCCTACCGCGCCCGCCCGCCCTACCAGCAGAACGACTACGTCGGCTGGATCGGCGACGCGAAGCGCGAAGCCACGCGCCGGCAGCGCCTCGCCCAGATGCTCGCCGAGCTCGAGCGCGGCGACGCCTACATGAAGATGCCCTGGCGCGCCCCGCGCTGACGCCCGCGCGCCGCACTTCCCTAGTGAGCTGCGTCGGGAGGCGCAGGGACGGCGAGCTCGATCGGCTGTCCGGTGACGCGCGCGTGGAGGACCACCGGATCGAGGTCGGCGCCGTTGGGCCAGACGACCGTTCCAGCCTCGTGATCGAGGCGCACCTGTGCGAAGTACGCGGGGTCCCGCAGCTGGGCGAACACGCCTTCGAACGGAACCGCAGCCGCGACGTCGTAGAGGCCTTCGACCCCGTCGTCGAAGCGGAGCAACAGACGGTGACCGTCGCGAGCCTCGGCGTAGACGACGGACGGGATCGAGCCCATGGCTACTCCAACGGCGGAACCGGCGCGAGCGGTGCTCGCTCGCGCGCCCGCTGCCAGTCGTCGAGCAACGCGGCCTGGTGCTGCGCCGCCCACTCCATGACCAGCCCCAGCGCCCGGGGCGGCAACGCTCCGCGCAACACCGCGAGCTCGCGGATCGCCACGATCACCTAGCTACTCGAATAGGAGGCGTGAAAATGCGGCGGCTCATGGTCGGCGTAGAACATCCTGATCACGATGCCGAAGAACCGGCTGATCTCCGGCATCCGACCTCCGGCCCCAGCGTAGCCCGCGCACCTACCGCCATCAACCCTGAGACGCACAGCCCGGTCCGTCGTTCCGATGGAGTCAGGGGGTGCGAACGGGGCGTTGAGGGCGACCTTCCGCGATGGTGGACGGCGTCACCGTGATCCATGAGGAGCGCCCGGCCTCGCGGGGATCTCCGTGGTGACACCGCCCGCGTCGTCAGGCTCACGTCGGCTTCGTGCTCGGCGTCGGCGTCGGCGTCGTGCTCGGCGTCGGCGTCGTGCTCGGCGCCGGCGACGGCTTCGTGCTCGGCGTCGGCGTCGGCGTCGGCTTCGGCTTCGTGCTCGGCGTCGGCTTCGTGTTCGGCGTCGGCTTCGAGCTCGGCGTCGGCGGGCGGGCACGGCGGCATCAGGGCGGAAATGGGGCGGAGAGGGCGCGCATGGTGCGGGTCACGGTGAGGCGGCCGTCGGGGGCGGCGGTGAGGTAGCGCTCTTGGAGCCAGACGCCGCGGGCGTCGCGGACGAGGTCGACGAGGGCGAGGTTGTTGTCGATGAGGAGGTCGCCTCGGTCGAAGGGGACGTAGCCGAAGTCGAGGCCGCCCAAACGGGCGCCGCGCGCGGCGCGGGCGGTCAGCTTCAAGGCCGTGCGCTTGCCGCCGGTGGGGTGGTTCTGCATCGACGAGCCGACGAGCTGCAGGAGCGGCGGGGGGCGCCGGGACGCGGCGGCGCTGCCGGGGGCCCCGGCGGGACGGGCGGCGATGGTGAAGGCGCAGTGCACGTCGCCGGTGATCATCAAGAGCGAGCGGCCGCCGGCGTCGAGCTGCTTGACGAGGTCGGACAGCTCCTGGAACGAGGCGAAGAAGACGGGCCAGAACTCCATGTCCGCGGTGCGCACGATCTCCTCGCGCTGCGCGACGGAGAGGACGTCGCTGGCGGAGAGCGCGGCGGCGGCGCCGAGCACGCGGCCGAGCGCGCTGGGGTCCTCGCCGGGCCGGCCGAGCCGGAACGCCGCGGCCGCCACCGTGATGAGCGGCCACACGAGGAACGGGCCGGGCGTCACGACCACCGAACAGCCGGCACCGGCGCGGGCCGGCGCGGTCAGCCACTCCATCTGCGCGGGGCTCATGATGCGCGCGAGCCGCTGCGCGGGGAGGTCGGCGCCCGCGGGATACACGCGCTCGGTGCGCGTGTCGGCCACGCGCAACGGGAAGGGCGCGTGCACTTCGTAGTACCAGCGCAGCGTCGCCGGCGCGGCCAGGGCCGCGCCCAAGAGCTGCAAGAGGCGCGGCGCGGCGTCCACACCCGCGCCGGCCGCGTCGCGCAGGATCGCGTCGCGCGGATCGTCACGCAGCGCGGCCGGGTCGAGGTTGCCCCAGCCTTGATAGAGCCAGTAGGCCGCCTGCGCCGCCACCACGGCCGAACGCCAGGGCTCGCGACGCGCCTGGTCCCGCCACGCGCGCGTGATGTTCCAGTCGTCGGTCACGTCGTGGTCGTCGAACATCATGAAGCTCGGGACGTTCGCCAGGACTTGCTGCATGCCGGCGAAGCCCCAAGCGTGCTCGTAGAGGAGCGCGTACTCCTCCAGGTCCGCGGGGTGCACGCCGCGCCGCCCGGCGCGCGCGCGGCCGGGATGCAGCGTCTCCAGCGACGGGAGCGGCGGCGGGCCGCCGAGCCGCCGCCGCTTGTCCAGGATGCGCGCGACGATGAAGTCGTCGCACTCGTCGGCGTAAACCTGATCGCCCGTGAGCATCAGGAAGCGCGGCCACTCGACGGCGCGGCGCGCCGCGCGCTCCGCCAGCCAGCGCGCGAACCCCGACAGGACGTCGGGGCCCGGCCCGCCGCCCTGCCCGCTCGACTCGGGCGCATGGCGCGCCTTGCGGCAGGAGCCGTGGGCGAAGCGGTAACGGCCAGTCCAGCCCGCGCCGGGTTCGTCCAGCGTGCGGAGCCAGAGACCGCGCTGGCCGGGGAGGCGGTGCTCGGGCAGGCGCGCCGCCGCGGCGCCGGCGGCGCCGCCGCCGCCCGCTTCCACCGACGCACGCCACGAGTGCCACGTCGCGGGCCGCAGCCCGCGCACGTCGACGCGCGCATAGTGGCGCCGCCCCACCTGCACCGTCGGCGCGGCCGCCGCGCGCCAGGCGCCACGCCCCTCGGGGGTCACCTCCACCGTGACCCGCGCCGGGCCGTCCAGCTCCACCCAGAAGCACGCTCCGTCCGGCCAGACGCCGCGGACGTACGGGCCGAGCACCGCGCGCACGCGCCCGCCTACGGCACCGGCGTGGGCGGCGGTACCGGCGGCGGCGCCAGCACCGGCACCTCCGGCAGCTTGCACGTGCCCGCGACCGGCTCCAGGTACGCGCCTTCGATGGGCACGTCGACGTCGACGCAGGTCGGCGGCGGCGCGGGCGCGGCGGCGGGGTCGTAGATCGTGTCGAGCAGCGCGGTCAGCTCTGCGGCGAGCGGGCTGCCGGCGCCGGCCAGCGCCACGTACAGCGCCGCCGCCACCTCCAGGGCGTAGGTCGCCGACACGACCACGGTGTCGTCGCGCACCGACACCGCCTCGGGCGGCACCAGCGCGCGCAGCAGCGTCGTCGGCACGGGGATGGCCGCCTCCCAGAACGCCCAGGCGAGCCAGCGCTGCACCTCGGCGGCGAAGAGGCTGGGGCCGAGCAGGCGCGCGCACCAGTGCAGGAACGCCTGCCCGTAGAAGTCGGACAAGCGATGGAGGTGCTCCAGGAGCTGCTCGGCGAGGTGGCGCCGGGCCTCGCGTGCGGCGCGCTCTGCTTCGTCGGCGCCGCGGCGCATGACGAGCGGCGCGACGAAGTCGTCGTAGTAGGCGCGGAAGCCGGGCAGCCGCCGGAAGATCTCCGCGTAGTCCTCCGCCTCGGACGACTTGTAGGCGTCGCTGCGCTCGCCGGGCGGGACCGACACCCACCAGACGTCGATCGCCTTGGCGGCGGCGGCGGCGAGCGCGACCGCCTCGTCGTCGAGCGCCGGGCCCCCGCGCAGATCGAGCCACCGCTGGTAGAGCACGTAGAGGATCATGTACAGGTCGAGCGCGCCCTTGTTCTTCGCCTCGACGATGCCGAGGTCGCCGCCCAGCGGCTGCTCGATCTCGACGGTCTGGGGCGGGAACGCGTAGGGGAACGTGAACTCGATCTTGTGCGTCGGGCGCGCGAAGAACGAGTTTCGCAGGCGCTGCAGCTCGAGGTTGTGCGTGGCGTCGCCGTCGACGAGCGGCAGCAGGCGGTCTGGGTCGCTCGACAGGAAGTCTTCGAACAGGATGGCGAGCGCGCGCTTCGCCTGTTCCACGAGTGCCGTGGTGCCGGCGCCGGTCGGCTCGGCGCTCTCGCGCAGGCCGACGAGCGCGTCGTCGAGCTTCGCGCGCAGCTGCGCGTCGCGGAGCGACGCCTTGAGGAAGTCGCGGTTCGCCAGGGCGAACGTGCGAAGGCCCGCGGCGACCTCGTCGAGCCCGCCGACGGTGAACGTGAGGCACAGCTTCAGCCCTGAGCGCGACGTGCTGACCCGATAGCTCTTCAGCACGGAGAAAATCTTGAGGAGCAGCGAGCGGTCCTGGTAGGGGTTGCGGAAGCGGCGCACGTTGCGCTCGCTGACGACCGTCTCGCGGATGCCGCGCACCTGCACGGTGGTCTGCGCGCGCAGCGCCTGGGCGGCGCGCGCCGTCGTGTCGCGCAAGAGCTGCATCGTCTGTGACGACGACCGCGAGAACTGCTGGCTCGCCTCGCTGCTGCTGTCGCCGCCCCCGAAGTTCAGCCACAAGAACTTCAGCCCCAGCCGGTAGTAGGAGCTCGAGCTCTGG
>DASYRF010000422.1:0-23617 GCA_036004705.1 Myxococcota bacterium
GGCGCGCGCGGCCGCCGCCTCGCGCGGCGCGACCTGCTCGAGCGTCGCCGCGTCGTTCACGACGAAGTCTTCCACGTGAAGGTCGGTCTCGATGCCGTACAGCGTCTCGAGCAGATCCTGAAGCGTGCGCGGCAACGACGGCACGTGGCCGTCCATCAGTTGAGCGTTCGCGGGTCGTCGCCGCCGCCACCGCCGCCACCGCCGCCGCCGTTGCCCTCCGGCAGCGCGGTACGCGCGCCCTGCGCCGGCACCAGCCCGGCCTCGCACAGCTTTGCCGCCGCCCAGCGGCTTCCGGTGAGCTGCCAGCGCTCGTACAGGCGCACCACGTCGGCGTTCGTGCCGGGGCGCGCATCTTCGCTCAGCTCGGCGAACACGTCGACGAAGCGCGCGAACTTGCCGGCCAGCTCGTCGAACAGCGCGCCGAGGTCGCGCGCCGAGCGCGCGCGCAGCGACGCCGCCACCCCCTGGTACGCGCCTCCGCCCATGCCGATGTAGTAGTCGATGTCGACGAGCCGCCGGCGAAGGTGCTCCGAGAAGAACCCGGCGACGTAGAGGGCGAGGTCGCCCAGGCGGCGCAGCTGCCGCACGCGCTCCTCGGGCGAGGCGAGCCGCGCCTGGGCGAGCAGCTCCGCCAGCGGCGGGTGAATCGCCGCGCCGGCCTCGGCGGTCGAGGCGAGCGACTCGCAACGCATGTGCTCGGTCAGGAGGTTGACGACGTACAGGACCGCTTCGTCGCGGGCCTCGACGCGCTGCCGGTTCATCACGGCGCGGACGCGGTCATGGAAGAACTGAGTGAGATCCCTGGCGACGACCAACTCGGGCTTCCCACGCGCGCTCATTCTTTTCGACCTCCGTGACCCCCCGGAGGGCGGCTCGCCCTCCGCCTGCTCGTAAGACCAGGCTGTTGATAACTACATTAGACGGAACGGCGGGCGCCGCCAAAAGGGCCCGGGTCTCGACCAAGCTGGAGCAGCGTCTCTATGCGCACGTAAGACCCTGAAGGCACTAGGCTTTGGCAATGCAGCTTAGCAGTCAGCGCAGGACCCTGCTGACAAACGGACTTCGGAGCGAGGTAAACATCGGTCGCGCCGCCTTCCGTTGGGGGATCACTCACATCTCTGACCGGCGGCGTCCGGCGTCATGCAGGCGCTCGAACGGCGCGACCCTCACCGTGAGGGGATCACTCAACCCTCTGACCGGCTTCCGGCGTCATGCAGGCGCTCGACGGCGCGACCCACACCGTGAGGGGATCACTCCACCCTCTGGCCGGCGTCCGGCGTGCCGCGCGCGCCGCGCGATCACCAGCAGCCATGCCAGGCCAGCGAGCGCGCCGGCGGCACCGCCGGTCGCGCCGCTCGCGGTCCGATCGCCGCCGATCCGGCATCCGCACCCCGGCGGCTCGGGCTCGGGCGGCAGCTCGTTTACGACCGCCATGCGCACGAAATGGTTGCCGGCGGCGCCGGTGTCGTCGGTGACGACGAGCGTCACGTCGTAGGTGCCGACCGCGGCGAACGTGTGTTCCGGCGCCGCGTCGGTCGCGGTCGCGCCGGCGTCGTCGAAGTCCCAGCTCCACGACACGACGGGGCCGGCGCAGCTGCGCGAGGCTGTGCCGTCGAACGCCACGGGCGTGCCGGCCAGGACCGTGGTGGCGGCCGTGTCGATCGCGGCCAGCGGCGCGCCGCCGAGGGGCAGGCCGTTCGACTGCGCGCCGAGCGGGAATGCCGGCGCGGCGCCGTCGGTGACCGTCACCACCGGCGCCGGCTCGCCGCTGCCCAGCCCCAGCACGAAGTCCACGCCGCCGGTGGTACGGCCCGCCTCGACCGTGACGACCGTCTCGGCGCCGGACCCCGGGGCGACGTCCGCGAAAGCCTCGACCTCGAACCCGAGGTCGGTCCGGTCGATGAAGAAGAAGTCCACCAGCTCCGGGCTGCGCCCGGCGCCGTCCTGCGATCCGTCGAGCGGCTCGACGTAGACGAAGTAGTCCCCGGGCGGCACGCCGGCGATGTGGTAGCTCCCGGCGTCGTCGAACGTGCCGGTCAGGTGGCCCACCGCGGCGCCGCCGTCGAGCGCGACGGCCGTCACCGATACGCCGCGCGACCCGCTGCCGTCGCCGCGGCGCACCGCGCCGGTGATCGCCCCGTAGCGCGCCTCGAAGTCGCAGTCCGGGTAGAGGGCCGAGGCGACGGCGACGTCGTCCGCCGCCAGGAGCGGCGGTCGCGTCGATCCGCTCATCGTCGGAAAGGCGGCGCCGTCGCGGTCGACGAAACGGTCGGTCACGCCGCTGTGGCCGAAGCCGAACAGGTGCCCCGTCTCGTGCGCGACGATCTCGCGCGTGGCGTCGCCGCCGTCCCACAGCGGCACCGTGCCGTTCAACAGCACGAAGCCGTCGACGATGACGCCGTCGTTGGCGAGCTCGGTGACGCCCACGCCGGTCACCATGCTGCTGTCGATGCCGAGGAAAGCGTAGACGTCCCCGTCGAAGTCCACGGCGATCTCGGGGATGCCGTCGCCCACGTTCAGCGACAGGCCGGCTTGCACGTTGGCCAGCGTCGTCGGCACGGGCGTCCAGCCGTACTCCAGCGTTCCCGCGTAGCTGTCAGGCAGCCCGTTCCACGCGCCCGCGCCGTCGCGCACCAGCGCCAGCAAGTCCGGCTCGTTCTCCACGATCCCGCGGTCCATGCGGAACGGCACGGGCAGCCGCCGCGCCGGCCAGGCACGCACGAGGAACGTGTCGGTCACGTGCAGCACGTGGTAGGCGCGCGCGTCACCCGCTCCCCCCAGCGCCGCCGCCAGGGCCGCTGCGCACGCCGCCACCGCGCCGGCGGGCCCTGCCGGGCGCGTGCGCAGCTTCACCGCGCCCCCTCGGCCGTGACGGGCCGCGCGCGACGGGGCGTCGGCACGCGGCTTCACCGCGCCCCCTCGGCCGGTACGGGCGGCGCAGCCAGCGCCGCGCGGAGCGCCTCTTCTTCCACGGGTCCGGGCGCACCGGGAGACACCAGCGCGGTCCCGCCTCCGGAGGCGCGCGTCCATTTTCCCGCGCCCAGGCCAGCCAGCATCGGAAACGTCCCAGCCGGTCCGTACGCCAGCAGCCAGTACGCCTCCTCGCCAACCCGGAAGGAGGGCGCGTCGGCCAGCTCCAGGACCTGCCCGTCGAGCGCGCCGCCCACCAGGCGCCACGTCACCGTCGCGCCCGGCGCCGTCCAGTCCACCGCCCCGTCCCCCGCCGCGCCCTTGAGCCGCTCGTCGATCCGCGCCGTGACGTAGGTGAAGGGCAGACCGCTGGCCGCGTCGCGCTCGACACGCGTGGCCACGACCGTGCCGCGGAAAGCCAGGTCCGCCCGCGCCGCGGCGCGCCGCGCCACCGCCAACGCCGCCGGCGACGACGTGCGGACCTCGGGCGGCGCCGCGCAAGCCGCGCTCGCCGCGCAGATCACCGCCGCGATGACGGCGTCCAGGGTTTTGGAGGACACAAGCCCGAGTGTAGCTCACCCGGGGAGCCGGCACAGAGGCCGGGAGGCCCCTGTGCCGCGGAGCGCGCCTAGAAGCGGCCCTCGAACAGCTCGTACATGTTCATGTACCGCTCGATCTCGTCGGCCATGTACCGCAGCTGCTGGTCGGCGAACGTCACCTGCGCCGCGGCGCCGTCCGTCGTGGTGATGTCGAACGACGGGTGCGCCGCCGTGAGGTTGTAGAAGCCCAGGATCGTATTGGCTTTGCGGAGCACGCGCGCGGCGCCACCCAGCTCGATGACGTTCCCGCCGTCATCCAAGAGGATCTCGCCGGTCTTGCTACGCGCCGGATAGGACCAGGCGATGTACGTCTTCCCCGAGATCGGGTCAGTGAAGTTGACGACCTCCTGCCCCGGAGGCGCCGTCACCGTGTTCCCCGTGCCCTCCACGTAGATGCGGCTCGCGTCGAGGAACTGGTTGTCGAACGACAGCGGGAAGTACGCCATTCCGTACAGCGTGGCCAGGTAGCGGATGTTCCAGTAGGCGCCCGACTGGATCGGCTCGCCCGTCATCCCCGCCGGCGGCCACATCTCGTCGACGCGTGTCGGATCGGGGTAGAGGAGCGTGCCACTCGCCATCACCGGCGAGTACGCCACCGGGTCCTCGCTCATGAGCGACCCGAAGATGCGCGAGATCTGGTCGCGGTAGAGCCGGTTGTACCCGATCGTGTAGGCGCGGCTGTCGACGGCCGTCTCACGGCCGATGAAGCCGTAGCTCGAGCTCGCCGTCGCCAGCGTCCGCACGGCCATCCACTTGTCGTAGAACGACCCGACGCGGGTGAGCTTGTCGAACCAGTAGTAGCCGGCGTCGAAGTCCCATGTCGAGGCGTAGAACTTGCCGGCCCCGAGCTCGATGCTTCGCTCCTCGTAGCCTGTGTAATCGAGCCCCGGCGTGTAGCTCGCCAGGCCGAAGTAGGGGTCGCCGTACGCCGTAGTCAGGTTCACGTACGTGCCCGGCTCGGGCTGATGAATGACCTGCTCGAGGAAGCGGAAGCCCTCCTCGATGGCCACGGTGAACGGCCCGAAGCCGTGGTCGTTCGCGAAGAACTCCGCCGCGCCGGGGTTGGTGTTGGTCTGCAGGATGTAGTTCCACAGCACGTAGTAGCGCATCCAGCCGTCGAGCGGATCGAACGTGCGGCTGTAGACGCGGCCGATGTATCCCGGCACGCTGAAGCCGTAACGGTCGCGCCGGAAGTTCGACAGCAGGTAGTACTCCCAGTACCCCTCGAAGTAGCTGCGGTGCACCTCGACGGGGTCGGCGCCGGCGTCGTAGCGCGCGCAGCCGATACTGCCGCTCGCGAACTCGTCGCCGCAGAACCGGTATGGCACTGCCGGGGCGCCCTCGCCGCCGATCCCGATCACGTTGCGGGACATGACGAGCAGATCCGTGAAGTCCTGGTTCCGGTCACCGTTGGCGACGGAGGCCGCCACAGTGGCGTCGTACGGATGCAGCAAGTTGAAGGGCACGTCGACGCGGTCGTTGAGGTCGCCGAAGAGCCCCGGGTAGTCGGTGTAGTGGATGCTGATGTAGGTCCCGTTGTTGAGCCCGATGATCGGCGCGGGGGCCGACACCTCGTTGTAGGCGCCGATCAGCCCCACGAGCTCGTTCAGCGGCAGCGTCACGCCCGGGAAGTTGCCGGCCGGCACGTTGGGCATGACCTCGACCATCATGCCGTAGCCGAACTTGATGGCGGCGCGGTCGTAGCTGCCGATGCCCTTCGTGTCCATGTTGAACCGCGAGTGATAATCCATGACCGAGGAGTACTCGTACTCGCGGATGCGGCCGGCGATCTCGGCCGGGGTCTCGGGGTCGATGTGGCGCGGCCCCATGTTCCCGTCGTCACGCAGGTCCCAGTACTCGGGGAAGTAGTTGAACGCGTCGAACGACGCCTCGAAGTTGTGGCGAAGGCCCATCGTGTGGCCGATCTCGTGCTCCATGACGCCGCGGTAGATCGCCACCTTCAGCTGCTCGCGCACGTCCTCCCACGAGGCGCCGTTGTTCTTGAAGCTCATCGCCAGGCCCAGGATCGCCGGGTCGACGAACTCCTCGAGGTCGATCGAGTTCATGGCCGCGAACGTCTTGTCCGCCTCGAGCTCAGCCTGGACGTTCGGGTCCATCGTGTCCATCGGCGAGACGCCGCTGAAGAGGTCGGCGCTGTAAGGCACGGTGGGGTCGAAGCCGGCGGCAAGGATGGTCTCCTCGTTCCACAGCGGCGCGTCCAGGCCCTCCTCCTTGATGAAGTCAAGCACCTGATCCTCGACGCCCGCGCCGGGGCCGAGGATGCCGGTGTTGGCAGCGTCGGCCAGGCGCGCGGCCACCGTCGCCTCCAGGGCCTCGGGGGAGCTGGCATCGACGAGTGCGGTGCCGCCGCCGCCCATCCAGTCGAGGTTCATCTTGTCGCGCATCGACGCCACGGAGCCCGGCGCGTAGGTCTTCGACGACCCGCCGTCGCCGGCCGTGTGGCCGACCAGGTCCGACGCGTTGCCGCCGTTCACGGCGTTCACCCACGCGGCGACGTTGGAGCCGGCGATGAAGTCCTCGGTCGAGATGTCGCCGTTCATGAGGGCGACGATGTCGGCCGCGCTGGTCGAGTACGTGTCGAGCACCGCGCCGTAGACGAACGCGTTGGCGCTGATGATCTCACCCGACGTCGGGTCGGCCGCGGACGGGCCGTAGCCGAACGGCGAGGCGAGCTGCGGCTTGTCGACGAGCCAGATGTGGCTGAAGCGCAGGTCGCCGATGCGCGCGCCGTACTCGGGCGTCTTGCACTCGTCGGGGTCCGTCGGCAGCGCCGGGTTGTTGGCGCACAGGACGTAGACGTCCAGGTTCGGGTCCATGCGCGAGGTGCAGGTGTCGACGTCGTCGTTCGTCTCGCCCATGCACTCCCAGAAGCGCAGGTCGTTCACCGTGTCGCGGAAGGGCTCGTTCCAGTTCGCCACCATCTCGCGCGTGACCTGGAGGAGGTCGGCCGGGTAGCCCGGGTTCAGGTGGTAGACGATCTTGCGGATGGGGCGGTTCGTGTAGGGCATCGGCAGCGGCTTGCCGTCCGCGTCGAGCAGCACGTTGCCCGCCTCGTCCTTGGCGAACCACTCACCCCAGATGTTGTGGTGGTTGGCGAACCACACGCGGTCGGTCTCGGTGAGGCCGTACTCGCGGTTGTAGTTCAGGCGCATCGTCTCGAAGTAGCCGAACGTCTCCATCCAGCGGTCGTCGTAGGCGAGCGGCTCGTACTCGCGGTTCTCGTCCACGGCGAGGATGGAGTATCGGACCTTCAGCGTGGCGGGCGCGCAATCGAACTGCGCCGAGCCGTAGAAGTAGCAGATCGGGATGGCGCCGTAGCCCGGATAGTAGCGGGCCGACGGGGCCACCGTGGCGCGCTGCACCAGGTCGATGTAGTTGATCTGGTCGTCCGGCCCGCCCGCGTCGTCGGTGCAGTTGTAGTCGGGGCAGTCGAACGTCGGCGCGTCCTCTCCGTTCGGGTTCGTCTCGTACGTGGTGACCGAGTACTCCAGCCCGCCCGTGCGCAGCGAAGCCAGCACGTTGCGCGACCAGTCGACGCGCATGTAGGCCCGCTCGTACCAGGGCTTCTCGGTGTTCTCCTCGACCACCGGTCCCTCTTCACCAGTCGAATGGTTATAGGAGCGCCGGATGTCGAAGTGCTTCTCGATCGGGAAGCCGGCCACCGGCGCCCCGAAGTAGAGGTTGTCGGGCGTGCCGTCGCCGTCCACGTCGAGGTTCGCGGCGGGCGCGTCCGTGTTGGTCACGTGCTCATAGGAGCGATATGCCCAGAGCGTGTCCTCGTCGATCTTGAAGCGGACCCGCTCCAGGCCGCTCTGGCCGCCGATGAAGCCGGCGCCCGTGCCATAGGGCACGTCGATGATCGTCGTGCGCAGGTACCACTCGCGCGACGGGTCGAACACCGCCTTGGAAACGGCGTTCGGCTGCACCGTGTCGACCGTTGCCGGCGAGCAGGTGCACCCCTGCACGCCTCCGAACAGCGACGCGACGGCGACGCCCGCGACGAGCATGCTCAGCTTGCGGACCATGAAGACCTCCGGGTTGCGGTTGACCGATGCGTGGACTTTACGAATCGAAATCGAAATCGAAAACACGGGCTAAAAGCTCCCCGACACGGACAGCGAGACCGTCGTCGACGGGAGCCACGTGGCGTAGTAGGTGCTCGGGTCGTACAGCAGCTGGGGCACGGCGTTGGAGAACGACAGCCCCAGGCTCAGATCGTCGCGCAGCGCGTAGCCGGCGCCGATCGCGTAGGTGTACGAGTGAACGAGCGGGTTGCGCGAGCGGTCGACGACCACCGGGCCGGTGGCAGTCTGCACGGTGTAGCTCGGATCGGAGAGCACCATGCGCGAGCTGATCCCGGCGCTCAGCGACGTGGAGAACTTCTTCCAGATGCGGCCGTCCTTGAGCTTGGGGAACGCGAGCGCCAGCAGCGTGTGCCAGCCGCCGATCGAGATGCCGTTCGAGAAGGCCCAGCTCGAGTTCAGCCGCCCGACGTAGCGGTCGCGGTCGGACGTGGGGTAGACCGTGCCCGACAGCGTCGTCGTGCCGTCGTAGTCCGCCAGGGGCGATGTGCAGGCGCCGCCGACGCCGCCGCGCGGCGGCGAGGTGTAGGCGTAGAACGGCTTGCTGACGCCCGTGGACACGCCGATGGAGATACCGACCTCGAAGGGGTGCGACGCCGAGAGGCCGGCGCCGATGGCCCCGTAGAGCGGATTGCAGAAGAGGCTGTTGCGCGACGCCGGGATGGTGCCGGAGAGGCTCCCGGACAGCGTGATCTTGGCGGCCTCCCACTCGAGGAGATGGCCGTGCGAGACGCGCAAGCCGAGGTCGCCCGTGTCGACGAGCTGAGTGGAGGTCGACCCCCCGTTGCCGGGCTGGTACTCGCCGCTGTCGTCGAAGGCGAAGCCCTTCGACAGGCGGTACGAGGCGGACCCGCTGACGTACTTGGTGAACTTGTAACTGGCGCCCAGGCCGACCGTGAAGTCCAGCGACGGGTTGTAGGTGGGCCCGAAGCCGACCACCGTGGCGCCGGCGGGCGGGTTGGCCAGGTCGGTGCCGGAGTTGACGAGGCCGCCCACGTACGACGTGTTGCCGGAAACGCTGACCTTCCACTTCTTCGAGGGCGTCGCGTCGGCTTCGTCGGAGACGGTGTCGCCGGACGTGGTGGGCTTTCCGGCGTCGCCCGCGACGCCGACGGCGGCGGCGCGCGTGTCGGCGGCGCGAACGGGGCTGGCCCAGGTGAGTAGAACGATAGCGAGCGTGCTCGCAAGCGCGGCAGGAATAGACCTCACTTCGTACTCCTTCTACTGGGGGCGCCCCTGAGGATGCGGGCGAAGTATAGGTCGCCTGCGGCCCCCTTGGAAAGCCCTAAAATTCGGCGAGAAGGCGGTCTGCACGACCTATGCCAGCGGTCGGCCTCCAGCGGAGACGCGCGGTTGCGTCAACGCCTCGAAATCAGGCGGCTCCCACGCTGGCCGGCCGCTGGCGGGCGCAGTTGCCACCGGGTGGGCTGGTGGATATGCGCCACCCGGCCCACGCGCAGGTGGCGGGGAAGCTGCACATTTTCCGCCGGACCTCGTCGGCCGGGGCGGCGGAGCCGCTGCTTGCGCCTCCGCCCCGGACCGCGTCGGCGGGGCGGCCAAGCCGCCGCTTCCGCCTCCGAGCCATTGTCGTTATTCCACGCGGATGTAGTTGTGGCGCAGCAGATGGATGAGCGCCTGGAAGGTGTCGAGGTCCGTCAGGCGGCTCTTGTTCAGCACGGTGATCGTCTGGCCGTAGTTCAGGATGAGCTGCAGCACGTCGTGCTGCTCGGGGGCGAGGTCGCGCAGCGGCGGCACCAGCGGCACCTGGATCGACAGCGTGGAAATGATGGGCGGGATGTCCTTCTCGATGCGGCGCAGCTCGTCCATCTGCCGCATGCCTTCCATGAGGATGCCGTCGGTGGAGCCTTCGATCTCCTCGGCGAACGTCTCGCCGGTCGGCGGCAGGAACTCGAACGTGCCGCGCGTCCACGTCAGCATCCGGTAGATGGACTTCAGCGGACCGGTCTCCGTGTTGTTGTCGATCGACGCGAAGTAGATGGCGCCGTTGCGCAGGTAGATCTTGCCGAGCCCGGGGCCGCGCACGACCAGCACGCCCGACTTCTTGTTCGACGAGAAGAGCTGCAGCAGGTCGGGGAGCGGGACCTCCTCGATGGAGCCGCTCATGGCGCGCGCGGGCGACTGGCGGCGCTGGCCGAGCGCCTCGAGGTTCGACTTCACGTCCCACTCGTCGATGCCCTTGTCGTCCTGCGCGATGACCTTGATGATGCTGGTGCCGATGAGGATGCGGTCGCCCTCCTTGAGCACCGAGCGGCGGATCTTCTCGCCGTTGACGAACGTGCCGTTCGTCGAGCCGAGGTCCTGGATGATGATTTGCCCGTTCTCGGCGGCGATCTTGGCGTGCTTGCGCGAGACCATGTCCTCGACGAGCACCATGTCGAGGTCGCTGGAGCGGCCGATGATGACCTCACGCCCCTGGCGCAGCGGGAATTCGCCGCCCTGATACTTCCCAGAGATGAACCGCAGGGCATAGCCGCTGTGCTTGCCGGGTTCCTGGGCAGGAGAAGTCGGGCGAGACCCCGTGGGCATTATTTCCATTCGTCGGGCACACGTTCACCGCGCGTGCCCCTCAGATTCGTAGCGTAAACGCCCCGTTTTCCACAGTCAAGAAGACGCGATGCGCGGCGGAGAGGTGGGGCGCGGGGCGGCGCGCGTCAGACGTCGCGCACCGAGCGCGCGCGCAGGATGGGACCGGTCATCGCGATGCCCATGGCCGCCTTGTCGACGGCGCCTTCCACGACGACCTTGCGGCCGTCCACCAGGGCGGCGGGATCGACGTCGGCGATCTGGTAGCGGGTTCCGTCTTCGGCCTCGAGCGTCCAGTGGCCGCCGGCGATGGGGTTGTGGCGCAGCGTGCCGCGGAACGTCTTGCTGGGAGGGTTCTTCGCCATGCGTCAAACATGGGGCCGGCGGGCGGTGGTGTCAAACGGGGGCCCGCGATAAGATCGGCTGAATGGCGGCGGCGCGAAGGGCGCGGGGAACGGCGGCGGCGGCGGCGGCGGCGGCGGCGGCGGCGCTGGCCAGTTTCGCGGCGTGGGGAGCCGCCGGGTGCGCCGCGCGCGCCGACCTGGAGCCCGGGCGCTCCTTGATGGGCACGCTCGACGGCAACGACTTCGACCAGCAGGCGCTTTGGCTGGAGCATGGCATCGCGGTCGCCGACATCGAGGCGTCGCTGGCGGCGACGAAGGGCGCGCCGCGCCTGCTGCAGGACAGCGCGCGCCGCTACGACGTTCTGACGCTGCGCTTGCGCGGCGATTCGCGCACGATCGTGCGCGTCGCCTCGGCGGACTTCAACCCGGTCGTGGCGGTGACCGACCTCGGCGGCAAAGTGCTTGGCGCGGACGACGACGCGTCGGCCGCCGCGACCGACGCGCTCGTGGTCGTCGACAATCCGCTCGGCGCGGCGACCGTGCTCGTCGTCGTCACCGAGTTCGGCGCCCCGCGCGGCGGCGCGTACCTCGTCGAAGCGAATCTGGACTGACTCCCGGCGGAGGCGCAAGAGGCGGCTTGGCCGCCCCGCCGACGGGGTCCGGGGGCGGAGGCGCAAGAGGCGGCTTGGCCGCCCCGCCGACGGGGTCCGGGGGCATCGGAGCACGGCGTACTCGCCGCGCGCACGGGCCCCCGGTCAAAAATCGATGTCGGCGCCGTAGGTCCGGTCCACGGCGGCCGGAGGGAGCCAGGACTTGCCTTCGTACAGGTAGGCGTAGCGCGCGTAGAGCGCGCATACCTTCTTGATGTACTCGCGCGACTGGGCGTAGGTGACGGACTCGACGAGCTCGTCGAAGGGGCGCGCGCCGAACGTGTCGAGCCAGCGCGCCATCGGCACGGGGCCGCCGTTGTAGGCGCCCACCGCCAGCGGGAGCTGCCCGTGGAACTTCGCGAGCAGCGCGCCTAGGTACCAGGCGGCGGTGTCGACGTTGGCGGCGGGGTCGAAGAGCGCGCCCTCGCTGTAGGCGGCGCCGCGGCGCGCGGCGATCTTGCGTGCGGTCTTGGGCAGGAGCTGCATCAGGCCGACGGCGTCGGCATAGGAGACGGCGCGCGGGTCGAACCCGGATTCCTTGTGCATGACGGCGTAGAGGAGCGCAGGCGGGACGCCGTGCGCAGCGGCGGCGGCGGCGACCTCCGCTTCGAAGGCGCGCGGGAAGGCCCACCCCCAGTCGCGCGCGGCCTCCCCGGCGGGCGGCGCGGCCAGCCCGGCGGCGGCGGCGGCGAGGCGGCGCGTGGCGGCGTGGTCCTCGGCCGCGGCCAGCAGCGTCAGGTAGCCGCGGCGGCCGTCTTTGCCGCCGGCTTTCTCCACGGCGGTGCGTGCGTCGCGCAGCGCCGCGGCGGCCTCGGGGCGCAGCCCCACCGCCAGCAGCGCCAGGGCACGGCGCGCCGCCGGAGCGGTCGCGCCGGGCGGGAGCGCGGCGGCGGCGGCGGCGTCTCCGGCGAGGACGAAGCGCCAGGCCGCGCCGCCGACGGGGTCGGCGGCCGGGTCGGCCGTCGCGGGTGGGCCGGGCGGCGCGACGCCCACGCCGAACGGGCCGGACGGCGCGCCCGCCTCGGCCAGGCGCGCCCGCGCCAGCAGGCCGTACCAGCCGAAGGGGTCGCGCGCGGCGAGCGCTTGCCAGAGCTTGCGCGCCGTCGCCGCCGAGGCGCCGGACTTGTCGGGCCGCGCGGCGAGAGCGCGCGCCCGCCAGTAGCTGCCCTTGGCGGCGTCGGCGCCGCCGCGCTTCTCCAGCGCCTCGAAGCGGGCGAGCGCGCCGGGCGCGTCGCCGCTCATCCAGCGCACCCAGCCGCCGTACCAGACGGCGGCGCCGGCGCGCTCGTCGGCCGGGTAGGCGGTGGCGAAGTCGTCGAAGCGCGCCGCGGCTTCAGCGAACTCGTCCAGCGTGAACAGCGTGTACGCCGCCATGAAGCGCGCCTCGGGGGCGCGCTTGTCGGCGGGGTAATCGTGGGCGAAGCGGTCGTAGAGCTCGGCGGCGCGCTCCGGGCTCTCCTCGCCTTTGTGGCGCCCGCCGTGGGCCTTGGCGGCGTCGAAGAGCAGCGCTGCGGCGCGCGCGGCGTCGCCGCGCTTCAGGGCGCGCGCCGACAGGTCCTCGAACAGCTTGCCGGCGCCGCCGAAGTCCTTCGCCTGCAGCAAGCAGCGCGCCTGCAGCGCGCCGGCGCGCAAATCGAGCGGCGCCTTCGGCGCGGCCGCCCAGAGCGCGGCGGCCTCGGGGCAGGCCGTCTCTGGGGCGCGCGCCTCCAGCATCGCGTCGAGCCGGTCGAGCTTGCGCTCCAGCGTCATGAGCTTGGCGAGCGTGCCGGGCGCGGCGGCGTCCAGGCGGCGTGTTGCCTCGCCGGCCGCCTTGCTGAGCGGGAACTTCACGGCGATCTCGATCAGCACGTCGCGCGCCGCGGCGTCCTTCTTGTCGGCGGCGAGCGCGTCCGCGAGCCGCAGCCGCGCGTCCGCGGCGTCCAGCCAGCGGGGCGGCGTGGCCAGCAGCAGGCGCAGATGGTCCGCCGCCTCCTTGGCGCGGCCGCTGGCGGCGTCGCAGCGCGCCAGCCCCCAGAGGGCGCGGTCCACGAGCGGCGAGGCGGGGTGGGCCGTGATCAGCCGTCTCCATGGGACCACCGCGTCGAGCCCGCCGCAGGCCACGGCGTGATGGCTGGCCACGGCATCCAGCAGGAAATCGTCCAGCAAGTCGCGCAGCGGCGCGGGCGCGGCCGCGAGCTCTGCCGCACGGCTCGCGTAGCCGGAGGCGTCCGTGTCGCGCTCGCGCGCCGCCGTGAAGAGCAGGAGCCGCGCCGCCGCGCCGGCGAGCGTCTCCGCGGGGCGCGCGGTGGCGAGCGCTGCAGCGAGCGTCTCGGCCTCCGCCAGATGTCCGCTGGCGTAGGCGTGTGCGGCGCGCGCGAGCTCGGGCGGGCGGACCAGGTCGTCGGACGCGGCCGGCACGGGTGGCTTGGACGAGGCGGCCGGCGCAGTCGGCGCAGCCGGCGCGGTGGGCACGGGCGGCGCGGGCGGCCTCGCCGGCGCCGGCGGCGCCGGGGACGACGCGGGCGAGAGTGCGGGCCGGAGCGCGAGCGCGACCCACGCGGCGGCGCATGGTAGAACGCGCCGCGCATGACGACGACGGCGCGCGCGGCGGTCCTCGCCTACACCGACGGCGCCTGCAGCGGGAACCCCGGCCCCTGCGGCATCGGCGTGGTGCTGCTCGCCGGCCGCCACCGCAAAGAGGTGTCGGAGTTCCTCGGGCCCGGCACCAACAACGTCGCCGAGCTCACCGCGATCCTGCGCGCGCTGCAGCTCATCAAAGACCGCGGCCGCGACGTGCGCGTGCACAGCGACTCCGCCTACGCCATCGGCGTGCTTACGAAGGGCTGGAAGGCGAAGGCCAACCAGGAGCTGGTCGCCGAGATCCGCGCCCTGATGACGCACTTCCCGCGCCTGCGGCTGGTGAAGGTGGCGGGCCACGCCGGCGTGCCCGAGAACGAGCGCGCCGACGAGCTGGCCCGCCTGGCCGTGGCGCGGGGCGCGGCTGGTCACGCCGAGTAGTGTGCACCGACTTCGGACAACGTCACGAAACGGTGCGTGCGGGCGAGCTGCGCAAGGGTCCGCGCGAAGATCTCGCGCTTGTCGGCGCCGCTGACGCGCAGGTCGTGCTGGCGGGCGACGAGCGCGGCCTCCACGCCGTCCTCTGCGGCGTCGCACAGGTCGATGCCGTGCAGCTCCAGATTCACCAGGCGCGCCCGCGCCATCCACGAGGTCATGAAGCGCGCGCCGCCGCGCCCCGCCAGCACCAGGAACGTGCCGATGTAGGGCGCGCGCGCGCCGGGGAGCACGCCGATGGGGATCTCCAGCAGCGGCAGAGCGGCGTCGTCCCCCGCGCCGGGCGGCGCGGCCCGCCAGATGGAGCCGCGGCGCGGGCGGAACGGCGCGCGCGGCGCGAAGAGCTGCCGAGCCGCGCCGCGCACGGCTCGCGTGCTGCGGCCGCGCACCGCCATGCCCGCCATGACGGTCCATTTCGCCAGGTAGTACGGCGGGCAGGGGAAGATGGACGAGTCCCAGCGATAGCCCTGCGCCGCCACGGCCTCCAGGATGGCGGGCGAGAGGTTGTAGCCCGGGGCGCGGAAGCCGCGCGGGGCGTGCGCCGGCCCGACGGCGGCGGCGATGGCCTCGTGGCCGAGGCTCACCTCGGCGCGCACCGTCGTTTCGTCGCACAGGCTCAGGTCGTACAGGTGCCGCAGCGAATGGTTCCCGATCTCGTGGCCCGCTTCGGCGGCGCGCCGCAACGCCGCCGCGGCCGCCGGCCGTGCGAGGTCGGCGCCGATGGCGAAGAACGTGGCCGGCACGCCCGCCTCGGCGAACAGCGCCGTGAAGCGCGGCAGGCAGCGCTCGTAGATGGCGTCGCCGGCGCCCGCCGCGTCGGCCGGCCCGTCGAGCCCATGCAGCCCGCGGTAGTGGCCGAGCGTGTCGAGGTCGACCGACACGGCGCACAGCCGCTCGACCGCGCGCCCGCTGGCCACGCTAGCCCTTCACGCGGATCGTGTAGGTCAGGCGGGCGAGGTCGCTGAGCACGCGCGGCACGCGGCGCATGAGATTGATGCTGGGCTTGCGCTTCTCGACCACCTCGACCGGCAGCTCCACGACGCGCAGCCCGTCGCGCCAGGCGCGAATGACCATCTCGGAGGCGAAGAGGTCGCGCTCCAGCTCGCAGCGGCGAACGATGGGCAGCATCGCGTCCTTGGAGAAGGCCTTGAGCCCGTGCGTGTCGGTGCCGCGGAACCCGACGGCCACGCGCAGCATGAGGTTGATGACGCGCGTGGCGGCGCGACGCCCGGCGGGGCGCTTGTCGGCGGCCCCGGAGACGACCTTCGAGCCCACCACGAGCTCCGCGTCGCGGGCGTCGAGCACGGCCAGGGCGCGGCGGTGAAAATCCGCGTCGCACAGGTCGATTTCGTCGCACAGGACGTAGGTGCCGCGGGCGTCGAGAATGCCGGCCCGCAGCGCCTTGCCGTAGTTCGGCTCGGGACTCTCGATGTAGCGGACCTGGGCGTGCTTGCGGCTGAGCTCGCGGGCGATGGGCACGGTGCGGTCGTGGCAGCCGTTCGCCGACAGGATGATCTCGAAGGGGCGCCCCAGGTCGTCGAGCTGCTCGCACAGGTCGACCACCGACGAGCGCAGGATCGCCTCCTCGTTGTAGACGGGAATGACGACGCTCAGCTCTGGCGGCGGCGCCGCCGCGGCGGAGTCGGGGGGGGGCATGTGCCGCGTGGATACCCGCCGCGCGCCACGCTGTCAACGCACCGGCGCCCGCGGCCTGAATCGCCGGGCGGGCGGCGCGCATCTTAGCGTCCGAGAAAGAGAGGAACACTCATGGCTCGTTTCGTTCGGCGCGGGGTGCCCGCGCTCATCGTTCTCGCGGCGGCGCTCTCCGGCGGCTGCCCGGACCCCGCCGGCGACGCCCCGGCGGCGACTGTCGGCGCGCCGTCGTCAGGCGCAGCAGGCGGCGGCGCCAGCGCAGGCGCTCTTTCCGCCGGAGCGGCGGCGACCGCGGGCGGCGTCGAGACGCTGTCGTTCGGCCCGCCCGACTCGAGCGTCGGGTTCGTCGGCGCGAAGGTCACCGGCAAGCACGAGGGCTCCTTCACGGCGTTCAAGGGAACCCTGACCTTCGACCCGGCGCACCTGGAGGCGAGCCGCGTCTCCGCCGACATCGACGCCGCGTCGGTGACGATCCCGGACAACGACAAGCTGACGAACCACCTCAAGTCGCCCGATTTCTTCGACGTCGCGAAGTTCCCGCGGGCGACGTTCACGTCCACCGCAGTCGTGCCCGGCGCCGCGGCCGGTGCCTACACGATCACCGGCGACCTCACGCTCCACGGCGTGACGAAGTCCATCTCTTTCCCGGCGACGATCACCGCGGCGCCCGACGCCGTCACCGCCAGCGCCGAGTTCTCCCTGAACCGCAAGGACTTCGGCATCGTCTATCCTGGCATGCCGGACGATCTCATCAGCGATCTGGTCCTGCTGAAGCTCGCCATCCGCGCTCCGCGCGCGGCGCGGTAGCACCGAGGGCCCGCGGGAGGGCGCCGCCCTCGACGTCCTGTGCCAGGTCAGCGCCGCTTCGAACCCTTCGGCCAGGCTGCGGGGGCGCCGCCGGCGCGGCGCTCGATCTCGTCGAGGAAGGCGGCGAAGTCTCCTGTCGCGCCGGCGCGGCGCGCGTGCACCTCGTCGCGGCAGGCGCTCCACGCGGCCGCGTAGGCGGCGATCGCGGTACCGAGCTCGGCGGCCCGCTCCTTCGCCAGCCAGCTCATCGCGCCCGGCAGCACCGGCAGGCGCAGCACGAACAGCAGGTCGTCGGTGGTCTTGCGCTCCAGCAGGCGGAGCAACGAGGCGCGGTGGTCCGCCGCCGCCGCCGCGCGCAGCACGCGCGTGAGCGTGGGCTCGCCGATGGCGGTCGCCACATCGACGATGGTCTCGCGCGCCGAGGGGCGGGGGCTCGACAGACCGTCGACCAGCGCGTCCGCCGCCGCGCCCTTCGCCTTGACGAGCGCCGCGCGCGCGGCGTCGTGCTTCTTCGGGTCGTCGCCGAGCAGGTCGGTGACCTTGGCGTGCATGGGGTCCTCCTTGGCCGGAATCGAAGCCGGAGCCGCAGCCGGAACCGCAGGGGCAGCCGGAGCCGCAGCGACAGCCGGAGCCGCAGCGGCAGCCGGAACCGCAACCGCCGCCGGAGCCGGAGCCGCAGCCGGAACCGCAGGGGCAGCCGGAGCCGCAGCGACAGCCGGAGCCGCAGCGGCCGCCGGAACCGCAACCGCCGCCGGATCCGGATCCGAAGTCGAAGCCGACGCCGAAGCCGACGCCGAAGCCGACGCCGAAGCCGAAGCCGACGCCGAAGCCGACGCCGAAGCCGACGCCGAAGCCGAAGCCGACGCCGAAGCCGAAGCCGACGCCGACGCCGACGCCGACGCCGAAGTCGACGCCGACGCGACGCGCTCGGTGCCAGAGGAGGCGCACGCGGTCGTCACCGCGACCAGCACCGCGACCGCAGCCGCCCGAAGCGCCCCGATGCCGGCAGACGACGCCCGGGCTCCGCGCGCCCTCCTCGCGCCGCCGCTCGTCTCGCTCATGTGAAGTTGATGACCTTCACGATGGGCGCGGTGGGCTGATTGCCCACCTTGTCGGTGGCCAACACCGTGACGTTGTACTTGGTCGACTTAAAGACCGTCCACGGCAGCGTGATGGCGCCGCCGGTGAACTCCTTCACGTGCGACCAATCCGTGTTGGTACCCGCTGCGTCCAGCTCGGTCAGTTGGATCAGCACCACGGCTCTGTCCAGGCCCGATCCGGTGTCGGCCGGCGCGGGGCTCAGCGTGATCGACACCGCGCTGGCCGGGGTGGACGCCGTGCTGATCGTGGCGGTGGGAGCTGTGGCGTCCACGGCGAATCCGTCGATCTCCGTCTTCGCTTCGTTGCCGCTGCGGTCCTTCAGCTTCAGGATGAACTTGCCGGCGCCGTCGGCGACGCCCTTGGCCGTGAAGTCGAGGTCGCCGTCCCACGCCTCGGCGAACCTGACGGAGCGCCCGAGCGTCGCCATGTCCACCTCCGCGCCCGCGCTCGGCTTCCAGAAGAGCTTCGCCTCCGCCGCGTGCAGGCCCAGCTCCCCCAGCTTGACGACCGCATGGATCTGGCCGGGCATGTACTGCGTCGGCGCCCCGTCGCCGGCCAGGCGCTCCGTCTTCGTGTCCCATAGCAGCTTGTCCGTCAGCAGCGCGCGCCCGTAGCGCACGTGGAACAGCGCCTTGCTCGCGAGCGGCTCCTTGACGACCCACAGCGGCAGCTCCAGCGCCGACTCGTTGCCGAGCGAGTCCTTCACCGCCACCTTCAGCACGCCTTTGCCCTGCTTGCCGTCGGCCGCCGAGGCCGTGGCGGTGAACGTGTCGGCTCCGCCCGACTGCACGGCGCCCATCGTCACGCTGCCGGCGCCGGCGTCGGCGGTGAAGGTCAGCGTCACGTCGCTCGGGGCGATCGGCGCGCCGCCCTTGATCTGCACGCTCACTTTCGGTGGCGTGGCGCCCTCGAACAGCACCGCGTGCTCCGCGGCGCACGTCACCTCGCCCAGGAAACGCGGCCCGGCGGCCGTGCTGGCCGTCGTGAGCCGCACCGCGCGCGGCGGCAGCGGGTGATAGTCGCCGAGGTCGTGCAGCACCAGCAGGCGCAGCGGCGCCAGGTCGACCGCGCCCGCCTTCAGCTTCAGCTCGCCGGCGCCCTCGTCGAAGCCGCCCGCCGGCGCGTGCACGGCGCTCATCGCCGCGCGCCGCAGGTACGACCCGTCGGGGAAGTTGCCGAGCGGGCGCGTGACCTTGTCGACGCCGCCCACGGCCCAGTGCGCCTCGCAGGCGCCGGGGTCGATCGCCGGCGAGCAGCGGTCGTCCGCCCGGACCACCACGTCGATCGCGCCGCGTGTCGTCGGCCGCGGCTCCAGCGGCACGATGCGCGGCGGGTCGTTCGCGCACTTGAACGCGAACGTCACCTCCGGCGACGCCGTTCCGCCCTCGTCCTTGAGCACGAAGCCGATCGTCACGTCGCCGTCCGGCAGCACGCGCCCGTCCGTCTCCCAGTCCTTTGCGGCGGCGCCGCCCGCGGCGATCCACTCGCTCCAGATCTCGCGGGCCGCCCCGCCCGACGTCACGGTCTTGGCCGTCACGACCAGTTGCGCCAGCGCCGAGTCGGCGGTGCCCTCCACGCGGAAGCGCAGCTTGCCGCGCGCCGCCGCCGCCGCCGCCAGTGCCGCCCACGCGCCCGTCCCGCCGTCGCTCTCCGACTTCTTCAGCGTCAGGGTCGGCGCCTTGCCGGGCGGCGGCACCAGCGCGCCCGCCACCGCCGCCGCGCCGGGCTTGGGGTTGTGGATCACCGCGGCGTCGTACTTCTTGATCAAACGGTTTCCCACGCGATCCGAGACGACCAGCTCGAAGTCCACCGGTCCGTTCGCGGCGGCCCCGGAGTTCCAGAAGAACGTCTCGGTCACGCTGTGCGCGTATTCGCCGTCGGCCGCGCCGGGGGCGAACACCTTGCGCCCCACGCTGTACACGTCGGGCGTGTTGCGCGCGCGCCCGATGATCTCGATCGCCAGCACGCCGGAGGTCTTGTCCTCGGCGGCGACCTCGAGCGAGACGACGCCCACGAGCTTCAGCCCGTTCGCCATCGCCCCGCTGGTGCCGTCGCCGTTGACGTACTTCACCGACTTGAGCGTCGGCGGCGTGGTGTCCATCACCGCGCGCCAGCGCTTGTCCGGCAAGGGGTCGCCGCTCGGCAGCCGGTCGTCGCGCCCGTCGAGCCAAGCGCCGGCGAAGCTGCGCACGCCGCCCTTCATCACGCTCTTCTTGCGGTGGCCGCGGCCGATCTCGATCGTGACCGGCTCTCCCTCGTGTTTCTTCGCGGCCGAGATCTGCACGAAGCTGCCGCGCCACAGGTCGGCGTCGCGCGCCGCGCGGGCGAACGCGTCGATCGGCAGCGCCACTTCCTTCTTCTTGCGGTGTGCGTGGAAGACTGCGCCGTCCTGCATCCCCTGGTTGAACTGCACCCAGGTGCGCACCTGGCCGGGCCCGACGTAGGCCGGGGGCGCCGCCGCCGGGTCGGCGGTCAGCACCACGTTGTCACCGCCGCGGTAAGCGTCCTGGTGCTCGACGCCCACGAGCCACGCGTCGGGCGTCGGGCTCACGTAGTACGTCCAGTCAACGGTGTCGGTCGGCGCCGGCGCCGTACCGATCGGCACGTCCTGCTCGGTGGTCATCACCACCATCACGTGATCGATGCGCGTGCCGAAGTCCGGCACGGTGAGGATCGTGTCCACGGCGGTGGGCACCTCGTAGTATTCCCATTTCGCTTTCCCAGTGCCGTCGCCGATGCGCCTCGCCACCGCCACGACCTTGCTCAGCTTCCCCAGGTTCAGCGCCGTGTAGTTCAGCTCCACGTTGAGCGGCCCTTGCACGCCGTCAGGGCTGGGCTCGAACGCCGCGAAGTAGGCGCTCGAGTGCGTGATCGTCACGTTTTGGTCGTAGTGCGCCGGCACGCCGCGCCCCTGCAGCTCGGGCACCGAGCGCAGCACGCGCGCGAGCTGCGCGCCCGGCGTGGCGCCGCTGCCGAACGCGTGCGGCTTGATGGCCCAGTCGCGCAGCAGCGGCGTGCGCACGATGAAGTCCTTCCCCTCCTTGCGCTTGAGGCTTACTTGCAGCTCGTCCTTGTGGCCGTTGGCGGCGACGTAGCCGGCGATCGGCAGGTCGGCGTTCTCCGGCATGTGGGCGTTCATTCCCATCGTCAGATGAAACTCGCGCAGGAACGGCGCGAACTTCGCGACGGGGTGCCCGCGCGGGATCTTCGAGGGCTTGTGGCCCTTCATCGCGGTGCGCTTGCCCAGGCGGTTGACGTTGTACATGACCCACGCTGCGCCGCGCGCGTAGAGCTGATAAGTGCTGCCGGACGGCCAGTCGTAGATGAGGAAGAGGTTCTCCCAGGCCTGCTGCGCGTTCATGGCGCCGTCCCAGAACAGCAGGTTGAAGGAATCGACCACGTCCTCCGCCCAGAAGCCGCAGCCCTCGTCGAGGCTGCGGTCCTCGTCGCGCATGGCGGCGGTGCGCCCCTGTTCGAGGTGGCCGTGGTGATAGTTGAGGTGCTGGTACTCGTGGGAGAACGTGCCGTTGACGTCGAGCTTCAGCGTCGGCTCGTCGCCGGCGGCGCCGGGGTAGGGCCCTACGTACATGAGCGAGCGGCGGTTGCCGATGTCGGTGCCCCAGCCCATGATCGGGCTCTCGTCGTTGTCCACCGAGCCCCAGGCGTAGCCGACCGCGCCGTCCATCGGCACGATGATCGTCGTGAGGGTCTTGATCTTGTGCGTGACGTGGTGGCCGCCGAAGGTCTTCGCGACGGTGGCCACGAGCCCGTCCGCGCCCTCGGCGGACGGGATGAAACGGTCCGCCTGCAGCTTGTCGTTGGTGTGCGTGAGGTAATAGAACGACTTCGGCTTCTTTCCCGCCTTGGGGTGGTCGTAGCGCGTGGCCAGGCACACCGACGTGACTTGCGGCAGCGACACAGGCGCGAAGTGATCGAAGTACGGGACCACGTTGGCGCCGTCCTTCACGACGAACATTTCCGGCAGCGCGGACGGGTCGAGGAAGAAGACCAGCTTCTCCGGGTTCGTCCATTCGTGCGTGAGCGCGAACGCGGGCTTGTTGATCACGCCTCCGGGCGCCGCCGGGTCGGTGACCTGGAGGCGGTAGGTGAGCTTCGTCCCCTCTTTCACGCCGGCGGCCTGATCGAGGAAGTAGCCCCACTGCTTGTAGGGAAGCGTGACGTTGGCGGCGTCGGCTTCGTCGAACGCCGACAAGACCTGCCAGCCGGAGTCGGCGGCCTCGGAGTTTCGCATCTCGAGGAACAGCGGCTTGGTGGCGGCGGCGGCGGGGTACTGCGGGCGCCAAGTGACCAGCACGCCGGTGAGCGACGGGTCAATGTCGATCTCAGCCTGTTGTGCGTTGGCGTTCGTGTTGCTCCAGCTGGTCGACACCTCGGCGACGGTCGCGGCGGTGTCGCGCCAAAGAAGCCGAAAGCGGTACTGGCCCTTGGGCGTGAACGCCGTGGGAAAGAAGCGCGTCAGCGCGGAGCGCGCTGCCGCCGAAGCGCCGGCGGTCCCCGGCGCCACCATCGCCAGGCCGGTCGTCTGCGCCGCCACGGGGGTCGCCGGCAGGATGGTCGTCTCCGCCGCCTTCCCTTTCTTGCGGAAGAGCGTGTACTGCGTCGCCGTGGCGGAGGGAATCTCCCAACGAACGTAGACCCATCCGTTCGCGCACGAGAAGGCATCGAGGTCGGCCAAGGGCGGGCTCCTTTGCTGGCTGCGATCGGCGGCTACGATCGACGGCTAGGATCGGCGGATCGGGCCACTGAAGCAAGAGCGGGGCCAGGGCCTCGGCCAGTGCTTTCGGGCGGATAGCGGTGCGCTGGGGTCTGCGGACCGAGTCTGCGTGGGGACGCCAGACCGCCCGGCCGGGCGCTCAAGCCGCGGGAAGCAGGAAGATCCCGTCGAACGTGGAGACCAGGAGGTAGCCCTGGCTGGCGCGCAGGGTGGTCACGGCCGCGGTCTGCAGGCCGCGCTCGGGCCCGTAAGTGTCGTACGAGGCGGCCGGCTCGTCGTACGCCGTCAGCCCCGCGTTGGTGCCGATCCACAGGCGCGACTCGGACTCGGCGGCGTCGGTCACGAGGCAGACGCCCAGCGTCAGGCCGGGCGGCGGCGGGCCTTCGACGGGCCGCCAGCCCGGGTCGCGCGCCGGGCTGTAGGGACGCGGGCGCAGCTCCGGGCGGCGCGGCTCCGCCGGCGCGCGCAACCGCGGCCTCTGCGGAGCCCAGGGGTCCTCCGCCAGCTCTACGGCGCCCGTGCCGGCGTATTGCTCGAGGCGCGTGCCGGTCCAGCGCACCCAGCGCTCGTCCTTCCAGCGCTTCCACGCGAACGACGACAGCAGCAGGCGGTCGCGGCCGGCGTGGGCGAAGCCGAGCTGCGTGTACGGCGGGTAGTCGACGCCCGGGCGGCCGAGGGCGATCGGCGCGTACGCGGCGTCGGCGCCGGTGCCGCGCCGCCAGTAGCCGCGCAGCCCGTATGCGGTGGCGAGCCAGACTTCGCGCCCGCGCGGCGCGAGCGCGCGCACGTTCACGTCGAACGGCTGAGTGACGTCGTCGGTGATGGTCAGCGTACGGCCGGGCGGCGGGTCGGCGTCCAGCTGCACGGCGAAGGCGCGGTACACGTAGCGGCGCATGAACGCCATCGGGCGGTTGAGGTCGAGGCCGCCGGCGACGGCGACGAGCGCGCCGTCGCGCGTGAAGGTCAGCGCCGTGATGAGCCGCGACTCGAAGGTGCCGAGCGCGGCGGGCAGGTCGGCGGCAGGGACCAGCGCGGCGCGCGGGACGGCGTCGTTGGGACGTGCGCCGACGGCGAGGGCCGTGGGCGTGCGCGGGTCTGAGGGCACCGGGGGGAGGGCGGC
>DASYRF010000423.1:0-4143 GCA_036004705.1 Myxococcota bacterium
GTGCCCCCGCCGCCCTCGTCCACCCGCCCCAGCTCGGTGGTCTGGAACGGCACGCCCGCGGCGGCGAAGATGCGCAGCACGCGCGCCACTGTCGCCGGATCGGCGTCCGAGCCGCCCGACTTGCCGCCGCGTCCCGTGAACTTGTAGAGCGCCGGTCCCCGCCCCAGCCGCGCCGCGTTCTTCTCCTCGTAGATCTCCGGAAAGATGGGGTCGACCGCCGCCGGCGTATCGGCGGAGATGGCGCGCGAGGCCGCCAGCGCCGTGCGTACCGCCGCGTCCGCCGCCGCGCCCGCCTTGGCGCCCGGACCGCCCGTTCCGGCCACGAGGCGCGCCACCACTCGGTCCAGGAACTCGCCCCGCATGCCGGACGTGCCCGACGAGCCGATCTCCTCGCGGTCCACCAGCACGCCCACCGCTGTCCAGGGCGGCGTCTTCGTGATGCCGGTGACGGCGCGCAGCGTGGCATAGCTGTTGAGCCGGTCGTCTTGCCCCCAGCCGCCCACGATCATGCGGTCGAGCCCGACGTCGCGCGGCCCCTCCGCCGGCACCACGTACAGCCTCGCCGCTCCCAGATCCTTCTCGCCCAGCTTGAAGCGGTCGTAGAGCGCGCGCAGCACCGTCAGCCCCAGCGGCGCCTTCACGCCGCTTCCGGCGGAGGGCATCGAGGCCGCTACGATCTTGAAGCTCGGCTTCCATTCGGGGGGCTTGTCGTCCCATTTCGGATCGGTGTCGAGCGCCGTCGCCGAGAAGGCGAAGCCGTCCGCCCCGAAGCCGAGCGCCACGGCGACGCGCGCCCCGTCGGCGGCGCGCCGCACGTCGCCGACGATGCCCAGCGGCCGGTGCGCGTAGTGATAGGACTTGATGCCGCCGTAGCCATGGGCGATCAGATGTGCCAGCCCGTCGCTCCCCTTGGGCGCGCGCAGCGGGAACGGCTCGAGCATCAGCGAGGGCGTGTCTTGGTGCGCGCCCACCAGCCGCAGGCCTTCGAGCGCCGGGTGCGCGCCGATCACCACCAGGAACACCGAGCGGTCGTCGTTGGAGAAGAAGATCTTTTCGCCGGGGGCGTAGGGCCGATCTTCGTCGATGCTCGCCTCGCGGAAGCCGCGCCCCAACGCCGTCCGGCGCGCGAAGCCCGTGGAGCGTACGGGCGTGAGCGCTTCCCCAAGATAGGCGCGGTAGGCGTCGCCCACGCCGCGGATCTCGGCGGCGAGGTCGGCGGGCGCGGCGCGGCTCGGTGCCGCGGCCGGAAGCGTCGCGGCGAGCGCGGCAACAGCAGCGGCGACGACGACCCCAGGCGCTACGCCGGAGCGCGGCGCCCGCCGCTGCCCCTGGCGCCGGCTCGCGGCGGCGCTCATTTCGTCTCGGGGGCGCGGGCGTAGAAGGCGGCGTAGGCGCGGTACGCCGTGAAGAGGTCCAGCACCGAGAGCACCTCCAGAGGCGCACCCCGGTCGGCGATCGGCAGGCCGACGTCCAGCGACTTCATGCCCGTCGTCGACAGCCGCCGCGACGGGCTGTAGGACCAGCCGTCCGGCCCCGTCTCTGGAAACTGGTAGGGCACCTTCGCCGCGTCGAGCGCCCGCAACAGCTCGCGCACCATTTCCGGGTCGGCGTCGTCGAAGCGCGGGTTCAGCACCAGCCCGCCGTTCACCCCGCCTCCCACGTTCGTCGCCACCAGCGCGTGGCTCGCCGCCAGCGTGCGGCGCACGTCCAGCTCGCTCGGCGCGCCGTCGTCGGTGAAGGCGGCCAGCGCCGCCGACACGGCGTGGCGCACGAAGAACTCGCCGGTGTCACCGTCGCCGTCCGCCCCCATCGCCGCGCCGTCGAGCAGCAGCACCAGCACGCTGCGCGGCGGGCGTTTCGCCTCCAGCACCGCGCGCGCGGCCGCGTAGCCCTGCGCGGCGAACGCCTGCCCGTAAGCGGCCAGCAGGGCGCGGTCCACGCCCACGTAGGTGGGCGCGCTGGCCGGCACGAGCGTGATTTCGCCCACCGCGAAATCGGCGCCGGTGACTCCCCAGGGCGCCAGAAGCTTCGCCAGCGCCGCGTCGTCCTTCACGTCGTCCTCGGTCACGTCGGCCGCCATGCCGGCCACCGCGTCCATGCGCTCGGCGTCGATGATGATCTTCGCCTGCACCTTGCGCGCGAGGTGGGGGAGCAGATCCGGCACCACCAGCACCGGGTCGTCTGGTCGCTCGCCGATGGCCACGTCGAGCGGCGCCTTGCCGGGGCGGTCTACCCAGGCGAACAGCGACAGCGGCGTGGACAGCCACATCTTCAGATCGATCTCGCCGCGCAGGTGGGTCTCGAGCATCAAGAAGCCCTCCTTGCGGAATCCAGGCTCCGGCTTCAGATCCAGTCGCGGCGCGTCCAGCGGGGCAGCCACGACGTCGAGCCCGGCGGAGGGCGGCGCGTCGCCGACGACCAGCACGGCCAGGTCCTTGCCGCGCGCGCCCAGCCAGTAGCGCGCCCCCGGCGTGGGCTTGGCGCCCTTGGCCGGCAGCGGGAGCGCCCCCGCCGCGCGCACCAGCGCCGTCACGCCGGCGACGGCGCGGCGCGTGGTCTTGGCGTCGGCGATGTAGTGACGGTAGTCCTCGGCGAACGCGGCGATGGCGGCGCGGCGGTCCGCGTCAGTGGCCGCCCAGCCGGCCTCGGCCGGCTTGCGCGCGAGCTTTTCCTCCAGCGCTGCTTCGGGGCTCGCCGGATCCTTGGCCCTGTCGCTCTTCGCCGCCGACCCCGCACCGGCCGCGGTGCTTCCGCCTGCGCCCGCTTCGCCGCCGCGCGCGGCCGCGCTGGCCGGGCCGTGCCGCGGCCCGCACCCACCCGCGAGGGCGGCAGCCACGGCGAGGGCGAGCAGCCGGCGGCGGGCGGACACGAGCGGTGCATACCAGCTTTCCCCCCGGCCGGTCCACACGGCGCCTCGCGCCGCGTGGGGCCGCCGTGCTAGCGTTTGGCCAATGGTGCGGCTCGTGCCAGAGCACGACGGCCTCGACGACAGCACCACCGAGACCGGGGGGCGCTCGTTCCCGAACGAGGCGCGCGAGGTCGAGCGGCGCGTGCCGACGCTGACCGTCCTTGCGGGTCCGGCCATGGGGCTCGTGGTGCGGCTCGATGCCGCCGTCACCGTCATTGGGCGGGTGCGCGGCGCCGACCTGCGCATCGACGATCCGGGCATCTCGCGGCGGCACGCGCGGCTCGCGGTGCACGGCCCGGGCAACGTCACCGTCGAGGACTTGGCCTCGCGCAACGGCACCTGGGTGGACGGGGAGCGCGTGACCGTGCCTCGCCCCCTCGCGCACGGCCACCGCCTGCAGCTGGGCGAGAGCACCGTCTTGCGCTTCGGCTACCAGGACGATCTGGAGGCGGCTTTCTACGCACGCATGTACGAGAGCGCCGTCGTCGATTCACTCACGCAGGTGTACAACCGCCGCTTCTTCGAGGACCGACTCCGCGCCGAGATGGCCTTCGCGAGCCGCCATGGAACGCCCGTGGCGCTGCTGTTGCTGGACTGTGACCGCTTCAAGGCGGTCAACGACACGTACGGCCACGTCGCCGGCGACATGGTGCTGCGGGAATTCGCGCGCACGGTGCGGGCGCTACTGCGCACCGAAGACCTGTTCGCGCGCGTCGGCGGCGACGAGTTTGCGGTATTGCTGCGCGGGATCGCCCCCCCCGGCGCCTCGCGCCTGGGCGAGCGCATCCGCACCGCCGTCGAGCGCGCCGGCTTTTACCACGGCGACGTGCGCATCCCCGTGACCACCAGCATCGGGGTGGGCGCGGCGCGCCTCGAGGAAGTCGCCGCGATGGAGCCGGAGGAGCTCTACAGTCGCGCCGACGATCGCCTCTACGAGGCCAAGCGGCGCGGGCGCAACGTCGTGGTCGGCGCCTCCGAAGCCGTGCAGAGTGGCGACTTCGGCAGCGCCACGGTCGACCTTCCCGCCACGCCCGACGACCCCAAGCCGCGCTGACTGCTAATCCGGGGGCCCGTGCGCGCGGCGGGTACGCCGTGCTCCGATGCCCCCGGCCCCCGTCGCCACGGCGGCCAAGCCGCACCTTGCGCCTTCCGCGGAGCGTGCACGCGAGCCCCGAGCTCTACTGCCGCGCGACCGCCTCTTCGATCAGGAGGTGGCACTTCTTGTATTTCTTGCC
>DASYRF010000424.1:0-16011 GCA_036004705.1 Myxococcota bacterium
GACCTGGACCGCGCCCTGCAGGCGGGCGGCCTCGGCCGCTACACCGACCAGCGGCTCGGGTCGTTCAAGCTGGGCAAGGTCATCGGGCGCGGCGGCATGGGCGAGGTGTACGAGGCGGTCCAGGCCGACACGGGGGGGGCGGCGGCGGTGAAGCTCCTCTCGGCGCCCTACCTCGCCGAGCCCGACGAGGTGCGCCGCTTCCTGCGCGAGACGCGCATCGTCGCCGCGCTGAAGGACCCGCACGTGGTGAAGGTGCTGGAGGTCGGCGGCGCGGACGCGCCGGTGCCCTACCTGGCCATGGAGCTCCTGCGCGGGACGGACCTCGCCCAGCAGCTGCGCGAGCGCGGGCGCGTGTCGGTGCGCTTCGTGGTGACGCTCTTGCGGCAGGTCGGCTCGGCGCTGGCGGCGGCGCGCGCCGCCGGCATCGTGCACCGCGACCTGAAGCCGCGAAACCTCTTTCACGCGCTGCCGCCCGCCGGCCAGGGCGAGCCCGTCTGGAAGATCCTCGACTTCGGCGTCTCGAAGCTGCTCGACGCCGGCGCGACCGTCACGCGCGATCGCCTCGTGGGGACGCCCGCCTACATGGCGCCCGAGCAGGCGCTGGGCGAGGCCGTGAGCCACCGCACCGACCTGTGGGCGCTCGGCGTAATCTGCTACCGCGCGCTGACGGGCCGCCCCGCCTTCACCGGCGGCGGCACCCCCGAGACGCTCTTCCAGGTGGTGCACGGCATGCCCCCGGCGCCGAGCGAGCTGGCCCGCCTGCCGGCCGCGGTCGACCTCGTGCTGGCCGTGGCCATGGCGAAGGCGCCGGCCGACCGCTTCGACCGCGCCGAGGAGCTGGCCGACGCGCTAGAGGCCGCCGGCGAGGGCTCGGTGTCGGAGGAGGTGCGCGCCCGCGCCGAGGCGGTCCTGGCGCGCATGGCCTGGGGCCACGCGGCCGGGCGCGGTCTGTAAGCCGGAACCGGAACCGCAGCCGCAGCCGGAACCGCGGCCGGAACGGCGGCTGGCTGGGACGGTGGAGGGGCGCTACGCGGCGGCGGGGAGCTCGCCCTGGCCGTGGCCGACCATCGCCAGCAGCTTGTCGCGGATCTTGGTCTTCTTCGAGTAGACGGTCTTCACCGAGATGTCCATCTGCGAGGCCACCTGCTCGGGCTCGAGGCCGCGGGCGAAGTAGAGGTCCACGAACTCGCGCTCGCGCTCGGAGCAGTCGTCCAGGATCGCGCGCAGCGAGCCCATCTCCTCCTGGTGCGCCAGCGAGGACAGCGGGTCGGGGCTGTAGGCGAACTGCGACGACGCCGGGTCGAGCTCCTCGCACTTCGGGCGGCGGCCGACCTCGCGCAGGAAGTCGTAGGCGCAGTTCACCGCGATGAGGCCGATCCACGACGAGAGCCGGCTGCCGCGGTCGGGGCTGTAAGCGCGCAGCTTCTTCATCGAGTCGCGCCACAGCTGGAACCACACGTTGGCGCAGATCTCCTCGATGTCGGCGGTGGTCGCGTAGTAGCGGTGGCGCGCCAACACCTTGCCGGCGCAGCGGTAGACCAGCCCACGGTACCGGCGCACGAACTCCGCCCACGCCTTCCCGTCGCCGGTCAGCACCTGCGCGAGAAGGTCCAGGTCGGTGAGGCTGCGAAGCTGCGTTGCGGAACGGTTCATCGTTTTCCTCGAATTCTCGGTTGCTCGTGGCCGGTGGCGCCACCGCGGCGCCTTGGTTCGCGGGCCGGTTGTGCAAGGACGCTGCCAACGACCCGCCCCGCGGCCCGCAAGACGCAACCTGTCGCATTCCTTGCGGACTTAACAGACGCGGCACCGCGCTCCCTATTCGCGCGGGCCGGCGAGTGGCGGAATCGACCACAACATGGCGCGCGGCGCCCGGCCGGCCACGCCGCAGGACCGGCAGCGGCGAACGGCGCTTCGCCCCCCATCCGCCGCGCCGCGACCGGTGACGGCCAACGGCGCTTCGCGCCGACCCGCCGCGCCGCGACCGGCCAGGGCGGATGTGGTAGATCCGGGCGCATGACTCGACGCCGCGCGCCGGTGGTCCCCCTCGCGCCGCTCGTCACCGTCCTGCTGGCCTGCGGGGCGGCGCTCGCTTCCGCGGGGGCGACCGGGTGCGCGGCGGGGGCGCACGGGCTGGGGACGCCGGCGCCGCTGCCGCCGGGTTGGGACCGCGCCGGGAGTGCGGTGCTGGAGATGGAGCCGCTTCGCATCGACCTGACGAAGGTGGGCGAGGGCTACGAGGCGAGCTTCGGCGAAGCGGCCCCGCTCTTCGACGAGGCGAACGCGCTGGTGGCGGCGGGCGACCTGGCCGGCGCGGCGGTGGCCTACGACAAGGTCGCCGAGCTGTACGAGGACTCGCGCTACGCGCTGGCGGCGCGCTACGACGCCGGGCTCATGCACGAGGCGCTGGGCCATTTCGCCGAGGCGGCGGAGCGCTACGAGAAGGCGGCGCGCATGGCGCCCGGCACGCCAGACGCGGCCGACGCGCTCTTCCGGCTGGGCCACTGCCTCGGGCGGCTGGAGAAGTGGGAGCGCGTGCGCGACGTCTACCGCGAGGTGCTGGAGGTGTACGAGCTGAACGCGAGCGACAGCATCGAGGCGCGCACGCGGCTGGGCGTGGCGCTGACGGAGCTGGGGAGCGTCGCCGAGGCGGAGGCGGAGCTGAGCGCCGTGCTGGCGCTGCGCAAGGACATCGAGCGCATCGAGCGCCTGGACAGCCCCTACTTCTGGGCGCAGGCGCAGTTCTACCTGGGCGAGGTGTGGCGGCTGCGCACCGACGCGGTGCCGCTCGACGCCGCCGGCAAGAAGGCGCTGGAGCGCGACCTGGAGGCGCGCGCGCGCCTGCTGCTGGTGGCGCGGCGCGCGTACCTGGACACGGTCGAGATCCATAACCTGTACTGGGCGACCGCCGCGGGGATGCGGCTCGGGCAGCTCCTCGAAGACTATCGACGCGCGATCCTCGAAGCGCCGCTGCCGCCGGAGCTGGACACCCCGGAGAAGGTCGAGAGCTACCGGCGGCTGTTGTCCGACGAGCTGGACCCGGCGGTGTACAAGGCGATCGCCGTCTACCGCAGTGCGCTGGAGATGGCGGCGCGCACGGGCGCGCGCAGCAAGTGGGTCGAGGAGACCGTGGTGCGGCTGGAGGCGCTGGTCGGGCACGCGCGCGCCGAAGGATGGCTGGCGTTTCCCGCCGGGGACGCCGCCGCGGGAAGCAAGGTCGTGGAGGTCGGCATCACGAACGACACGGGTGCGACCATCGTCGTGAGCCTGGTGGGCTACGTGCGCGACCGCGCCGGCGCGGTAACGAAGGTCGCGCCGTCCGTGGAGGTGCCGCCCGGGGCGGAGAAGGTCGTGTCGCTGCGCGAGGCCCGCTACGATTTCGACGTGGCCTGGGTGGACCCGGCGGCGGGCGCGGCGGCGGCGACGGCCGGGGCGCCGGGCGCATCGGCGGGCGCGGGAGCGGCGGCGGCGGCGGCGGCGGCGGACCCGAAGGGCGGGCCGCCCGACCCGAAGAGCGCCAAGGGCGCCAAAGCGGCGAAGCCGCCCAAGGGCGCCAAGCCCGGCAAGGGCGGCAAGGGCGCGAAGGGCGGCGCGGGCGACGGCGCCGGAGCCGCGGTCGCCGACGCCCCGGCGACCTTCACGGGCGCGCAATCGCTGCACGTCGGTTTCGTCTACAAGGCGCGCATCGTTCCTACCACCGACGGCAAGGGAACCGTCCGGCCCGCGCCGCACCTGGAAGGCGCGCCCGTGCTGCCGGACGTCGCGCCCGGGTCGGCTCCGGCGCTGTCGCGCGCTGCCCCCGCCGGCTCCGTTCATGGCTGAAGCCGGGGGCGTCGTGCGCGCCGTGGCGCTCGACGTCGGCGGGCGCCGCATCGGCGTCGCGGCCACCGACGAGCTGGGCCTGACGGTGCAGCCGCTCGCGTTCATCGAGCGCGGCCGCGCCCGCGCCGAGGACCTGCAGCGCATCCTGGAGGTGGTTCGCGCGCGCGGCGCGACGCACCTCATCGTCGGGCTGCCGCTGGGATTGCGCGGCGAGCGCGGCGCGGCGGCGCGGCGGGTGGAGAAGCTGGTGGCGGCGCTACGCGCGGCGGCGGCGGCGGCGACCGCGGCCCCGGCCGCCGGCGGCGGCGCGGGGGCGCCCGTGCCCGTGCCCGTGCCCGTGCCCGTTATCGAGCTCTGCGACGAGCGCTTCACCACCGTCGAGGCGGAACGGACGCTGGTGGCCGGCGGCCTGCGCCGCGAAGCGCGCCGCGCGCACGTGGACTCGCTGGCGGCGGCGCTGCTGCTCGAAACGTGGCTGGCGCGGCGGCGCGCCGCGCCGGGACCGGGTCATGAATGAAGAGGCGGCTGAAAACGTGGCTGGCGCGGCGGCGCGCCCGGCCGGGACCGCGGTCATGAAGAAGGTGATCCTCTTCGTCGTGCTGGCGGCGTTCGCCGGCTGCGTGGCCGCCGGCTGGATCGGCTACCGCAAGGTCACCAGCTACCCGTCCACGCCACGCAAGGGCGACGGCACGATCGTGGAGGTGGTCGTTCCGCCCGACGTCGGGCCGGTGGGTCTGTGCGCGCTGCTCGAGGAGAAGGGCGTCATCGACGACCACGCCTGGTTCTGCTGGTACATGCGCTACATCGATGCCTACCCCAAGGTGCAGGCAGGCTCGCATCTCATCGCCAATAACCTCTCCCCCGACGGCGTGCTCGCCGCGCTGGCGGTGAAGCCGCTGGCGAAGGACGTGGCGCTGACCCTGGTGCCGGGCACGACGTGCCACGAGATGGCGCCGCGCCTCGAGGAGGCGGGCGTGGGCAAGGCGGCGGATCTGGTGGCGCTGTGCGGCGACGGCGCCGCCGCGGCGCGCCTGACCGGGCTCGGCGGGCTGCGCGGGCTGGAGGGCTTCCTCTTCCCCGACACCTACCGCTTCCGGCCGGGCGCCGGCGCGGCCGCCGTCGCCGCCACCACGACCGCCAAGATGAAGGAGACCCTCGCCGCGCTGCGCACCGCGTACCCCGCCGGCGTGGCCCGCCTCGCCACGTTGAAATGGGGCGACCGCGAGTGGGTCACGCTGGCGTCCATCGTGCAGGAGGAGACGGGACCGGCCGACGACCCGCGCGACGTGGCCGCCGTCTTCCTGAACCGCATGACGGACCCGAAGTTCGTGCCGCACCGCCTCGACTCCGACCCCACCGTCATCTACGGCCTGGGGCCGACCTTCACGGGCGACCTGACGCGCGCGATGCTCGACGACGCGTCGAACCCGTACAACACCTACACGCACGAAGGGCTGCCGCCCGGGCCGATCGCCAGCCCGGGGCGGGGCGCGCTGGCGGCGGTGGTCGACCCGGCGCCGCGCAAGTACCTCTTCTTCGTCGCCACCGGCACGGGGAAGTCCTATTTCTCGGACTCGTACGCGGAGCACGCCAAGGCGGTGGACTGCTTCCAGCTCCACAAGTGCGCGCCCGGCTTCCGCCCCAAGCGCTAGCCCGGACCGTGGAAACGTACGAGGTCGGCCCGCTGGCGGGCGAGGCGGAAGTGGACGCGGCGGCGCGCGTGCTGGCCGTTTCGTTCGCGGTGCCCGACGCGGAGTCGCGCGGCTGGCTCGCCGACCGCCTGGGGCTCGCCAACGTGCGCGTGGTGCGCGCCCACGGCGCCGTGAACGGGGCGCTGGCGCTGGTGCCGATGGGGCAGTTCTTCGGCGGGCGCAGCGTGCCGTGCGCGGGCGTGGTGGCGGTGGGCGTTCCGCCCGAAGCGCGCGGGCGCGGCGCCGCACAGGCGTTGATGCGCGGCGTGCTGGAGGAGCTGCGCGGCCGCGGCGTGGCGCTGTCGGCGCTCTATCCGGCGAACCAGGCGCTGTACCGCGGCGTCGGCTACGAGGCGGCAGGCGACCGCTTCGAGCTGCGGCTGGCGCCGGCGGCGGTCGCCCCGGCCGACCGCGCCCTGGCGCTGCGGCCCGCGCGCGACGACGACGTGCCGGCCGTGAAGGCCGCCTACCGTCGCTGGGCGGCGGCGCGCGACGGGCAGCTCGACCGCGGCGACTACATCTGGGGCCGCGTGCTGTCGCTGCGCAAGCCGGGCGGCGCCTGGGAGCCCGCGCGCGGCTACCTGGTCGAGGGCGCCGGCGGAGCGCTGGAGGGGTACGTCTACCACGGCGTGCGGGCGACCGAGGGCGGCCACTGGCACATGACCGTCACCGACGCCGTGGCGCTGACGCCGGCGGCCGGGCGGCGGCTCCTGACGTTCTTCGCCGACCAGCGTCCCATTTGTGAGACCGTGGTCTGGCACGGCGCCGCCGGCGACACGCTGACCGCGCTGCTTCCCGAGCAGACCGTGCAAGTGAAGCTCTTCCTGCGCTGGGCGCTGCGCGTCGTCGACGTGAAGGTCGCGCTGGAGGCGCGCGGCTGGCCCGCGGGCGCCGCCGGCGAGCTCCATTTCGACGTGCGCGACGCCGCCCTTCCCGCCAACGCCGGCCGCTGGCGCCTGCGCGTCGAAGGTGGCGCCGCGACCGTCTCCCCCGGCGGCGAAGGCCGCGTGACGCTGGACGTGAGAGGCCTCGCCGCGCTCTACAGCGGCTATCTCTCCCCCGTCGTCCTCGCCGCCGCCGGCCTGCTGTCCGCGCCCGACGCCGACCTCGCGCGCGCCGCCACGCTCTTCGCCGGCCCCGCCCCCGCGATGACCGACTCGTTCTGACGCCGTCCCGATGACGACCGGAAGCGGCGCGCGGCTGGCAGCGCGGTGCGCGTGCGGGCTATGCTCGCGCGCCCAGGAGGCGCGCATGTGGAGCGAGAGGAGCGGTCGGGCGTGGACGGGGCTGGCGGCGGTGGCGGTGGTGGCCGTAGCGGCGGCAGGGGCGGCGTGCGCCAGCGTGCAGCGTACGACCACGGGGGGCATGAGCCCGGGACGCACGCTTGGGCCGGACGCGAACATCCTGGTGGTGCCGGTGGAGGACGCCGTCGAGATCAAGTCGGGGCTGGCGCGGGGCACAGGCGTGGCGTTGACGGACGCGCTGCGCGACGGGCTGGTGAGCCACGGCTTCGCCGTGCGCGTGGCCGCGGGGTACGAGCTGGCGGGCGCCACTGCCGAGGCGAAGGACCTGGGGTTTCACTACGTGCTGCGCGCGTTCGTGACCGAGTGGGTCGACAAGCCGACGAACTGGACGCGCGTCCGCGACTCGGCGGGTCTGTCGGTGGAGCTCTACGCGGTGGAGACCGGCGCGGTCGTCGGGTCGGCGAGCTGCCGCCTCGTCGGCACGACCGCCGAAGCCCCGTCGGTGCGCTTCGTCCCCGAGCTCGCCGACGCCACGCTCGCCAGGATTTTCGGCTGGCTGCCGGCCGTCCTGACGCGCCGCTAACGGGCGAGGCTCAGGGTCACGACGGCGCCGCCGGGCACGAGGACGAGACCGACGGCGGGCTCGCCGTCGAGGGAGGAGGCGGGCGCGCGCGGGACGCCGAAGAGACCGACCGCGGCGCCGGTCAGGACGAGCGCGCCGCCGGCGATCACCAGGCCGACGCCGAGGCGCGCGAACAGGCGGCCTTCGCGCTCCAGATGCGCGAGCGACTCGTCCCACACCAGCGGCGCGCCGGGCATCTTCGGATCGCGCGAGCCGTTGAGCGCCAGGTCCTCGAGCTCGCGCTCGTGCGAGCGCGCGATCACGCCGAGCAAGACGCCGGTGACGACGGCCACGCCGCCGCCGGCGCCGACGAGGTAGCCCGCCACGGTCGCGGGGTGGTAGCCCTCGCGCAGGCCGCGCGTGACGGGCGGCGGCGGCCTTTCGGTGTCCTCGACGGGGACGGCCGCCGCGCCGGCGGCACCGCTTCCCGGGCGGGTGCCCGCCATGGCAGCGGCGCCGCCCCCTGGCGAGCCGACCGTGGCCGTAGGCGCGCGCAGCTCGGCCGCCCGCGCCTTCAGCTCCGCCACGGCGGGCCCGCTCTCCGGCAGGCGCGCCGCCAGCGTCTCGTAGAGCGCGGCGGCCTCGGCGCGGCGGCCGAGCTCCTCCAGGCAGCGCGCCTTCAGGTAGAGCGCAGAGCCGAACGCCGGATCGGCGGCGGGGATCGCGTCGAGCAGCGACAGGGCCTCCGCGCAGCGGCCGGTGCGCGCCAGATCCGCGGCGCGGTCCAGCGGGCCGTCCGCGGCGCGCGCCGGCGCCGGGAAGGCGGCGGCGACGAGCCCGAAGACGCCGGCGAAGAAGACGAACCCCAAAGCGAAGCGCGGCGACTTCGTCGCGGCGGGGCGCGCGTGCATCGATCATTTCTCCCACGAGACGAGCACGGGCGCGAGCCGCCCGGAACGGGCGAGTGTCTCGGCGACGGCCAGGGCCGCCTCGGGCCCGGCGCCGTGCGCCAGGAGCGGAACGTGCGTGGCGTCGGCGGCCACCTGGCCGAGCGCCGGGTCCATCGCTACCCACGCGCCGCCGTCGCGGTACTCGACCCACCGATGGAGGCGCCACGTCCGGTCCAGCACCACCCAGCCGGTGACGAGCCGCACGGCGCGGCCGCGTGCGGCCAAGGCCGCGCGCGCGGTCTCCGCGTAGTCGACGCACGTCGCCGCGGGCGCCGACTCCCAGCGCACGCGCGCGGCCTCCAGCGCGGCAAGCACATCGGCGCGCAGCTCCGGCGACGGCGGCGGCGAGACGTCACCCTTCACGAGCCGGCCGTCCAGCCGCACCACCAGCGCCCGCACGTCCGGCGGGTCCAGCGCGGCCGGCGCACCCTCGAACAGGATCGGCGCCGGTCGGGGCGGCGGCTCGCCCGGACGTGGCGTCTCGTAGCGGATGCCCGTCGAGAAAGAGCGCGCGCTGCGCAGCGACCACAGGCGATCGCGCGCGTCGGACGCGCCCTCCCCCGCGCCCGCGACCACGGCCTCCTCGCGTTGCTCGCCGCCGGCCTCGTCGCGGAAGATCACCTCGAGACGCCGGGCCCCGTCGGCGGCCGCCTCCACCGACAGCTCGGCGCTCCCGAGCAGGCCCTGCTCCTCGGACAGTGCGTGGGCGAAGACGCGACGCGCGGGCGCAATCTCGCCGCGCAGCAGCAAGCAGCCGAGGCCGATGGTTCGGGGAGGCAATCGCCGCGACAGGACCAGCGCGTCGCCGTCGCGCACCTCCAGCCGGCCCTCGCCGACCGTGACGCGATGCTCGGGCCGGCCGCTCGTCTCGGAGACCAGGGACAGCGCGCGCACCTCGCCGTCCGGTCCGCACCGCTCGTTCACGGTCGTGCGCGCCTTCTTCCACTCTTTGAAGGCGATCCACTCGAAGGCGGCCTCGACCCGCAACCAGCCGTCGCCGCTCTTCGTGTTTCCCAGCTCCACGTTGGCGCGGCCGATGGGCAGCTCGCCGGCGTAGACCACGAGCACGGCCGCGTCGGACGCGCGCGCCGTCCCCGGCCCGAGCCCACCGGCCGCCACCGCCGCCGCCCACGCCATGACGAGCGCCGCGCGCCCGGCCGAGCCCGTCGGGCGACCTCTCCTCGCTGCCGCCGTCGCCGCCACCGCCGCCGCCAGGCCGAGCGCCGCGCGCGTGTGCGCCCTCAACCGGCGCCTCCTTCGCGGCGCAGGCGCTCCTCGTAGCGCAGGGCGTTCTTGTCGATCTTGTCGAGCGTCACGCGCGGAAGCTCGGGGCGCACTTCCACGGCGCACGGGACTTTGAAGTCGGCCAGCAGGGCGCGGCAGTGCGCGCGCAGCTCCTCCGGGGCCGGCGCCGCCGCAGCCCCGTCGCGCAGCACCACGTAGGCCTTCACGACTTCGTCCAGCACGGGGTCGGGGACGCCGATCGCCGCCGCCTCCAACACCGCCGGGTGCGCGCAGAGCGCGCGCTCCACCTCCAGCGCGGCCACGTTCTCGCCGCCGACCTTGATCATGTCCTTCGCCCGCCCGACGAAGCGCACCTGCCCGGCCTCGTCCGCCGCGACCAGGTCGCCGGTGCGCAGCCAGACCCGCCCTGCCGCGCCGGCGCGGAGTTCGTTGCGCCCGAACGCCACGCGCGCCGTCTCGTTTGCGCGGTCCTCGTCCAGGCCGAACGCCGCGCGCGCCGCCGTCTCGTCGGCGCGGTCCTCGTCCAGGCCGAACGCCGCGCGCGTCGCCGCCTCGTCGGCGCGGTCCTCGTCCAGGCCGAACGCCGCGCGCGTCGCCGCCTCGTCGTCCAGGTAGCCCGTCATGAGCGTTCGGCCGGGCACGCCCTCCACCTCCAGGGCGCCCACCTCGCCGGGCCGCTCCACGAGCCCGCCCCCGGTCGCGCGCAGTCGCACGCGGTAGCCGGGCGACACGGTCCCCACGTAGCCGGCCCGCCGCCCCGGCGCGTTGCCGCGCCCGCTGCACAGCGGCGTGGTCACCGTCTCGGTCATGCCGTACCAGCCCACGGTCTCCACGCCGAGCCGCTCCTCCAGCGCCGGCATCACCGCCGCGCCGCCGATCCAACGCAGGCCGTGGGCGCGCTCCAACGCGCGCTCGTCTACGTCGGCCGCTCCGGCGGGCACGGCGGCGCCGGACGGCGGGTCGCGCGTGAGCAGGATGCGCACCTGCGCCGTGACCACGCTCGCGGCGGTGCAGCCGTGCGCGCGCGCCCAGCGCAGATAGCGGCTCGCGCTGAACCGCTCGCACAGCGCCATCGACGCCCCGGCCCACAGCACCGGCATCGTCGAGTACGTCTGCGCGTTGACGTGGAAGAGCGGGTTCACTACCAGGTGCCGGTCCTCCGGCGTGAGCCGCGTCAGCGCCGCGCCGAGCCGCCCCGCCCAGACGTACGCCGCGTGGCTCAGGCGCACGCCCTTGGGGCGGCTCGTGCTGCCGCTGGTGTACAGGACGGCGCAGTCGTCGTCCTCGCGGGCGGCGCCGCCGCGCTCCGGCCCGCCGGGCACCGACGGCGCGCCCACCTCGCGCCCGCGCGCGCGCAGCTCGTCCACGGTCACCACCGGCCGCCCGCCCCACGCCGCCGCATGGCGCGTCGCCCCGCCTTCGTCCGTCACGACCGCGGCGGCGCGCGCGTGGCCGGCCATCCAGCCCAGCTCCTCGGTCGCCGAGCGCAGGTTCGTCGCCACCATCGTGACCCCGGCGCGGGCCGCGCCCAGCCACGCCCAGAGGAAGTCGCCGCCGTTGGGCAGGTGCACCACGACGCGGTCTGTAGACCCCAGCCCCAGGGTCAACAGACCCCGGGCCACGTCGGTGGCGCGCGCGTCCGCGTCCGCCAGCGTGAAGTGCTGCGCCGGCGCGCCGTCGTCCAGCGGCTGCACCACGCAGAACGAACGCCCGCCGCCCGTGCGCGCGCGCTCGGCCAGAAGCCGCCCGACCGTCCATCCGGCAACGGGGTCCAGCACCGCCCCCACCATACACCATCGCGGGATGCCTACCGAATTCGTCCGCTCGATCGTTGACCCCCTGCCCGGGCCGGTGGTACCCTTCCGGCGCCGGCTGCGAGGTGCCCAAACGGGCCCGACATGCGCGTCTGTCCCAAGTGCAATACCCCTTATCCGGGGGCGTCGGTCTTCTGTTCCATCGACGGGACGCGCCTCGCGGACGGGGCGGCGGACCCGCCGACCAAGCCGCTGATGTCTGATGACCCCCTCGTCGGACAGGCGCTGGACGGCCGGTACCTGGTCTCGGCGAAGGTCGGCGAAGGGGGCATGGGCATCGTCTACCGGGCGACGCACAACCTCATCGGCAAGGAGGTGGCGGTCAAGATCCTGCGCGAGGACTACTCGCGCAAGAAGGATCTGGTGGCGCGCTTCCAGCAGGAGGCCCGCTCCGCCGCCAAGATCAAGCACCCCAACATCATCGAGATCTCGGACTCGGGACAGACGCCCGAGGGCGCGATCTACTTCGTCATGGAGTACCTCGTCGGCGACGACCTGGCCATGGTGGTGGGCAAGGGGCCGATGCCGCCGCCGCGCGCGGTGTACATCTTCGGGCAGTGCTGCTCGGCGCTGGCGGCGGCGCACGAAGCCGGCATCATCCACCGCGACATGAAGCCGGAGAACATCTTCCTCTGCCAGGATCGCGCCGAGGGTCCCGACTTCGTGAAGATCCTCGACTTCGGCATCGCCAAGATGTCCGACCTCACCGATCCGAACAACCGGCTGACGAAGACGGGCATGATCTTCGGCACGCCCGAGTACATGTCGCCGGAGCAGGCCGGCGGCTACGACCTCGACCGGCGCGTCGACATCTACGCGCTCGGGGTGATCCTCTACGAGATGCTGGTGGGCGAGGTGCCGTTCAAGGCGGACACCTTCATGGGCATCCTGCGCAAGCACATGTTCGACAAGCCCGAGCCGCCGCGCAAGCGCAACCCCGCCATCCCCAAGGCGGTGGAGAAGGTGATTCTGCGCGCGCTGGAAAAAGACAAGAACAAACGATACGCGGACTGTCGCGCGATGTGGGACGACCTGGCGAAGGGCGCGCCCGACCTCGCCCAGGCGGTGCCCGCCGCCATCGCCGGCAAGGCGCCCGCGATGCGCGGCTCCGCGCCGGTGCTGATGCCGTCGACCGGCGCATCTTCGGGGCGGATGCACGTCATCGGCGGGCCGGCGGCGGCGGCGGCGCTGCCCGCGCCTGAGTCGCAAGAGACGCCCCTGATGCCGGGGCTGGGCAGCGCCCCCGAGCCCGACCCCATGGGCACGATGGTGCTGCCGGACGGGCTGGCCAATCCGCCGCTCGCCGGTGCGGGGGCGGGAGTGCCGGCGGCCACGCCGCGGCCGATGGCGGTGCACGGGCCGGGGCGCCCGGCGTCGTCCCCGCCGTTGCGGCCGTCGCCGGCGCCGGTGGCGCCGGGGCCGCACAGCGCGTCGCCGGTGCCCGGGGCGCGCGGCGCCTCGCCGGTGCCGAGGGCGCGCGGCGCCTCGCCGGTGCCGGGGGCGCGCGGCGCCTCCCCGGTGCCCGGAGCGCGTGGCGCGTCGCCGGTCCCGGGCGGCGGTGGCGCGCCGGTTCCGACCGGCCCGATGGCGTCGGCCGAGGCGGGCGCCGGTGCCGTGACGACGGCCTCGGCGTCGGGTGGAGGCGTGGCTGGCGGCGCCGCGTCGCCCGGCGAGATGCCGGTGCTCAAGACGATGATCCTGGGGTCGGAAGCCGACGAGGCGGCCACGGTCGAGTTCCCGCCCGAGGAAGACGCGGGCCTGAAGACGATGGTCTTCCAGCCGGACGCGCACGACGCCCCCGACGGGCCAGGCGCCTTCGGTGGGTCGGTGCCCGCGGCCAACGTCACCGACGACGGCCCGACCACCGTGCAGCCGGATGCCGGGCAGGCCGCTCACGGGGGCAACGGCGCGCACGGCGGCAACGGGCACGACGCCGGGCAGTCGACGGTGCTGCTGCAACCGGGCGCGGTGCCGTGGACCGCCGAGGGTGGCGTCGCGGCCTCGCCGCCGTCGGGCTCGGTGTCGGGGCCGGGCGTCGTGCCGCCCGGCGCCCTCGCCTACCAGCCGATGATCGTCGCGGCGCCGCCCGAGGTGTCGGGCGCGGGCCGTCTGTTCATCATCCTCGTCGTGACGACGCTGACCGCGGCACTGACGCTGACGGGCTTCTTCGTGGTGCGGCGCCTCAAGGCGACGACCGGCGCCGACGACGACAGCACCGAGGTCGTATCGCCCAAGGCGCGGCCGATCGCCGACGAGGACGACGGCGACAAGGACGGCGACAAGGGCAAGGGCCATAAGAAGGACGACGACCGGGCCGACGGCGACGAAGGTGCCAAGGGCAAGGGCGACGACGGCGACGGCGACGGCGACGGCGACGGCGACGGCGACCACAGGGCTACCGGCAAGGACGACGCCGACGACAAGGCCGGCGGCAAGGAAGACGGCGACGACGGCAAGGGCAAGGGCAAGGGCGACGGGGACGGCAAGGACGGCAAGGGCGACGGTGCGGAAGGCGCCGCGGCCAAGCCCGACGAAGGCGCCAAGGACGATTCCAAGGCCAAGCCCGACGACGGCGCCAAGGACGATTCCAAGGCCAAGCCCGACGACGCCGCGAAAGGCGACGCCAAGGGGAAGCCCGACGCGGGGACCGCCGCCGCCACCGCCAAGTCTGGCGCCGCCGGCAAGGAGCTCTTCGCCTTCGAAGTGGTCAGCGATCCGCCCGGCGCTTCCGTGCTCATCGACCGCGCCGAGAAGGCCAAGACCCCCGGCGCGCTGAAGCTGGAAGCGCGCAAAGGGGACAAGGTGGAGCTGACCTTCCGGCTCGCCGGCTACAAGACCCTCAAGAAGGTCGTCACGCTCGGCGACGACGTGGACGTCAACGTTACGCTCGTGCCCGACGCCGGCGCCAAGCCCAAGGGCGGCGCCAAGCCCGCCACCGCCGCGCCCACGGGGACGAAGTCCGCCGGCGCCACCGGTCCGAAGACGGCGGCCGCGGGCAAGACGCCAAGGACCGCCGCCGGCAAGAAGGACGGCAAGAAGGGCTCCGGCACGTCCGGCGGCTTGCTCGACTGGTGAAGCGATGAAACCAAGCCCCTTGTGCGCCGGCGCGCTGGCCGCGCTGGTGGCGGTCGGTGCTGCCCTCGTCGCCGCCCCGGGCGGCGCGCTGGCCGCCAAGAAGAAGAAGGGCGACAAGAAGGGCGGCGGCACACCCACCACGACCGCCGCCCCCGACGCCGGCTCCGGCAGCGGGGCCCCTGCCCTGTCCGACGCCGAGAAGGAGAAGGAGTCCAGGCGCCACTACGACAGCGGCAACCTCTTTTTCGAGTCGGGCGATTTCCTCGCCGCCGCCGCCGAATTCCTCGTGGCGTACGACCTCAGCCCGCGCGCCAGCCTGCTCTACAACGCCGGTCGCGCCTACGAGGAGGCCAAGGACGCCGCCAAGGCGATCGACATGTTCGACCGCTACCTGAGGGCGGCGCCCGACGCGGCCAACAAGAAAGAGGTCGCGGGACGCATGGAGAAGCTGGGCGCGTCCGGCGGCAATCGCCGCGTGACGCTGACCACCAAACCGGAAGGCGCCACGGTGTGGGTGGACCTCAAGGCCGGCGCCGGCGCGCGCACGCCTTACACCGTGTCGCTGGAAGTGGGCGCCCACAAGATCTTCGTCGAGAAGCGCGGCTACCGGTCGGTGACCAACGAGATCACCGTTGCGCCCGACAGCGAGGGCACCACGCTGGAGATCGAGCTCGTCGCCCGCAAGGCGATGGTGGCGGTCGACGGACCGGACGGCGCCGAGGTGTTCATCGACGGCGAGAAGGTCGGAGCGCTGCCGATGGAGCCGGTGGAGGTGCTGGCGGGCGAGCACGACGTGCTGGTGCGCGCCGGCGGCACGGCGGGCACGTTCCGAAAGGTGGACGTCGGCGAGGGCGAGACCGTCCTCGTGCAGGCGGTGCCCGGCGTCTCGGCCATGCGCATCGCGTCGTTGGCGCTGGTCGGCGCCGGCGCCGCCGGCGGCGTGACCGCTGCGGTCCTCGGCGGCCTGGCACTGTCGGCGCACAACCGCCTGCGCGGCTGCGCGGACCTGGGCGTCGGGTGCCTGGGCGCCACCGACACCGAGGCTTACGTCGTTTACGGGAAGCGCATGGCGCTGTTCACGGACGTCGCGTGGATCGCCGGCGTGGCCGTCGGCGGCACCGGCGTCGTCCTGTTCGTCCTGAGCCTCAAGGGCGGCGGCGGCGCCAGGGGCGGAGGCACGAAGCCGGCGGACGACTATGCGCGCGGCGCGGGGACGGGGCTCCGCCTGACGGCGGTCGGCGTGGCGCCGCTGGCGGGCGGGGGTGCATTGACCTTGGCAGGGCGATTCTAGCCGGGGCCAGTAGACCCCGCCGCGCCGGCCAACCGCGCGAAATAACTGGGCGGGTTGGCGGTATGCTTCTTGCGAGTGCCGGACCCGGGAGAGATCTACCTTGTCGAAGCGTCGCCCCCATGACTTCCGCCCCGAGGGCAGCTACTTCGCGGTGGTGGTCGGCATCGTCACCAACAACCAGGACCCGCAGAACCTCGCCCGCGTGAAGGTGAAGTTCCCGTGGCTCAGCGACACCGACGAGAGCTACTGGGCGCGCCTGGTCGTGCCGATGGCGGGCAAGGAACGGGGCTGGTGGTTCTGCCCCGAGGTGGACGACGAGG
>DASYRF010000425.1:0-29926 GCA_036004705.1 Myxococcota bacterium
CCTCGTCGTCCACCTCGGGGCAGAACCACCAGCCCCGTTCCTTGCCCGCCATCGGCACGACCAGGCGCGCCCAGTAGCTCTCGTCGGTGTCGCTGAGCCACGGGAACTTCACCTTCACGCGGGCGAGGTTCTGCGGGTCCTCGTTGTTGGTTACGATGCCGACCACCACCGCGAAGTAGCTGCCTTCGGGGCGGAAGTCATGGGGGCGACGCTTCGACAGGATACCTCGCTTCAGTCTCTGCCTACCCGCAAGAAGTGTACCGCAACCGAGGCACGCCGTTACAGCGGCTTGGCGCGAACCGCCGGGGTCTGCAAGCCCCGTCGGCGCAGGTGCTGGAGGCAGCCTCGCGCGGAGTGGAGCGCGGCTGCGTGGCGTGCGCGGTGAAACGTGCACGACGCGCGACGGAGCCGGCACGACTGGAGCCGCGGCGGACCGGCCGCCGCCACGGACGGTGTGGTGCTGGAGCCGACGCGGTGCAGGGCTGGAGACGCATTGGTCTGCGCTGGAGGCACGGTGATGCAGGCTGGGGGCAAGCCGTGCAGGACTGGAGATGCTTCGACGCAGGGCTGGAGCCGTCGCGTGCGGCGACCGCGGTTCGACGCCCGGATCTGCTGGGGTCCACGGACCCCGAGCACAACACACGAGGGCAACGGCCGACCCCACCCGAGGGAAGCCCAATCCCAAGGCTGGGACAGCCGCACGGGTAAGGGAGCGACGCGCGGCGGTCGCCGTCCCAGGCTTGGGATCGACTGCGGCTGGTACGGGCCTTGCTCTAACTCCGCTCGGGATGCGGGAAACGGAGCGAGCGCCGGATGGTCCGGCGCGAGGGCGCCGCCTCGCGGGCACCGCGGGCAAGACCCGAGAGCGCAGGAGTGACGCGATGAGCTACGGATTCGGCGAGGCGCGCGAGATCGTGCGCCAGGGGAGCATCTTCATCGAGGCGGCGGCGGCGGCGGAGAACGCGTCGGCGCGTGCGAAGCTGGACGGAGAGGGATACGGGCCGGGAGTGCATGCGGCGGGCGAACAGCTGCTCGGCGACGCGCAGGACGCACTGGCAGGAAGCGAGGGTGCTCTGGGACTGCTCAAGGGCGCGAGCGAGGTTCAAGACGATGCGTTCGACGCGCTGGCCGACGAGCTGTCGCGGCGGCTGCGCAAGACCCGCGCCAAGCTGGGCGAGAGCGAGGCGAACGAGTTCCTTCTGACGGGGCTGAACGCGGCGGTCCGCGCGGCGGGGCGCTCGCAGGCGGCCGTGCCGGCGCGTGCACGCGCGTTCCTGGCGGCGGTACAAGCGCCGCACGAGGATCCGGATACGGGGGCGAGCGTGACGATCGCCGAGCGGGTCGAGGTCACGGCGGAGCAGATCGCGACGCTGCAGCAGAAGCTTGAGGCGTTCCTCGATGCGGACACGCATCAGGAAGGGCGGAAGGGCGGGCGCATTCAGCTCACCGAGGCGAAGGAGAGGAAGGTGCGCGCGCTGGACCGCTGGCTGGCGAAGTGGCAGCAGATCGCCAAGGCGGACTTCACCGCGGCGGAGCTCGCCACCTTCGGGGTGCCGCACAACGTGCACGCGGCGCGCGGGCGCGTGCGGCGGCGGACGCCGGCGCCGCCGTCGAGCGGCCCGACCAGTCCCGCGAGCGGCACGTGACCGCGTCTTGGCGATGGGTCGCAGGAGTCGCCTTGGCGCGGCGTGGTTGAACCTGCGCCTGGCGGGCGTTAGTGTCGTGCTTCACTCCGGGAGGGTTCCCATGGCGAGGTGTCGATCCTGTGCGCTCCTGGCGGCGGTCGCCGCACTGTGCCTGGGGGCGCCTGGGTGCGCCAATCGCGCCAAGGTCATCTTCTTCGTTCACATCACCGCGCCGGACGGAACGCCAGCGGCCGTCGACGCACTACGCGTGACGCTACACCACGTGCGCCTGAACGAGATTCACGTCCTGCGCTATCCGGCGGTGGACGGTCCCACGATCGACTTCCCCACGTCCTTCGCCGCGCGTCTGCACGGCGACATCGTGGACGGCGACCAGTTCGAGATCGAGGTCGTGGGCGAGTCCGCCGGGGCCGATGTGGTGAGCGGCAGCACGACTGCCGATGCGGACGTGGCCAAGGTCGTGGACGTGGACCTCGCGGTGCTCCCGCTCGCGAGCTGCGGCGACGGGGTCGTCGGCGGCACCGAGGCGTGCGACAGCAGCGACCTCGCCGGCACGAGCTGCATGGACCTGGGCTTCACGGCAGGGATGCTCGCGTGTGCCGGCGACTGCACGTTCGACACGGGCGCGTGCACGACGGCGGTCGTCTGCGGCGACGGCGTGGCCGGGCTCGGCGAGGACTGCGACGGCGGCGATCTCGACGGCGACGACTGCACGACCATCGGTCAGGGCTTCGTCGGCGGGACGCTGGCGTGCTCGGCCACCTGCATGTTCGTCACCGCGGGCTGCCAGGTGCCGCCTGGTTGCGGCGACGGCGTTCTTGACACCGGAGAACAGTGCGACACGACGCTCCCGCCCGGGGCGACGTGCTCGACCGCCACGGGGGGCGCGCTGACCATGGGCGCGCTCGCCTGCACGGCGGGCTGCGCGTTCGACGTGACCGCCTGCAACGAGTGTGGCAACGGCACTGCGGAGGGGACCGAGCAGTGCGACGGCGCGGACCTGGGCGCGTCGGACTGCACGACCGAGGGCTTCGGCGGCGGCGCCCTCGCGTGCACCGGCTCTTGCAGCTTCGACACCACCGGCTGCTACGACGCCCCCACGGTGCCCGTACTGCGGCTCCCCATGAACAACGCGTACCTCGGCTCCATCTTCGTCGTGGGCTCGCGGCGCCCCCTCTTCGACTGGGATCCGTCGACGAGCATGGGCGGCCCGTCGCTGACGTACGACATCCAGTACACGACCGACGCGACGTTCGCGACGGGCGTCACGTCCGCCACGACCGTCCTGACGAACCAGACGCCGTCTGTCGACCTGACCGTGTCCATGATCGCGCCCGTCGGGGCGCGCTACTACTGGCACGTGCGCGCCTGCGCCGGGACGGTCTGCTCCGCGTACTCTCCGGCCCGGTGGGTCAACGCTGGCCGCAGCGATCGTGACTTCAACGGCGACGGCTACGCTGACGTCGCCGTCGGCGCTTACACGAACGACGCGGGGGGCTCCGATGCAGGCCGTGTCTACGTCTACTTTGGCGGCTCGGGCGCGACCGTGAACGCGACTGCCGACGGCACGCTGACGGGCGTGATCGGAGACCTCCTCGGGGAGTCCGTGGCAGCGGCTGGCGACGTGAACGCGGACGGCTACGCGGATCTCGTCGTCACAGGAGGTGGCAGCGCCCACGTCTACCTCGGAGGTTCCGGCTCGAGCTTCGACGCGACTGAGGACGGATCCATCACTACAGTGGGGTCGGCGCCCGCGGCTGGCGCAGGTGACGTCAATGGCGATGGTTACGGCGACATCATCGCGGGCGCCGCCGGCGAAACCGTTTACGTGGCGTTCGGCGCACCGGGCACGACGTTTCCGGGAACCGTCAACGCAGTGTTGACCACCAGCAGCCCAGGCAACGGCTTCGGCGCTGCAGTGTCGTCAGCCGGCGATCTGAATGGGGACGGATTCGCCGACCTCTTGGTGGGCGCGCCAACCGACGATGCGGCGGCCGCGAACGCGGGCGCCGCCTACGTCTTCTATGGTGGCGCAGGCACAAGCGTCGATGCGACGTCGGACGGGACCTTGCTAGGGGAGCTCGCCGGCGACGACTTTGGCGCGGCGGTGGCCAGCGCCGGGGACGCCAACGACGACGGCTACGGAGACCTCGTCGTCGGCGCGCCGTGGAACGACGCCGGTGCGATGACGGCGGGACGGGCCTACGTCTACTACGGCGGGCCTACTTTCGACGCGACTCCAAACGGGACGCTGACCGGTGCGGGGGCAGGCGACGAGTTCGGGTACGCGGTGTCCGGTGCGGGGGACGTCAATGCAGACGGCGCTGATGACGTCCTTGTCGGTGCCGTGTTCAGCGATGCAGGCGGTTTGTTGTCAGGAGCCGCATACGTGTACTACGGCGGGGGAGTGGGCATCTTCGACTCGGTATCGAACGGGACCCTGCTCGGGGTCGCCGGCGCTATTCTGGGCGGCGCCGTCGCGGGCGCAGGCGACATGAACGGGGACACCTATGCGGACATCATCGTCGGCGCCTCGAACGCAAGCATGACAGGATCCGCGTTCGTGTATTTCGGCGGCGCGGGTGCGTTCAACACGACCGCCGACGGAACGCTGATGGGCGCGGTCGCGGGAGATCAGTTCGGCGGCGCTGTTGCTGACGGCCCGCGGAGAACTGGCCTAGACCTTCAACTGGTCCTAATCGCGGCGCGGCGTCGGCGCCTGGCTCGCCCTCGGTTCTGAGCGCCCCTTGGCGTTGCTTCGTCGCGGCGCCGCGTGCTAAGCGAGTCCGCGCACCGCGTCACGTCGCAAGGAGGCTTCGATGAGGACCTTCCGGGGTTCGCTGGCTGTGGCGTCTCAGGCTCGCCTGGTGACGGCTTTGTCGATCGTGCTCGCCCTGCTGGGTGGCTGCAAGCCGGGTGGCAACGGCAACGACGACGGCGGCACGATTTCGTTGGACGCGGGTAGCGATGCCGCCCCCCCGGGGACCGACGCGGCGGCGGTCGACTCGGGCATTCCTTGGCCCGACGCGGGCGACTACGACGCGTGGACGCCGCCGCCTGATCCCGGCGACTCCGGTATGCCGATCGGGCCGACGACGGTTTTCGGACCCTCTGTGGTCGTCGACACGATGACGGTGGCCCCGGCGTCGCAGGGCTTCGACCTGGACGGCGACCTCATGACGGACAATCAGCTCGCGAACCTTCCCTTCGGGCTGGACATGATCAACACGGGCCTCATGGACGCCATCAGCATGGGGCAGCTGCTCTTGCTGCTTGAGTTCCGCGGCGTGGAAGACCCGTCGCTGACGGTGGACGACCTCATGATGGACGCGGCGATGTACAACGGCGTCGACGCGGACGCGGACCTGACGAACAACTTCGGCGGCATGGGGACCTTCCTGGTGGACCCGATGTCGCTGGACGCCATGAGCTACCCGCTCGTGCTCTTCTTCAACACCAGCATCATGTACACCGATCCCGCAACGCTTCCTGAGACCTTGTTCCACGGCGAACGCAACTCGCTGCCGTTCGCGTTCCCGGGGCTCGGCACGATCATGTTGGTGAACCCACGCATCGAAGGCAACCCGACGCCGAGCTTCGGCGAGCTGGCGAACGGACTGCTCGGCGGCGTCATCCAGGCGTGCGCGCTCGACCAGATTCCGAGCCCGCTTGGCTCAGGAACGCTGCTGGAGGTGGTGCTGACGTTGGGAATTCCACCCGACATCGACGTGAGCGGCGACGGGCTCGAGACGTTCCAGCTCAGCAGCGGCTTCCCGTCCACCCTCGTGAGCTGCACGGACGGCGACGGGACGGTCATCCCGAACCTGGATCCGCCGCGCTGCGCGTGCGACGAGCGGATCGAAGATGGCATCTCCATGGCGCTCCAATTCCACGCGGTGAGCGCCGTGATCACGGGCGTGGCGCCGTAGCGCTTCTGTAGCTACTGCCGCTCGGGAGGGTTTCGGGGCACAATTCGGGCGTGCCGCGCCGTACTCGATCCATCTCGTTGCCGATCGTGCTGGGGTCGGCGGCGGTGGCGCTCAGCGTGGCGCTGCTGGTGGGGTGGACGCTGGTCGTGCTGCGGAACTTGGCGCTGACGCGCGAGGTGGCGCGCAACACGACGCTGCTGGTGGCGGGCATCGTCTCGCTGGCCACCATCATCTCCGTGCTGGTGCTGTTCAGCGTGTTTCTGGTGCGGGCCTTGCTGGAAGTCCGGCGGCAGTACAGCTTCATCGACTCGGTGACGCACGAGCTGAAGTCGCCGCTGGCGGAGCTGAAGTTGTGCCTCGACACGATCCAGCGGCCGGAGCTGCGCTCCGAGCAGCGCGACCAGCTGCGGCAGACGATGCTGGACGCGGTCGACCGGCTGAGCGGGTTCATCGACGACGTGCTGGAGGCGAGCCACCTGGCCCACGGGCGCGGCGGCTTCGCCCTGCAAGAGGTGGAGCTGGCCCCGCTGGTGCAGCGCTGCGCGGAGATCGTGGCCACCCGCCACAAGACGCCGCTGGGCGCCGTCACGGTCGAAGTGCCGGAGGGGCTGACGCTGCTCACCGACCCGACGGCGCTGGAGACGGTGGTGCGCAACCTCCTCGACAACGCCATCAAGTACTCCGACCCGCCGCGGCACGTGCGGCTGAGCGCGTCGCGGCGCGGGCCCGGCGTCGTGCAGGTCGAGGTGCGCGACAACGGCATCGGCGTGCCGCGCCTGGAGCTGGGGCGTATCTTCGACCGCTTCTATCGCGTGCCGGAGGAGGCGGTGCGCGCGCGCCGCGGCACGGGGCTGGGGCTCTTCGTCGTCAGCGCGCTGGTGCGCAACCTGGGCGGACGCATCGAGGCGCACTCCGAAGGGGCGGGGCGGGGCACGACGATGGTCGTGCGCTTGCCAGCGGCGCTCAAAGAAAATACGTTGGGGTCGTGAGCGTCGAGACGGCGGTGAAGCCGCGCTTGCTGCTGGTGGAGGACGAGACGGGCCTGGCGACGGGCCTGCGGCTCAACCTGGAGCTCGAGGGCTTCGAAGTGGACGTGGCGGCGACGGCGCGCGCGGCGGGGGCGTTCCTGCTGCGGCCGGACGCGTATGCGGCCATCATCCTGGACGTGATGCTGCCCGACGTCGACGGTTTCGAGTTCTGCCGGCGGCTGAGGCACGGGGGGAACTACACGCCGGTGATCATGCTCACGGCGCGCAACGCGGCCGAGGACCGCGTCACGGGGCTGGAGGTGGGCGCCGACGACTACCTGGTGAAGCCGTTCGAGGTGAGCGAGCTATTGGCGCGCGTGCGTTCGGCGCTGCGGCGGCGAAGGTGGGACCGCCGCAGCGCGGAGGCGCAGCCCACGTTGCGCTTCGGCGGGGCGCTGGTGAACTTCGACACGCACGAGGTGCGCGTGGAGGGGCGCGCGGTGCAGCTGACGCAGCTGGAGATGGACCTGCTGCGCTATTTCGCCGACAACGCGGGGCGCGTGCTGAGCCGAGGGGAGCTGCTGGAGAAGGTGTGGAAGCTGCGCGACTATCCGAACACGCGCACGGTCGACAATTTCATCGCGCGTCTGCGCAAGCTGTTCGAGCCCGACCCCGCCCGACCGGTGCATTTCTTGTCGGTGCGGGGCAGCGGTTACCGCTTCGTTCCGGCGCCGGCGGTGTGACGCAGGCGGCGCCGAAGCCGACGCCGAAGCCGACGCCGAAGCCGACGCCGAAGCCGACGCCGAAGCCGACGCCGAAGCCGACGCCGAAGCCGACGCCGAAGCCGAAGCCGAAGCCGACGCCGAAGCCGACGCCGACGCCGAGGCCGACGCCGAAGCCGACGCCGAGGCCGAAGCCGACGCCGACGCCGAGGCCGTAAGCCGACGCCGACGCCGACGCCGACCCCGACGCCGGGATGACGCGGCGTGGCACGTCATTGACGCGCGCGTGGTGACACAACAAAGACATCGGTTGACCGAACCGTGACGGCAGGCGCGGGCACGCGGCGGTAGCCTGGGCGTGGCATCGGGGGATGCCCACCAGGAGACATGTCCACTACCGTCGAGCCCGTCGTTCCCGTCCTGCCGATTCCTGTGGCCGCCACCGCTGCACCCGCGGTGGCCGCCGTCGCGGTGACCCACGTCCTGCCACGCGAGCCCGCGCCGGGCGACGACGACCTGGGGGAGGCGGACGGCCTGGAGCCGTTCGTCCCGCCGGTCGAGACCGACGTGCTGCGGCGCGGCTACGACTACCTCGGCATGATCCCGTTCGTGCTGACACACGTGCTGATCCTGGGCGCGATCTGGAGCGGCGTGACGTGGCAGGCGGTCGCCTGCGGCGCGGTGCTGTTCTGGGGGCGCATGTTCGCCATCACGGCGGGCTACCACCGGTACTTCGCGCACCGCACGTACAAGACGAGCCGCCCCTTCCAGTTCGTGCTGGCGTTCCTGTCGATGACCAGCTCGCAGAAGGGCGTGCTGTGGTGGGCGGCGCACCACCGCGACCACCACAAGTACTCCGACGGGCCGAAGGACGTGCACTCGCCGGTACAGCGCGGGTTCTGGTACTCGCACTTCGGCTGGCTATACGATAACACCGCCGACACGAAGTGGGACCGCATCCGCGACATGGCGCGCTACCCGGAGCTGCGCTGGCTGAACAAGCACTGGCTGGTGCCGCCGGTGATGACCGGCGTGGCGACGTTCCTGCTCTTCGGCTGGCCTGGCCTGTTCATCGGGTTCTTCGCGAGCACGGTGCTGCTGTGGCACGCGACCTTCACGGTGAACTCGCTGGCGCACGTCTTCGGCAAGCGCCACTACGACACGTCCGACGACAGCCGCAACAGCATGCTGATCGCGCTCTTGACGTTCGGCGAGGGGTGGCACAACAACCACCACCACTACATGCTGTCGACGCGGCAGGGTTTCCGCTGGTGGCAGATCGACATCACGTACTACATCCTCAAGGGGCTGAGCTGGGTGGGTCTGGTGTGGGACCTGCGCGAGCCGCCGCGCGAAGTGGTGGCGAGTGCGAACCTCGCGGGGCTGGGGCGGTCGCCCGCGCTCCCGCCGGTGGGGGCCCGTCGTCACCGAACGGCCTGATATCGCTGCCTACGGGGCCGTCCCGCCGTCCCGCCGCGCCCCACCCGCCGTCCCGCCGCGCCCCACCCGCCGTCCCGTCACGCCCCGCCCGAGCTCCCGCCGTCTAGTTGTTCTTCCGCGCTGGCATTTTGCGTCCTCCCACCCTCGTGTAGCGACTCCGCGTCGGTCGTTCTGTCAACTTGGTTGTCTGTATTGATGACAACATGATAGACTACTGGGGTGCGGGGCGCGCTGATCAACGGGCGCTACGAGGTTCAACGCACGCTGGGGCGTGGGCCGCTCTCCCAGGTTTTCGTCGTCCAGGATCGCCGCGCGCGCGAGAAGCGCGTGCTCAAGATGCTGCCGCTGGACGCGGACGGGGCGGCACCTGGGTTGCGGCCCCCTCTGAAGTCGGAGTTTGCGCTCCTGGCGGCGCTGGCGCATCCGGCGCTGGCGCGGGTGTACGACCTGGAGCTGGTGGAGGACGTGCGCGGCGCGGTGCGCGGCGCGGGGCGGCTTGACGGCGCGGTCTTCTTCACCGAGGAGCTCATCGACGGGACGGACCTCGGGTCGCTCGGCGCGGACGTGCCGGACCGGCGTGCCGAGACGTGCCTGCGCTTCGCGCGGATCGGCCTGCGGGTGGCCGAGGCGCTGGCCTATTTGCACGCGCGCGGCGTCTGCCACCGCGACGTCAAGCCGTCGAACGTGCTGCTGGCGGGCGGGGGCGACGGCGAGGTGGTGCTCATTGACCTGGGTCTGGCGGCGCAGGCGCTGACGCCCGAGGCGACCGCGCGGGCGCTGCGCGCGGCCGCGGGCGCGGTGAGCACGACCGCGTCGGACGCGACGGTGGCGGGCAGCCTGCCGTACATGTCGCCCGAGGCGCTGTACGGCGAAGGCGGGGCGCGCGCGGACCTGTACGCGCTGGGGGTCACGCTCTACGAGCTGTGTGCCGGGCGGTTGCCGTTCCCGGCGGCCGGTGGGCTGGCGCGGCTCGTCCACGCCATCCTGGAGGACGCGCCGCCGCCGGTGGAGCGGCTCAACGCGGAAGTGCCGGCGCCGCTGGCGGCGATCATCGGGAAGCTGCTGCGCAAGGCGCCCGAGCAGCGGCACTCGGGCGCAGCGGCGCTGGCGGAGGATCTGCGGCGCGCGCTCGGGGACTACGGAACGGGCGAGCGGACGGCGCGCTCCGTTTCGAGGGCAGGGTCCAAGGTCGGGGCCGCCGGTTCCGCAGCCGCAGCTGGAACCGCAGCGGCAGCCGCAGCCGGAACCGCGGCCGCAGCCGCATCCGCAGCCGGAACCGCAGCCGCAGCCGGAGCCGGAACCGGAACCGGAACCGCAGCCGCAGCCGCAGCCGGAACCGGAACCGGAACCGGAACCGGAACCGGAACCGGAACCGGAACCGGAACCGGAACCGGAACCGGAACCGGAACGGGAAATGGAACGGGAGTCGGAGGCGGGGCGGCGAAGCGGCGATTCGCGGAGCTGATCGGACGCGCGGCGGAGCTGGCGGCGATCGGGGAGGCCTTCGTATCGGGGACGCGGCTCGCGCCGGCGGGCGTGGCGGGCGTGCCGCAAGTCGTCGTGGTGCGCGGCGCGCCGGGCGTGGGCAAGACGCGCCTGCTGCGCGAGGCGAAGCAGCACGCCGAGCTACTGGCGGCGACGGATCTCGGGCGCTCCGTCGTGCACGCGGAGGGCACGCTCGCCGACGTCGTCGAGGCCCTGCGCCGCGCGGTCGCTTCCACCGACGCCCCCTGGGCCCGAGGGGCGCACTGGGACTTCGCGCCGCCGCCCCTGGCGGGCTCGAAGCGTCGCGCGAGCGCCCAGGCCGGCGCGCTGGACGGGGGCGCGGCGGACGCTGCGCGCTCCGTCGCCGGTCTGGCCTCGTTTCTACGGGGGGCTGCGGCGCGCGCGCCCTTCGTTCTGCACGTCCACCGCCTGGAGACCGAAGCGGCGTACGAGGCGGCGGCGGCGCTGGCTCGGGCGCTCGCCCTCGGCGCCGCCAATCCCGAGTCCACGCCCGAGGCGGGGACCACGGCGAGCGATGCGCGCTTTCCGTTCGTCATCGCGTTCGAGGTGGCCGACGACGGGGCGCCGACGCCCGAGGTCGCGCGGCTCGCCGCCGCGGGTGCGCTGCTGGACGTCGCGCTGTCCGGGCTCAGCGAGGCGCAGGCGCACGCGCTGGCCGCGGCGCTGCTGGGCGCCGACCCGCCCCCCGCGGTGACGGACGACCTCTGGCGCCGCGCCGCCGGCAACCCGCTCCTGATAGAGGCGCTGGTGGACGCGCCGCCCGGCGAGCTGCCCGCCCGCGCCGGGGAGGCCGCCCGCGCCCGCGCCGCGCGCCTCGACACGCCGGCGCGCGCCGCCTTGGCCGCGCTGGCGTTGTGGGAGGAGAGCGCCACCGCAGACGACGTCGCCGCCGTCAGCGGGCTGGACGCGGCCGTGGCACGCGACGCGCTGGCCGATCTGGCCGCGCGGCGCTGGTGCGATCTGCGGCCGGCGGGCCTCGACGGTCTGGCGCGCCACGCGGTCGTCGGACGCACGCTCGCCGAGGGCGTCCTGGCCGCGACGCCCGACGAGGCGGCGGCGGCGATGGCGCGACGCGCGGCGGTGCGGCTCGCCGGCGAGGCGGACGGTGCGTCTCCCGCGCGGCTGGCGCGGCTCTGGCGGCGCGCTGGGGACGCGGCGGCGGCACGCCGTTGTGCCGTGGAGGCCGCGGCGCGGGCGCGGCGGCGCGGTGCGCCCGCGGAGGCGATCGGTCACTTGGAGGCCGCGCTGGCCGGCGGCGCGGCAGGTGGGGCAGGCGGGGCCGGCGGGGCCGGCGGGGCCGGCGGGGCCGGCTTGGCGGGCGGGGCGGGCGGGGCGGGCGGGGCGGGCGACGCGGCGCTGCGCGTCGAGCTGGCGGAGCTGTGCCTGCAGGCGGGGCAGTACGACCGAGGGCTGGCTTGCCTGACCTCGTCCGGCCCCGCGCGCGCACCGGGCGGTCGCGGCGGGGGCGGTGCGCCTGGCGGGGCGGTCGCGGCGTCGGCGCGGCGCGGGCGCGCGCTGGAGGGCCTGCTGCGGCGCCGGCTCGGACAGACCGATCGCGCGCAGGAGATCCTCGAGCGCGAGATCGCCGCGTCGCCCACGCACGACGACCTCTATTGGCACTTGCAGGCGGCGCGCGGGCGGCTGCTGGTGGACGGCGGCGACGCGGCGCGGGCGCTCGCCGAGATCCCCGATCCGGGCGACGCGGCCGGCGCCGGCGCGGCGCGCGCGCTGGAGACGCGCGGGCTCGCCGCCTTGCAGCGCGGCGATTCCGCGGCGGCGGCGGCGGCGCTGGAACGCGCGCGCGCGCTGGCCCTCGCGGCCGACGACGGTGCCGGCGTGGCGCGCGCGGTGTCGCTGCTGGGAATGCTGGCCACGCGGGCCGGCGACCTGCGCGTCGCCGCTGAGCGCTTCCGCGAAGCGCACGATCGCGCCGCCGCCGCCGGTGACGCGCACGGCGCGGCGAACTGCGCGATCAACCTGGGCGCCGCGCTCGCGGCACTGGGCGACTACGCGGGCGCGCTGGCGCGCTACCGCGCCGGCATCGGCGCGCTCGAAATGCTCGGGCGGGCGGCGGGGCAGGGCGCGGCCTTGTACAACTACGGCAGCCTCTGCGTTCTTCTGGGAGACCTTGCCGCCGCCGAGGCGCTGGGAGCGCGCGCGGTGGCGCTGGCAAACGAGCAGGGCGACCCGTCGGTCGAGGAGTATGCGCGCTTCCTGCGCGCCGACGTGGCGCGACGGCGCGGCGACGCGCGGGGCGCGCTGGAGGACTACCGCGCGGCGGCCGCCGGGCTCGCCGCGCGCGGCGACGTGCGCGCCGCCGGCCTGGCGTACGCAGCCGCGGCCTTGGCGGCCCTCGACGCCGGGGAGCGCGCGGCGGCGGCCGAGGCGCTGGGACGGCTGCGCGACCACGCCGCGCGCGCCGGCGAAGCGGGCGCGGAGGAGCTTGGGGCCCGCGCCGACGAAGTGGCGGCCCGGCTGTGCCTTGCCGCCGATCCGCCCGCCGGCGCCGATCTGGAGCGCGCGCTCGCCTTCGTCGACCGCGCCCGCGGCTACTACGGGCGCGGCGCCGGCGACCGCGACCAGCTCTGGCGCTTGCTTTGGCTGGAGTCGCGCGCGCGCGCCGCCGGCGGACAGCGCGCCGAGGCGGCGGTCGCCGCGCGCGCCGCCCGCGCCATGCTGGACGAGATCGCGCAGGCCGTGCCCGAAGTGCACCGCGAGGAGTTCTGGGCCGAGCCGGAGAAGCGCGAGCTAGGGCGTTTCGGCGCGCCCGTGGTCGTGGCGGCCGGCGCGGGCGCGGGCGCGGGCGCGGGCGCGGACGTGGCGGCTGGCGCCGGCGCGGCCGTGGCCGCCGCGGCCTACCTCCCCGCTGCAGGCGCGATCAGCGCCGATCCGGGCGAGCTGGGCCGCTACCGCCGGCTGGTCGACATCGCCAAGCGGCTGAACGAGGAGCACGACCTCGACCGGCTGCTGGAACAGGTCGTCGACTCGGTGATCGATCTGCTCGGCGCGGAGCGCGGCTTCTTGCTGCTGGCCGACGACGTGGTGCCGGGCCGCCGCGACGAGGCGCCCGATCGCACGGGTGCGGCTGCGGCCGCGGGCGCGCGCGCCGCCCCTTCGACCGCCGCTGACACGCCCGCCGCGGACGCCGGCGTCGAAGCGCCCGGCGCCCTACGCGTCGCGGTGGCGCGCGGGCTCGACCGCGCCACCATGGCCGGCTCCGCCGAGGCGCTGTCGCTGTCCATCGCCCGCCGCGCCGCGCGCAGCGGCGAGCCGGTCGTGACCGTCGACGCCGCCGCCGACGTGCGCTTCGAGGCGGCGCAGTCGGTGCATGCGCTGCGCCTGCGATCGGTGATCGCGGTGCCGCTGCGCATCCGCGGCCGCGTCGCCGGCACGGTCTACGTGGACAACCGCCTGCGGCGCGGCGCCTTCAGCGCGCGTGACGCGGATCTCGTCGCCGAGTTCGCCGACGTCGCCGCCATCGCCATCGAGAACGCGCGCCTCTACACGGAGAACCGCGCGCGCGGCGCTCGCATCGAAGTGCTGGTCGACGAGCTGCGCAGCCGCGTCGTCGCCCAAGAGAGCGAGCTCACCGAGGTGCGCGAAGCCCTGCGCCTGCAGCGCAGCGAGCTCGGCTCCAAGTACGACTACTCCAACATCGTCGGCCGCGCCCCGGCGATGCGCGAGCTGTTCGCGGTGCTGGACAAGATCACCGACACCGCCATGCCGGTGCTCCTGCAGGGCGAGAGCGGCACCGGCAAGGAGCTGGTCGCCCGCGCCGTGCACTACAACGGCCCGCGCCGCGATCAGAACTTCGTCGGCGAGAACTGCGCCGCCATCCCCGAGACGCTGCTGGAGTCCATCCTCTTCGGCCACGTGCGCGGCGCCTTCACCGGCGCCGACCGCGACCGCAAGGGCCTCTTCGAGCTGGCGCATGGGGGCACGCTGTTCCTAGACGAGATTGGCGAGATGACGCCCGGCATGCAGACGCGGCTCTTGCGCGTGGTGCAGGAGGGCGAGCTGCGGCGCGTGGGCGGCGACCGGGCCACGAAGGTGGACGTGCGCCTCATCGGCGCCAGCAACAAGGACCTGCGCAAGATGGTCGAGCAGGGCACGTTCCGCGAGGACCTCTATTACCGGCTGGCGGTGCTGACGGTGCGCGTGCCGCCGCTGCGCGAGCGGCGCGAGGACATCCCGGTGCTGGTGGAGCACTTCCTGGCGAAGTACGCGGCGGGACGCGCCGTGTCGGTCGACGGGCGCGCGCTCTCCTGCCTGGTGAACTACCCCTGGCCCGGCAACGTGCGCGAGCTGGAGAACGAGATCATGCGCGCCGTCGTGCTCTCGGGCCCGTCGCTCACCGTCGAGGCGCTCTCGCCCGCGGTGGCGGCGCGCGAGGGGCCGCCGCGCCTGGCCGGCCCCAGCACGCTCAAGAGCGAGGTCGAGGCGCTGGAGCGCCACCTGGTGCTCGACGCGCTGCGCGTGGCCGGCGGCAACCAGACGCGCGCCGCCCGCGCGCTCGGCCTGTCGCGCTTCGGCCTGCAGAAGAAGCTGCGCCGCTACGGCCTCGCCGCCGGCTGAGGTAGCGCCGGTTCCGGCGGGAGGCCGAGCGCGTCGCGCAGCGCGGCGCGCACCGCGCCGAGCAGATAGATGGACCCGGTGACCGCCAGGACGCCGCCGGGCGGTAGCCCCTCCAGGGCCGCCAGGACGACGCCGGCGGGCGGGGCGTCGCCGGCGCTGCGCGCCGGGAGGTCCTTGCGGATGGCGGCGGCCAGGCGGCGCAGCGCGGCGGGGTCCGCGGCCCGGCGGCCGGGCGCGCGCACGAAGGTCGCCTCGGCGGCGAGCGGCACGAGGGCCCGCAGCATGGCGCGCGCGTCCTTGTCGCCCATCGCTCCGTAGACGAGGTGCACGGGCCGCCCGCCCAGCTCCTGGCGCAGCGCGGCGGCGAAGGCCGCGGCGCCCGCTTGATTGTGCGCGGCGTCCAGGACCACCGTCGCCGCGGCGCGCCCGCCGGCCGTGCCCGTGCGCTCCAGCACCTCGAAGCGCCCCGGCCACACGGCGCCGCACGCCGCGGCGGCTATCCCTGCGCGCGCGTCCTCCAGCCCCAGCGCCGGGCGGGCGGCGGCGAGCTCTTCGAGCACGCGCAACGCCACCGCGGCGTTGTGCCGCTGGTGCGCCCCGCGCATCGCCACGCGCAGCCCGTCGAGCCGCCAGCGCGGGCCGCAGTAGGCGACGGTGCCGTCGGCCGCGGCCTCGTAGCGAAAGTCGGCGCCCAGCTCGGAGAGCCGCGCCCCGCGCCGCGCCACCTCCTCGCGCAGCGCCGCGCGCGCCTCCGCGGGCTCACGCGCGACCGGCGTCTCCGCGGGATCGCGCGCCGCCTCCGCTTGCGTGGACGCACGCCCCGCGCCCTGCGCGCGCGTGCCCGTGCCGGCGCTCGCGCCGGTCACGCCCGAAATCAGCACGCCGCCCGGCTTGGCGATGCCGGCCTTCTCGCGCGCGATCTCCGCGTAGGTCTCGCCCAGGACTTCTGTGTGATCGCGGTCCACCGTGACCACCGCCGCCACCACCGGGTCCACGGCCGTCGTCGCGTCGAGTCGCCCGCCCAGGCCGACCTCCAGCACGGCGACGTCGACGCGCGCGTGCGCGAACGCCACGAGCGCCGCGGCCGTGGTCACCTCGAAGAAGCTCAGCCGCGCCTCGGCCGCGCGTCCTGCCTCCAGCGCCGCGCGCACCGCTGCCAGTGCCGCCGCTTCGTCCACCGGCGCGAAGCCGCCGCCGGCCGCGCCCCGCCCGCCGATCTGCACGCGCTCGCGCCAGTCGACCAGGTGCGGAGAGGTGAAGAGCCCGACGCGCGGGTGCGCCCCGCCCGCCGCTATCCCCGCCGCGACCATCGCCGACACCGAGCCCTTCCCGTTGGTACCGCCGATCTGCACCGCCGCGAAGGCGCGCTCGGGCGCACCCAGCGCGTCCAGCGTCCGGCGCGTCGCGCCCAGGTCCATCTCGACGACCCGGCGCTCGAGCCCGTACAGCTCGTGCAACAGCGCGCGCAGCCCCTGGTCGTCCGCCGGCACCGGCAGCGGCTCCGCCCGGCGCGTCACCACTGCTTCTGCGTCAACATGCGCACCACCGCCGCCACCTCGCGCTTCATCTGGCGCCGGTCCACCACGCGGTCCACGAACCCGTGCGCCAGCAGGAACTCCGCCCGCTGGAACCCCTCCGGCAGCGTCGCGCGGATCGTCGTCTCGATCACGCGCGGCCCGGCAAACCCGATGAGCGCGCCCGGCTCCGCCAGGATGACGTCCCCCAGCATCGCGAAGCTGGCGGCCACGCCGCCGGTGGTCGGATGCGTCAGCACCGACACGTACGGCAACCCCGCCTCGCGCAGCCGGCTGAGCGCCAGCGTCGTCTTCGCCATCTGCATCAGCGAGAAGATGCCCTCCTGCATGCGCGCCCCGCCTGACGCCGACAGCACCAGCGCCGCGCACCGCTGCTCCAGGGCGCGCTCGAAGGTGCGCGTCACCTTCTCGCCGACGACCGAGCCCATGCTCCCGCCCATGAACCCGAACTCGAACACCGCCGCCGCCACCGGCAGCCCGTCGATGGTCCCGGTCCCCGATACCATCGCGTCGGCGCGGTCGTTTGCCTTGCGCGCCGCCTTCAGCCGCGCCGGGTACGGCTTGGAGTCCTTGAAGCGCAGCGGGTCCTCGGGCTCCAGCCCCGTGTCGTGCTCGGTGAACGACCCCGCGTCGAACAGCACGCCGATGAAGTCGTCGGCGCGCAGCCGGAAATGGAACGCGCATTTGGGACAAACGCCGGCGTTCCGCTCCAGCTCCTTCGAATAGATGATTTCCGCGCACTGCTCGCACTTGTGGTACAGCCCCTCCGGCACTTGCAGCTGCGGCAGCGCCTCCGGGTCGGGCGCGCGCTGCGGGCGCCGGCGGAACCACACCATGCGGCACGTTTATACCGGTGCCGGCCGTTTCGTCCAGCAAGCCCGCCGGTTCTCCGCCGCGGTTGTGGGCGCCGGCCCGGCGTGGTAGGCCTCAGCCCTTCACAGGAGGCTCCATGGCGCGCGTGGTCCGCAGCGGGCTCATCCAGGCCAGCAACCCCATCAACGACGAGACCCGGCCGGTCGCCGAGATCCAGGAGGCGATGTTCCAGAAGCACCTCCCCTTCATCGACGACGCCGGCAAGAAGGGCGTGAAGATCCTCTGCATGCAGGAGATCTTCAACGGCCCCTACTTCTGCCCCTCGCAGGACAAGCGCTGGTACGACGCCGCCGAGCCGTGTCCCGGCCCCACCGTCGAGCGCCTCGTCCCCTACGCGCGCAAGCACGAGATGGTGCTGGTCGTCCCGATCTACGAGAAGGAGATGCCGGGCGTCTATTACAACACCGCCGCGGTCATCGACGCCGACGGCAAGTATCTCGGCAAGTACCGCAAGAACCACATCCCGCACACGTCGGGGTTCTGGGAGAAGTACTTCTTCAAGCCCGGCAACATGGGCTATCCGGTCTTCAAGACCGCCTATGCGACCATCGGCGTGTACATTTGCTACGACCGCCACTTCCCCGAGGGGGCCCGCCTGCTGGGGCTGCACGGCGCGGAGATTGTCTACAACCCGTCGGCCACCGTGGCGGGGCTGTCGCAGTATCTATGGAAGCTGGAGCAGCCGGCCCACGCCGTGGCGAACGGCTATTTCATGGGCTGCATCAACCGCGTCGGCACCGAAGCGCCCTGGGGCATCGGCAAGTTCTACGGGCACAGCTACTTCGTGAACCCGCGCGGCGAATTCCTCGCCGAGGCTGGCGAAGACTCGGACGAGCTGGTCGTCGCCGACCTCGACCTGGATCAGATCGAGGAGGTCCGCCGCATCTGGCAGTTCTACCGCGATCGGCGCCCCGATTCGTACGAGGACATGGTCCGCCAGCTGCCGTAGCGCCGCGGCGCCCGCCGCCGCGCGGTGCGGATGAAGGAGCGAACATGAAGACCTTGATCAAGAACGGGACGGTGGTCACCGCGTCCGACACCTTCAAGGCCGACGTGCTGTGCGACGACGGCCGCGTCGCGCTGCTCGGCGAGGCGCTGGACGTGGCGGCCGACAAGACCGTCGACGCCGCCGGCAAGTACGTCATGCCGGGCGGCATCGATCCCCACACGCACCTGGACATGCCTTTCGGCGGCACGACCTCGGCCGACGACTTCGAGTCGGGCACGATCGCCGCGGCGCACGGCGGCACGACCTGCATCGTCGACTTCGCCATCCAGTACCGCGGCGAGTCGCTTCGCAAAGGGCTCGACAACTGGCACGCCAAGGCGGAGGGCAAGGCGGCGATCGACTACGGGTTCCACATGATCATGACCCAGGTCGACGAAGGGCGGCTCGCCGAGATGGACAAGCTCGTCGGCGAGGGGGTCACGAGCTTCAAGCTCTTCATGGCCTACCCGGGCGTCTTCCTCGTCGACGACCAGTCCATCTTCCGCGCCATGAAGCAGGCGCACCACAACGGCGCGGTCATCTGCATGCACGCCGAGAACGGCCCCGCGATCGACATCATCATCGACGAGGCCAAGCGCATGGGGAAGACGCACCCCAAGTTCCACAGCATCACGCGCCCGAGCCGTCTGGAGGGCGAGGCGACCAGCCGCGCCATCGCGCTCGCGGAAGTGGCCGACGCGCCGGTGTACATCGTGCACCTGAGCGCGGCGGAGGCGCTGGAGGCGGTGCGCGAGGCGCGCGACCGCGGCATCCCGGCGCTGGCCGAGACCTGCCCGCAGTATCTGTTCTGCTCGTTCGAGGAGCACATGGACCAGGACGGCTTCGCCGCCGCCGGGTACGTCTGCTCGCCGCCCATCCGCCCGAAGTGGCACCAGGAGCACCTCTGGCGCGGGCTGCGCAACTACGACCTGGCGTGCGTGTCGACCGACCATTGTCCGTTCTGCATGAAGGGCCAGAAGGAGCTGGGGAAGGACGACTTCTCCAAGGTGCCGAACGGCATGCCGGGCATCGAGACGCGCCTGCACCTTCTCTGGGAGGGCGTGCGCAACGGCCACATCAGCATGAACCGCTTCGTGGAGATCTCCTCGACCGCGCCGGCGAAGATCTTCGGGCTGCACCCGCGCAAGGGGACGGTGGCGGTGGGGGCCGACGCCGACCTCGTGGTGTGGGACCCCGCCAAGGAGCTGGTGCTGTCGCACAAGACGCTGCACATGAAGGTCGACTACTCGCCCTTCGAGGGGAGGAAAGTGCTGGGGGCGCCGGCGGCGGTGCTGTCGCGCGGCGAGGTCATCGTGGAGAACGACAAGTTCCTCGGCCGCGCCGGGCGCGGGCGCTTCCTCAAGCGCGCGACGCACGCGCGCTGAGTCGGGGGGCGCCGGCGAAGAAGGCCGCTCCGCGGCGGCGCTCCGATCCGGCCTTCAGCTCAACCGCAGGGACCTTCGAGGCACGATGGCCGAATCCACCGCCGCTTCCCCGACGCGCGATCCGGCGCTGTTCAACGATGACATCGCGCCGACCGAGGCGGGTCGCCGCACCTGGAACATGTGGCACATGGCGGCGCTGTGGGTCGGCATGGCGGTGTGCGTGCCGAGCTACCAGCTGGCGGCGTCGCTCATCAAGGACGGCATGGACTGGCGCCAGGCCGTCGGCACCATCGCCCTCGGCAACGTGATCGTGCTGTTGCCGATGATCCTCAACGGGCACGCGGGCGCGAAGTACGGCATCCCGTTCCCGGTCTACGCGCGCGCCTCGTTCGGCGTGCTCGGCGCCAACCTGCCGGCGGTGATGCGGGCGCTGGTGGCGTGCGGGTGGTTCGGCATCCAGACGTGGATCGGCGGCAAGGCGCTGTACACGCTGTTGCGCGCGGTGTGGCCCCACCTCGCCCCGGTGGACGAGACCGCGCTCTTCCCCGGAATGGGGCCGTTCGCCTGCTTCGTCGCCTTCTGGGCGGTGAACGTCTACTTCATCTGGAAAGGGACCGAGTCCATCAAGTGGCTCGAGACGCTGGCGGCGCCGTTCCTGATCGTGGCGGGGCTGGCGCTGGTGGTCTGGGCGCACGGGCGCGCCGGGGGCTTCGGCCGCATGCTGAGCACGCCCACGAAGTTCGCGACGACCGGCCAGTTCCTGGTGGTCTTCTTCCCGAGCCTCACCGCCATGGTCAGCTACTGGGGGACGCTGGCGCTGAACATCCCGGACTTCACCCGCTTCGCCCGCAACCAGCGCGACCAGGCGGTGGGGCAGGCGCTGGGGCTGCCCACGACGATGACGCTGTTCGCCTTCATCGGGGTGGCCGTCACCAGCGCCTCCGAGGTCATCTTCGGCGAGTCGCTCTGGGACCCTACCGACGTGGTCGTGCGTGCCGTGACGCCGGCGGCGGGGGCGAGCGTCACGATCGCCGGCATCGTCGTGGTGCTCATCGGCATGGTGGGGCTGTCGGTCGCGACGCTGTCGACGAACATCGCCGCCAACGTCGTCTCGCCGGCCAACGACATCTCCAACCTGCGGCCCGGCAAGATCTCCTTCCGCGCGGGCGGCCTGGTGACGGCGGTCGTCGGGCTGCTCATGTTCCCCTGGAAGCTCATCGCCACCACGAAGGGCTACATCTTCACGTGGCTGATCGGCTACGGCGTTCTGCTCGGTCCCATCGGCGGGATCCTCATCGTGGACTATTTCGTGGTGCGCCGGCGCGAGCTGGTGGTGGCGGATCTCTATCGGCGCGGCGGCGTCTACGAGTACCGGGGCGGCGTCAACGCGCGCGCCATCGCCGCGTTCGTCGCCGGCGTCGCGCCCAACGTCCCGGGCTTCCTGGTCGCGTCGGGGGCGCTGGCCGCGGCGCGGGTGCCGGCGGCGCTGACGCAGGTCTACTCGTACGCGTGGTTCGTCGGCCTGGGCGTCGCCGGTGTCGTCTACTGGGCGCTCATGCGCGGGCGCGCCGGCGCGCCGGTCAGATCCCGTAGCACGACAGCGTGAGGTTGCCGCCCGCGTCGGCGGAGCACATGCACATCGGGCCGCCGCTGCCGGGGAAGCAGGCGGAGCAGCTGGGCGCCGCGGCGCAGGTCGCCGGCAGCGGGCTGCACGACCAGGAATCGGTTCCGCCGGGGACGCCGGGCACGAAGTGGTCGCAATAGTCGGCGCCCGCGGTGCAGGACAGCGTGGGCCCGCACGCAAACGTCCCGCCGGCGTCGGCGCCCGTGGAGCCGCCGCCGTCCGTGCCCGACGTGCCGCCGCTGTCCGTCCCGGTGGCGCCGCCGCCGTCGGTGCCGTTGCCGCCGCCGCTGTCGGTGCCCGGCCCGCCGCCCCCGGAGTCGGCGGCCGCATCGCCGCCCGGGCCGCCGCCACCCGAGTCGAGCGCTGCGTCGCCGCCGGGGCCGCCGCCGCCGGAATCCAGCGCCGCGTCTCCGCCGGGGCCGCCGCCGCCGGAGTCGCGCTGCGAGCCGCTGCCGCACGTGCATCCCGCGCCGGCGGCGCCTGCGCCCGCCAGCGCCGCCGACGCCGCGGCCGCCGTCGCCAGTCCCCACGCGAGCCTCACCGCCGCCGCCGACGCGCCTCGCTTCATGGCCGCTCCTGTCGATGCGGGGAGCGTAGCGAGCGCGCCGGCGGGGAGCAAACGCCCGAGCCGCGGCCCGTGATAACATTGGCCGCGATGGTGCACCCCGCTTCCGGCCGGGTGTCAGATGCAGAGTTGCCCCCAGTGCCATAGCCAGGTCGACAGTGGCCTGCGGTTCTGCCCGGTCGACGGCGTCGAGCTCACGCCCGCCGACAAGCTCGAGGGCGCGCTCCTCGGCGAGCGCTACCGGTTGGAGCGGCGCATCGGCGAGGGCGGCATGGGCATGGTCTATCGCGGCGTCGATCAGGCGAACGGCGAGAACGTCGCGGTGAAGCTGCTCCACTCGGAGATGCTGAACCTGGACCAGGCGGTGCGGCGCTTCCGCCGCGAGGGGACGGCGGGCGGCAAGCTCGACCATCCGCACGTCGTGCGCGTGCTCGACTCGGGTCAAGCCCCCGACGGCGCGTTGTTCCTCGTGATGGAGTTCGTGGAGGGCGAGTCGCTCGCCGGCGTCATCCACGATTGCGGGCCGATGGACCCGGCGCGCGTGGTCCGCATCGCCCGGCAGGTGCTGGAGGCGCTCGCCGCCGCGCACGCCGAAGGCGTCATCCATCGCGACCTCAAGCCCGACAACATCATGCTGTGCGAGGTCGACGGCCAACCCGACTTCGCCAAGATCCTCGACTTCGGCATCGCCAAGGTCCTCAACGACGAGTCGCAGGACAACCTCACGCGCACCGGCATGGTCTTCGGCACGCCCGAGTACATGTCGCCGGAGCAGGGCGTGGGGCAGAAGGTGGACCACCGCGCCGACCTGTACGCGGCCGGCGTGGTCTTCTACCAGATGCTCTGCGGCAAGCGGCCCTTCGAAGGCTCCGACAAGATCGCCATCATCGCGCAGCACATCTCGGTCATGCCGCCGCCGCCCTCGCAGCGGCTCGACGGCGTGCGGCTCGACATCCCGGCGGCGCTGGAGGGCGCCGTCATGACGGCGCTGCAGAAGAAGCCCGCCGAGCGGTTCCAGACCGCGGGCGACTTCCTGAGCGCGCTGGACCTGGCGGCGCGCGCCATCGCCGCCACCACGCGCGCCGCCGAAGCGGGAGGCGTCGGCTCGACGACGGTCCCGGACGGCGGTGGGCGGCGGCGCGCCGGCACGCGCCTCGGCGCGGGGGCGGGCGCCAACGAGACGGTCGTGGAGCCCGACCGGCTGCGCCGCGGCGCCGGCCGCGCCGGCCGCAGCGACACGACGCTGGAACGTTTCAGCACCGCCGGGCAGAAGGGGCTGGCGGTGATGGGCGCGGCGCTGCGCGGCGCCGCGGGCTGGGTCAAGGACGGCCCGCCCGGCGACGCGGTGCGACGTATCCCGCCCGACCGCCGGCCGTGGGTGCTGGCGGCAGCCGGCGCGGCGGGGCTCACGGTCCTGACGCTCGGGCTGTGGGGACTGGGCGGCTCCGGCGCGAACTCGCCGCGCGCCGGCGGCGACGACCCTCCGCCGGCCAGCGGCAACGACGCCACCGGCGCGCCCGGCGGGGCCGGTGCTGGGACGGACACCGGAAAGGGGGACGCCAAGGACACGCCGCGCTCGCCTTTCGACAAGCTCAAGCCGGGCGGGATGCTCCCCACGTTCGCGCACGCCGGCGATCCGCTGGCGGACCTGGAGGTCGATTCACCCGCGGAGCACAAGGCGCTCGACGCGATGCGCGCGGGGAGCGCCGACGCCGTGCTCGACGCGCTCGCCGGCGCGCCGCCCGACACGCCGGCGGTCCACTACCTGCGCGGCCGCGCGCTGGCGAAGAAGGGCGACTGGGCGGCGGCGAAGCCCGAGCTGCTGCAAGCGTTCACGCTCGCCCCGAAGCTGAAAAAGGACCGGGAGCTGGTGGAGCACGCCATCGTCATTGCGGTGGGCGGCTCGCCCGCCGCCGCGCCCGCGCGCGACGTGCTGGAGGCCATCGGCAAGGACGGCGCGACTTGGATGGCGAAGGCGATGTTCGAGGCCCACGCCGAGGCGGAGCGCCTGGACGACACGGCGGCGTCGCTGAAGCTCGTGAAGAAGAAGCTCACGCCCGCCGACCAGAAGCTGCTGAGCGACGCGCGCAAGAAGCGCAAGATGCTGCGAAAGGTCCTGGAGAAGACCGCGCCCGACGCGGTGGACCTGCGCCGGATCTGGATCGGCGAGCTGCGCGGCACGTTCGACTGCGACGGCCGTGCGGCGCTGATCAAGAACATCCGCAAGGCGAAGCTCAGCGACGCGCTGCCGGTGCTGGAGGACATCCAGAAGGAAGGGACGAGCCTCTTCAGCGGCAACTTCTGCCTGCGCGGACTGCTCCCCGCGACGATCAAGGAGCTGAAGGGCGAGTAGCGTGGGTCAGGTCACGGATCCGGTCCCAAGACTCCGGTCACGGGGCGCGGGGCGGAGCCCCGACGGAGCGAAGGCTGGCTTGGCCAGCCGAGAGCGGACGAAGGTCTTGGGACCGGGCACTACGACCAGACGACGAGGTTTCGCCCGCCGCGCTTCGCCCGGTAGAGACGCTCGTCGGCGACCTTCACCAGCTCCTCGGGGCTCTCGGCCGGCTTCTCGTCGGCGCTGGCCAGCCCCAGCGAGATGGTGACGGGGATGCGCGCGTTCTCGAAGCTGAAGGGGAAGCGCTCCACGAGGCTGCGCACCTTCTCCGCCAGCACGCGCGTGTTCGCCGCGTCGATCTCGGGCAGCAGGATGGCGAACTCCTCGCCGCCGTAGCGCGCCATCAGGTCCTCGCGGCGGATCTTCGCCTTGACGGCCTGGGCGAGCGCCTTGAGCACGTAGTCGCCCGCCAGGTGCCCGTAGGTGTCGTTCACCTTCTTGAAGTGGTCGACGTCGAAGAGGATGAGCGACAGGTCGCGCTTGTAGCGCCGCGCGCGCGAAAGCTCGCGCTCCAGCGTCTCCGTGAAATGGCGCTTGTTGTACACCTGAGTGAGGCCGTCGATCGTGGTGAGGCGGTAGATCTCCTCGTGGTAGGAGTTCTCGATGTTCCCGCCGGACAGGAACTTGAAGATGGTGCGGCCGATCTTCACCAGGTCGCCGTCGAGCAGCACCTTCTCGAACACCTGCTCGTCGTTGACGTAGGTGCCGTTCGTGGACCCCAGGTCGCGGATGAGCACGCCCTCCGCGCCCACCACGAAGCGGCAGTGGTTGCGCGAGATCGACTCCTGGTCCACCTGGATCTCGCAGCGCGAGGAGCGCCCGACGGTCATTTCCGGCTGGTCGAGGTTGTACTTCTTGCCGAGGTCGGGGCCGTAGATGACCACCAGGCAGGCCTGCTGCCCGGTCGGCCGTTTCTCGGTGATCGGAGAGATCACCGTCACGACCGTCTTGGACTTCAGGAAGTTGCTTCCCGACTCTGCCACGATCAATCCAGTATACCATGCGGGTGCATGGCGTACGCCGTGGTGTGCGCCGTCTCGCTGCTGGCAGCGGCGCTGACGCTCTTCTCGGGCTTCGGCCTGGGCACGCTGCTCCTACCGGCCTTCGCCGTGTTCTTCCGCGCCGACCTGGCGGTGGCGATGACCGCGGTCGTCCACCTCAGCCAGAACCTCTTCAAGCTGGTGCTCTTCCGCCGCCACATCGACAGAACGGTGGCGCTGCGCTTCGGCATTCCCGCGCTGCTGGCGGCGGTGGCGGGCGCGGTCTTGCTGGACTTCCTGGCGGGGCGCCACGGCGCGCTGTGGGTGTGGGCGCTCGCCGGACACGTCTTCTACATAACGGTACTCAAGGTCGTGCTGGGGGGGCTCGTCGTGGCGTTCGCGGTCGTCGAGCTGTCTCCGCGCCTGCGCGATCTGCGCGGGTTGCGCCTCGATCGCGGCCATCTGCCCCTCGGCGGGGCCCTGAGCGGGTTCTTGGGCGGGCTGTCCGGCCACCAGGGGGCGCTGCGCGCGCCCTTCCTGCTGCGCGCCGGTCTGGACAAGGACGCCTTCATCGCCACCGGCGTCGTCATCGCCTGCGGGGTCGACGTCGCGCGCCTGTCGGTCTACGCCCCCCATTTCGCCGCCGAGCGCGCCGCCCTCGTCTTCAACGTCCCGCTCGTGGCGGCGGCGGTCGCGAGCGCGTTCGCCGGCGTTTACGCCGGTTCGCGCCTGGTGAAGAAGGTGACTCTCCGCCACGTGCAGCTCGTCACCGCCGTCCTCTTGCTCGTGCTGGGCGCGGCGCTGGCGGCTGGAGTGGTCTAGGCCGGCGCTGCCACCGCGGTTCCGACTGCGGCTGCGGCTGTCGGCGCGGCACTCCTCGTTACTGTCTACCGACCCGCAACAAGCGACGCCGTGTAGTGATTCGTCTTGTGCAGCTTCGATAGGTACGGCGGCATGTCGCCGTCCACGAGGTCGTCTCGCTGGGAGGTCAGGCAGCGCCCCTTCTTCAGGTCGAAGGTGTAGATCCCCGACGCCACGATGTGGAGGGTGTCGTCGGAGCGCTCGTCACGGTCGATCGTCACCGCCGACCCTCTCTTGCCCTCGATCGCCCTCCACGTGAGCAGTCCTCCCATCAACTTCACCCCCCGTCCCCAGGTCGCGCCGGGCGCGACCGGATCGACGCCGTCCGGCGCGACCACCCGGAGGTCCACCTTCGCCGTGGCGGCGATCCTCCCCTTCCAGATGACCGGCGCGATCAGCGACACGACGGCGCCGGTCACTCCGATGGCCAGGCCCGACCAGCCGAGCCGCTGGTCCCCCGCCGTGACGGGATCATGACGGCAAGGCGAGCACGACGCCATGAACATCACGGCCCCGATGCCGAAAACGCCGAGGCCCCCGTACTCGACCGCATTGGGGAACGGCCACTTGCGCACCTTCACGTCGAGTGTCGAACGTCCGTCGACGACAAAGGCCGCGTCGTCGGGTTTGTCGGTGAAGTGGCCCGAATCGAACGCCAGGCGCCGGAGCCCGTCCGCGAGCGCATCCTCCCCGTTCGCCGGCGCGTGCGCGGCGCCGAGGTAACGGATCTCCAGGCTCCGCGCTTTCACGACCGCCGGGCCGAGCGGCGCGCCAGCCGACGGCGCCACGCGGCCGTGGGGTGCTTCCAGGGGGATCTCGTTGAACGCATACGCGCAGCCGACGGCAGGAAGGAACACGCCCAACGCTCCCAACGCGCGGCGTGGCGCTCCTGGAGCGGCTCTACGAGCTCACCCCGACCGAGGCCGCGCTGGCGATCGACCTCGCCAGCGGCCGGACGCTGGCGCAGGCGGCGAAGGCGCGCGAGGTGAGTGTCAACACGGTGCGCACCCACCTGCGCGCCGTCTTCCAGAAGACCGGCACGCGCCGGCAGAGTGAGCTGGTCCGTTTGTTGCTCACCGGGCCCGCCTCGCTGGGCGCGGCGGCGCGCGCCGGAGGCCCTCGTCCGATCGAGTGACGACGGGGCACGCACCGCCTGGTAGCTTGGGTGCAACGCCTCCGCTACGGGAGGTTGATCAACGAGAAGGCGTCGGTGAGCTCGCTCAGGCGGTTCAGGTCCTGGCCGTCGAGGGCGACGACGCCCTCGAAGTCGAGCGTCCCGGCGAGGTCGACGATGGTCACGGCGAACTGCGGCTGCATCAGGTCGGCGTAGGGGAGCAGCGTCGCGGACGAGGTCACGGCCGACGGATCGATGAGGGTGGTCACGTCCATGCCGGGCTTGATGTAGACCTGCCAGGAGCCGCCGGCGGCGTCGCGGAACGTCACGCGCCGCATGTCTTCCTCGGGCACGACGTTGGCGCCGCTCAGGTCGATCGTGCGCGTCGCCACGTCCACCGTCGCGCCGTAGGCGAAGTCGAGGTAGTCGCCCACCGTGACCGTCGCTGGCAGGCCTTCGCCGGGCGCCAGGAACACGAGGCGCCCGCTGACGGCGATGGGATCGCTGAAGTTCAGCGCCAGGTTCAAGAGCGCGTAGCGGCTCGCGCTGTTGGACTCCAGCCCCGCGTGCAGCGGCGCCATGGCGATGCGCGGCGGCACCTCGACGAAGCCGTCCGGGGCCAGGCGGTCGTCCACGCCGGCCGACAGGCCGAGCGGCACGAAGCCGACCACAGGTTGCAGCGCGCCGCCGATGACGAGCGACGTCAGGATGGGATCGCTCGCGCCCGGCGGCGTCGGCGGCAGCATGGGCACGTCGATGTCGGCCCGCAGGCCCAGCGGAACTTGAAGACTGAGGTCGACGGGCACCATCGGCCCGCCCGTCACCACGCCCGGCACCAGCCCCGAGTAGAAGTCCTCGAAGAAGGGCAGGATGCCGATGATGATGATGCCGATGTCGACGTTGCCCTCGATGAGCGGGCCCAGCACGGGGATCAGATCGATGAGGTTGACGCGGCCCGACACCGTCCAGAGCACGTGCTCGCCGGGCGTGCCGAACGCCTCGTACGGGCCTGTGGCGATCTGCTGGTTGATCTCCACGGTGGCGCCCGCCGGGATGCCCGCGGGGCCCGTGAAGAGTCCCGGGATGTCGAGGAAGGCGGGGCGGTTCGGCCCGATGAGCGAGTTGAACTCGAGGTCGATGAGGTCGCCGGTCAAGGACGCCCCGCTGATGCCTGCGCCGACCGCCTCGAGCGGCGCGCCGCTGAAGTCGAGGCAGCCGATGGCGCCGTTGATGTCCGGCTGGCAGCCGCCGCCGACGCACTGGAAGCCCGGCAGGCAGCGCAGCTCCTCCAGCGCCGCGTTCGGGTCGCACTCGATCGGCGCGCAAACGTCTCCTGTCGGGTGCGGCACCAGCACGAAGAGGTCCTGCGGGCACGGTCCAGTGGGCGCGGCCGGATCGGGCGCGGGCGCGGCGCACTCGCCGAGCACCGTGTCGCAGACGAAGCCGCCGCTCGACCCGTTGAGCCCGCAGTCGCTGTCGAGGGCGCACGGCTTGGGCACGCAGCTCCCCGTCACGCAGTCGAAGCCGCGGCTGCACACCGCCGCCGGCAGCGGCGGGTTGGACACGCACGCCTCGCTCACCAGGGTCGGGACGGGCGTGCAGGTGTCGGGGCGGCAAGAGAAGCCCACGCACGAGTAGCCTGCCGGGCAGTCGTTGGCGGGATCCGCGTCGGTCTCGTCGCAGGCCTGCCCGTTCGGCGTGGGCTGGAAGATGGGCGCGCGCGGCACCAGCGACACGAGGATGTCGGTCGACGTCGTGTCGATGATCGTCACGTACTGGTAGGCGGCGGACAGCACGTTGATGTTGTGGCCGCCGCCCGCCGCGCCCGGGAAGGTGACCGTGCCGTCCGGGCCGGTCGTCAGCGGCAAGGACGTGTCGAGGTCGCGCACGACGTCCACGCCGGACAAGGGCGAGCCGTTGACGGCGTCGACGACGAGCACACGGATGTTGCCGGCCGCGACCGGCGGCAGCACGGTCACGGTGATCGTGTCGTCGGGGCAGCCGGTCGTGGCGCCGCCGACCACCGAGGCGGTGATGTCCGCGGAGCCCGCGCCGACGGCGGTGACGACGCCGGTGGCCGGGTCCACGGTGGCCACGCCGGGGTCCGAGCTGGAGAACGTGAAGGTCTGCCCGGCCACCAGCGCGCCGCCGGGGTCCACCGCTTCGGCGGCGACGACGAGCGTTCCGCCCACCGACACGATCGTCTGCGCGGCGACGGCGCGGGCGCACAGCCCGTCGGCGGCGGGCGTGGGCTGGCAGGCGCCGTCGATGCACGTCCAGCCCGCCGCCGGCGCTTCGGCCGCGGGGCAGTCGGCGGTCGCGCTGCAGGGGCGTGGATCGCAACGGTCGTCGAGCGTATTGCAGCGGCACAGCACGCCGGGGGTCATGCAGGCGGGGTCGCTGTCTTCGCAATCCTGGTCGGTCAGGCACACCGGCTGGTCGCCCGAGTCGGTGGCCGCGTCGGTGCCGGCGTCGCTGCCGGCGTCGGAGCCCTTCTTGCAGTGGCAGCCGGCGGCGAGCGGCAGAGCGGACAGGGCAAGGATGCAGGCGAAGCGCGCGTGACGGTTCATGCGTCCGTATCCTCTGCGGTGACGATTTGCGCACACGCTACGTGGCGCCCCCCGGGGTGTCAACGCCTCCTGGGAGGCCCCGCCTTCTCGCTGTTGTTGTGCGCCGCGCAAATCTCCGCACCTCCTCGCGCGGCAAGCTGGGTGCTCAAGGTGGGCTAGCGGCGCCCCGGGATCGTCGATCCGCGGGAAAGCCCGGGCCAAACGCGCGAAGACGGCCGCTGACGGAGGAGTGCGGAAGGAGCTGGTGAGC
>DASYRF010000426.1:0-14284 GCA_036004705.1 Myxococcota bacterium
GGCAGCGCGGTCGCGGCGGCGTGCGCGGCGGCGGCGAGGGGCGCGGCGGTGGCGCCGGCGGCGCGTGCTCCAGCGGCGGCGGCGGGCGCGGCCGCGGCAGATCCGCCGGCAGTGGCGGCGGCGGCGGCGGCGGCGGCGCCGCTGGCCGGCTCGGGCGAAGAAGCGGGCGCAGGCGTGAGCGCGACCGACGCGCGGGAGGGCGCGAGCTGAACCGGGTGCTTCGCCGTGCCGCGGTCCAGCGCGCCGCGCGCCGCTTCGAGCAGCTCCTCGGCGGACGACGCGCCGGCGGGGAACGCGGCGACGCCGGCGCGCAAAGGAGGCTCGCCCGGCGCGGCCGCACGCACCAGCGCGGCGGCCAGCGCGGCGGCGTCCTCGGCGCCGCGGGCCGTGACGAGCAGCTCGAGCGTCCCCGGGCCGAGCAGCGCCAGCGGGTCGCCCGGCGCGGCGGCGCGCGCGACACGCGCCGCGAAGTGCGCGGCGTTGTGGCCGGCGGCGGGCGGCGTGGCCGCGACCGCGCCGGGGACCGGCTGCAGCAGCACGAGCGCGACCGGCCACCCGTGCGTGCGTGCCATGGCGAGGCGCTCGTCGAGCACCCCCAGGAACTGGTCGTGGCTGGCCACGCCGAGCGCGCGCGCCTCGGCGGGGCGCAGCACCTGCACCACGACAGTCACGGCGCCGAGCTCGACCTCCACGCCCGGCGCCACCTTCGCCGGGCCCTTCGCCTCGATGCCGCCGACGCGCGTGCCGTTGTGCGAGCCGCGGTCCTGGACCTGAACCGTGCCCTTCTTGAGCAGGAACGTGGCGTGCGGGCGGGAGAGCGTCGGGTCGTCGAGCGCCAAGTGGCACTCCGGCCCGCGCCCAACCGTGAGCGGCGCGCCCTCGACGAGCGGCTCGGCGCGCACCCCGCCGCGCCAGCTCACCACCAGATGCACGCGCGGCTGCGCGTCCTCCGGCGGGCCGGGCGCACCCGGCCCGTGCGGTCCGCCGGCGCCCGCGCCTCCGCGCCCGCGGCCCGTCCCGCGCGGCGCATCCACCGTGCTCGGAAGGGACGGCCCCTTGCCCATGCGCGCTGAGGCTATCACGACGCCGCACGGCCGCCTCAGGCCGACCCGTACGCGCGCAAAAGCTCGTCCCAGCGAACGACGCGGGCATCCGACGCGCCGACGATAAGCACGAGCGCGTCGCGCACGTAGGGCGCGGCGATGGCACGAGGGTTGCCTTGTCAGTCTTTCGACGCTCGTGGAGGTTCCATGAAACGAACGGCGGTCGAACGGCGGCACGGCCGCGGGGCCACGACGCGGGGCTCGCACCGCCTCGCCGTCGCCGTGATCCTCGTGTCGTGGGGTGCGGGGGCGGGCTGTGGGGCAGGGTGTCGTGCGCCCGCGTCTGATGCGGGCCCGACTTGCGGTGACGGCGTGGTGTCGAGCTCCGAGGCGTGCGATCTGGGCGTGAACGACGGCGGCTACGGCGGCTGTAGCCCGGGGTGCAGGTCGCTGGGGCCGCGCTGCGGCGACGGATTCGTCCGCGAGGAATTCGAGGAATGCGACGACGGCAACGACTCGGCAGGCGACGGCTGCCGACCGACCTGCGAGGTCGAGTCGGACTGCACGGTCCTTTGGATCGTCCGCCCCGCCTACACCGGCGGAGCGTTCGGCTACGGCCTCGCCGGCCAGGTCGACTTTGACGGCGACGGCGTGACCGACGTGCTGGTCGGGGCCCCGTGGGTGCTTCAGGCGGGCGGAAGCCGAGGCGGTGCCTATGTGCTGAGCGGCTTTGACGGCAGCGAGCTGCTGGCCGTGGCCGTCGCGGACGCGCCCGCGAGCCTCGGCGAGCGCGTCGCATGGGCCGGCGAACGAGACGGGGACGGCGTACCGGACATCGCCATGGCGGCGAACGCCGACGTCCCCTGTGAGGTGGCGCCGTCGGCGGTGTACGTCGTCGCCGGAGCGGACGGAACCCTCCTCGACACGGTCGATGGCACGGTGCCCGGCGACTGTCAGGGCAGTGCGCTGGCTTCCGCGGGCGACATCGACGGCGATGCTCTCGACGATCTGCTCGTTGGTGCCTCCGAGTCGCCCGTCGCTTTCCCCCAGGGCAATGGGCGCGTGGTCCTCTACGCGGGCGCACCACTTGCTCCGCTCTGGGAAGTGGCCGCGGTCACCAACATCGGGCTCGGCTACGCCGTGACGGTGATGGGAGACGCGAACGGGGACGGCGTCGGGGACGTGGTCGTCTCGTCCGTCGGGGCGTCCTACGGCGGTCGGGTCGATGCGTTGGACCTGACGAGCGGTTCATGGCACTGGGAGGTCAGAGGAGACCGTTTCAATTACGGTGCGTCGCTGGCGACGATGGGCGACATCGACGGGGACAGCGTAGACGACGTCCTCGTGGGGGCGGCGGGCGGCGACGTGTTCGGCGCGCCGAACAAGGACGGCGACTCGGTGCAGATCCTGTCGGGCTTCGACGGCGCCCTGCTACGCACGTTCGATGCCCCGCGGGCTGACGAGGGGTTCGGTCATGCGGTCGCTCGCCTGGGAGACCTGGATGGGGACGCCGTGCCCGACGTGGCCGTCGGGGCGCCGCTGGCGACCCCGGGAGCTGGGCGCGTGTTCCTATTCTCCGGCGCGACAGGTCAGCGACTGGCTTCGATTGCCGCACCTGGCGCTTGGCCGTTCCTCGGCACCACGCTGGCGACGGTCGGCGACCTGGACGGCGACGCGCTGCCGGACGTGGTGGCCGGGGCGCCGGGCCAGGGCGCCGTCTACGCTTTCACATGCGCGCCTTGAGCCTGGGCAACGCCTGACGTTGGCTGCCCGTAGCGCTTGACGCCGGCGCTGGACGAGCTCCTGCTTCAAGATCTCCCCCTGCGCCGCCTTCTTGTCTCGCGCCGCGACGAATGTCAGCATTCAGCCCATGGCGCGCCAACACACCCTCGACATCTACGCCCACGTCAGCGACGGACCGTGCCTTGGCTGCTTCGATCCCGAAGCCGCTGACGCGTCCGCCGAGGGCGACGGTGAGAATTCCGCGACCGCCGAGAGCGGCCCCCCCGCCATCGCGCCGCCGGCGCGGCCGGAGGAGACCGCTCCGCTGCCCGCCGAAGATGCGGCGGAGACGCCGCTCGGCTGGATCGAGGTCGAGCTGGTCGACGCCGCCGACAAACCGACGGCCGGCGCCCTCGTCGAGGTCACGCTCGCCGACGGCAGCGTCCGGCAGGGACAGACCGACGCCGCCGGGGTCTTCCGCCTCGCCCGCATTCCTCCCGGCAGCTGCCAGGTCCGTTTCCCCGATCTCGACGACCGCGTCATCGACGCGTTGTAGCCGCGCTCGCACGCTCAGGGAGACGCGGCCGGGTCGGCCTCCGGAGAATCGGCCGGCTGGTCCGGGTCGGGCGGGGCGGCGTCCCCGGCGTCCCCGTCCTTCGGCTTGTCCTTGTTTGGATTCTCCATGTTGCTGGCATACCAGGCCCAAGCGTGCGTCGACTTGGGGGTCTTCGGCTTCGGGTCGGCCTTCGCATAGGCTTCGGCGGCCAGCGCGTCGGCGATCTTCTGCGCCTCCGCCACGGTCGGATAGCCGTCGGCGACGTCCGCCAGGGTGGCGAAGGGGACGGCGCGCTCGGCATACCACCGGTCGGTGTCCGGTGGCTCCGCGTTCCCGTGTTTGCCCTTCGTGAGGATGTGATAGATCTTGTGCCACTTGAGGTCCGCGTAGGTCGAGGAGCGCAGAAAGGCGCGGCCCAGGGTCTCGTCGCCGCCGGCGCGCAGGCGAAGAATCGCGTCGAGCGCCTTGTTGGAGCGTAGATGAGCCTTGCCCTGGCGATACTCTCCTATCCATATCGACTTTGTCTTCTTGAGCGTTAGCGCCTTCACGTTGGCGCTCGTCTTGATGTACGACAGAACCATCCGATTGCCGTTGATCGGCGTCGCGCGCCAGGGCAGCGCCTTGAACGTTTGACGCTTGTTGTGCTTGTCGATCTGCCACGTGAAGTAGGTACCCGTCGCATCCATCAGAAAGAGCTGCCCATTCTTTGGCACGGCGGTGGGCGTCGTGAAAGGCTCCCCGGTCAACGGATCGTAGCCGGCGAGACCGGCGGTGCGCGGGAGGCTCGTCTCCTTGGCCAGGTCTTCGAACGGCCACACCTTGAGGATGGCGTACTCGTGCCCGTTGAGGATGATGACGTTGACGTCGCCCAGCGCTTCCGAGAAGTCGGCATGCAGCGCCGAGCGCCCGCCGAATCCTTTCGCGTCGTCACCGGACTCCGGCAGCGCGGCCAGCTCCTTCTTCAGCAGCTTGAGCGCGTCACTCACCTTCTTCATGCCGGCGTGATCGCGGCTGCAGCCGTCGTCGGGGCACGGCTTCGGCCAGCCCTGCGTGGCCACTTTCGGCGCGTGCTTGCCGATGCTCGCCCAGCCGCCGTCGCCCTTGAGGGTGGGCCAGGCGCCCGTCGGAAAGGCGACGACGCGCTCCATCCACTGCTGGTGGAACGAGCGCAGCAGGGGTTTGTCGGCCTCGGGCGCGGCGTGCTTGGACCCCGCTTCCGATTCCACGAGAACGGCGACGGCCCCACTCAGCGCCTTGGGATCGGCCTTCTTCCCCGACGCGTACTTCTCGAGACGCTTGGCGGTCTCTTCGCTCACGCCGGATCCGGCCAGAAGCTTCGCGCCCGACAGATCGTCCACCGCCTCCTGCAGGCGCTCGCGCAGAGTATCGACGGTCTGCGTCGTCTCCGCCACCTGCGCCGTCAGCGCCGGGTCTTCGACGAGCCGCTTCCAATCGACGTATTCGTAGTGCTGATGGATCGGCAGGTTCAGCTTCTTGTGCTCGGTGTAGGTCGTGCGCACGCCCCCGTCGAACAGCAAGAAGCCCGGGGGATAGTGGTTGTGCGTCTTGAGTCCCCTCGCGCCAAGGAGGTACTGGGAAATGAACAACGTGAAGGGGCTGCAGACCCAGCCCGGCGTCAGCGGCTGGTCTTCCGGAAAGAGGGGGTACCCGCGCCCGGTGCGCGAGAACGGCACGTTGGACGTGCCGTGGTTGTTCTCACCCCAGTGGTAGTTCTGCACCTTCCAGCCTTTGCTGTGGCTGCCCGGTGAGACGAGCGTGCCGCAGTAGGGCATCCCGCGCGCGTACACGGCGTGGCCGTCGTCCTTGCCCGCGGGCATGGGCGGCTCGGTGAGCGTGCCCTTCCACGTCGGGTCGGGAGAGTAGAACGCGCCTTTCCCCAGGCACACCATCAGCTGCAGCCGCATCGCCGCGGCATTGTCGTGCAGCGGCGTCTTGTCGCTGCTCCCGCCTTTCACCGACGTGCTTAAAAGGAAGCTGCCCTCGGGGTCGAACTCGACGTCCGAGTAGTCCTTCTTTCCGCATAGGACGAGTAGCTTCTGTAGCGGGAACTCCAGGACATCGCCCATTCGGAACACGGCGTCGGGGTTCGTGACCACGTTCTTGGCGTCGAGCTGCGGCGCGCCGTCCAGGCCGGCCTCCTCGTGCACCACGCGCAGGGGGCCCTTCCACAGGCGCGGATAGAAGGGCTGCTCCGTGAGGTCGAGCGTGGCGGGCTTGTCGCGCGCCGCGTCCACGGCGCGCTCGCGCACGGAGTGCTGAATCCAGTCGCGCAGCGCCGTCACGGCCCGGTCGAACTTGAAGCCGTCGTCTTCAGCTCGCCCATCCTGCTTGCTCCCCGCGGCACCTCCGTACCAGCGGCGCATCTGGTCTTTGTAGTGCTCGAGCTGCGCGGCCCAGGCCTCGGCGGCGTCGGCGTAGCCGATCTTCTTGCGCACGACCGCCCGACGCGCCGGCACGATCCAGTTGAGCTTCGCGTCGTCCCACGCAATGGCCATCTACGCACCCTCCTGAATGGGCCTCTCCTGACGGGGAAGGGCTAGGAACCGTGTGCTTCGCGCAGCTTGTCGCGCGTCGGGTCGTCGGGCGTGCCGGTGGCGTCGAGCCCCATGGCCGCCTGGAACGCCGCTACCGCAGCCTTCAGCGCCTCGCCCTCCCCGCTGGACAGGAAGCCCAGGTTGCGAAGGCGCGCGCGCAAGCCTCCTTCCACGTCCACCGGCTCCAGGTGGCCGAGCCGAATGGCGAAGCGGCGGCCCAGCGACGGCAGCACGAGCGTCCCCTCCGCGGCGGCCGGCGGAATCGACTGCGCGACGAAGCCGTCTGCGTCGGTGCGCGCCTCGCCCGCCGGCGGGTAGAACCGTCCGTCGACTTCGAGCCGGTAGGGCACGTCGGCCATCGGCGCGCCGTCCTTGGCGAGCTTGAGGCGGAATTCCACCAACGGACCCTTGCACCGGAAGCGGTGGCGCTTGTCCGTGTCGAGCGCCCGCGCGGTCGTCTTGCGCTCGGGGATGAAGACGGCGTCACCCTTGGCGAGCACGTTCGGGTCCTTGCGCCGCGACTTCAAGTCGGCGTTCTGGGGGTCGTCCCAGATGACGTCCGCCGGCAAGCCGTACACCTCCGCCAGGCTGGCGATGCAGTCCCCCTCGCGCACCACGTGGTACATCCCGTCTCCTCCCGCCGGGTGCGGCCGTGCTTCCCGGACCGGCCAGCAAAGGTACCCGGCGCCGCCACGTGGATCAACCGGCCGGCGCGCGCCCGCCGCGCCGGGGCCGGCCAGCGCGCGGTCGGCGGAATGGGCGCTGCGTTCGATGCCACCCCGGGAGAATCGCCGCGTCAAGAGGGTTCGTGCGTCACGCGAGAAAGGGCCGCCAATTCCGCCCGGCCGAGCGATAGACTGCCGGGATGAACCGCACGCGGGCGTGGCGGGCGGCGGCGATCGGCGTGAGCCTGGCGGCTTCGGCCGCGACGGCGCACGCGGAGGGGCTCGACGGCGAGCGGTTCGTCCCCGCCGTCGGCGCGGCCGGCGGGCTCGAGGTCGAGCGGCCGATCGTTCCGCTGCACCTGGGATGGAGCGCCGGGCTCTTCGTCGGGTACGCGAACGATTCCGTCGTCACCAGCAACACCGCCACGGGCGCGGTGCTGCGGCGGCCGCTGGAGCACGCGCTGTCGGTGGACCTGACGGGCTCCATCGGGCTCTTCGGGCGGCTCGAGCTGGGCGTGGGTGTGCCGATCCGCGCGCTGTGGTTGGGCGACACGGTGACGATCGGCGGCGAGACGCTCGACGCGCGGCCGGGCTTCGGCGACCTGCGCTTCGTTCCCAAGCTCCTCATCTTCCAGACAAAGGGGCGCGGGACGCGCATCTCGCTAGGTGCGGCGGCGCCGCTCACGTTCCCCACCGGGGTCGGGCTGGCGCTGCGCGGGGCGGGCGGCTTCACGGTCGAGCCGAAGCTCCTGTTCGGCGCCGACGGGTCGGGCTGGGGCGTCGCGGTCAACGCGGGCTTCCGGCTGCGGGCGATCGACGAGCCGGTCCTGCCCTACGGCCACGAGCTGACGTTCGGGCTCGCGCTCACGTTCGTGATCCCGGCGGCGAACGATCTCCTCGCGATCGAAGCGGAGGCGGTCGGCGGCTGGAATTTCCTGAACGACGGGCCGGCGCTGACGGAGCTGCCGCTCGAGGCGCGCGGCGCGCTGGTGCTGCATCCGCATCCGATGCTCGCCGTCTACCTCGGCGGCGGCGCGGGGCTCAGCGACGGGCTCGGCTCGCCGGACTTCCGGCTCTTCGCGGGCGTGCGCGTCTCGGACCGGATCGCGCGCGACTGGGCGGGACACGACCGCGACAAGGACGGCGTCTCCGACGCGCGCGACCGCTGCCCGACCGCCGCCGAGGATCGCGACGGCTACGAGGACTGGGACGGCTGCAAGGAGGCCGACGACCGCGACGGCGACGGCATCATCGACCGCGCCGACCGCTGCCCGACCAAGGCCGAGGACGAGGACGGCTTCGAGGACGGCGACGGCTGCCCGGAGGCGGACAACGACCGCGACGGCATCCTCGACGACGACGACGAGTGCCCCGACCAGCCGGAGGAGCACGGCGGCGATCGCGACGGCTGCCCCGAGAAGGTGCGCGTCACGGTCGCGGCTGGAAAGATCACCATCTTCGGGAAGGTGCTCTTCAAGACGGGATCGGCGACGATCCTCCCGTCGAGCAAGGCCCTGCTCGACGAGCTCGCGGCGGCGATCCGGTCGCACCCGGAGCTGGGGCGGCTCGTCATCGAAGGGCACACCGACGACGTCGGCGACGCCGACTCCAATCTCAAGCTGAGCGAGGAGCGCGCCGGCAGCGTGCGCAAGGCGCTGATCGACCGGGGAGTGCCGGGCGCGCGCATGCGCAACGTCGGCTATGGCGAGACGCGACCGATCGCGCCGAACAAGACGCCGGCCGGCCGGGCGACGAACCGACGGGTCGAGTTCATCGTGGAGAAGTGACATGAACGATGCGACGCGCTCGAATCGCGGCGGGAGGATCCTGGCGGCGCTGGCGGCGGCGGGCGCGCTGGCAGGCGTGGGGGGCGGCGAGGCGGCGGCGCAGACGTTCCCGGGCGACGCGGCCTGGGTGCCGCTGCGCTGCGGCGGCGGGCCGATGACCGACGCCTTCCAGGACGAGCCAGGAGCGCTCGCCGAGCGGGACCTCGTCGGCGACGACCCCGGCCCGACCGGCTGGGTCGCGCTCGACGCGGGCTTTCTCTACCTGCGGCTGCGTGTGGAGGACGACCCCGCGCCGGGCGGCACGCTGCGGCCGTTCGCCTGGGGCGTCGAGATGGACCTCGACGGCGACCTCGCGACGTACGAGATCCTCGTGCTGGTCGACGGCCTCGACGGGCTGGTGCTGCTGTACGAGAACACCGTGACCACGCTGCCGGACGACCCGAACGACCCCGCCGACGATCCGCCGGTGGCGATGTACGATTTCGCCACGAACGGACAGGCGGGCGTCGCGGCCGGCTCGAGCTGGGGCGGCACGCCGGACTACTTCATCGACTTCGCGCTGCCGTGGGCGGATCTCGAGGCGCTCGGGCTGTTCTCCGACACGACGGTGGTCGTGTGGGCGGCATCGTCGAGCAACGTGAACAGCCTCAACGGCGACTTCGCCTGCCACGACGGCGGCAGCGGGGACCCGACGCTCTCCGGAACGGCCGCGGGTCCGATGGTGCTCGACCCCGCCGCGGACACCGATGGCGACGGCTTCGCCGACACGGTCGAGACCGCCGCCGGCACCGACCCGAACGACCCGACGAGCTTCCCGGACAGCGGCGCCGGCGGAATCATCCTCGAGGGCGGCGGCGGCTGCGCGGTGGCGGGCGGCGGGGCGCGCGACGGCGCCGCGTTCGGCGCGCTGGCGCTGGCGATCGCGCTCGTGGCGCTGGCGTGGGCGCGACGCGCCCGACTACGCGGCAGACCGCGGGTTCCCCGGAGCCTGCCGGGCCCGGGGTAGACTCGCTGGCGGGCTCGTGCGTTAGTGGCGAGATGAACCGGATTGCCGCGCTGCTGATCCTCCTCGGTTTCGCTCCTTCCGCCCACGCCACTTGCGTCCCGAGGCGGGAAAAGGTGCTGCACGTCGACCTCCGCAGCGGGGCGGTGACCATCGTCCCCGAGCCACCCAGCGCGCCGCCGCGCCCCTCCCCGCCGGCCCCCCTGTACGTCGAGAGACGCGAAGGCGCAGTCGTCGTCTCGCGCGCCGAGGGAACCGGACCGCTCGCCACCTTCCCGGTTCCGGCGCCGCACGACTGGTGGAGCGACGTCGTCGGCGATCTCGTGCTCGTCGGGATCTCCAGCGGCGACTTGCACGCCGTCGACGGCACGACCGGCCGCGTGCTCTGGAGCGTCCACGGAGCGCCCCCCGGGCGCAACGCCGCCGACCTCGGCGGCGGCCGCTTCTCGCTCGATTTCCCCGACGGCCTGCACGTGCTGGACGCCGCGACCGGCGCCACCCGCTACGTGGTGCCTCTCCGCTCAGCGTACCGGGCCCACCTTCGCCCCCTCGCCGGCGGCCGCTGGATCGCACTCTCCGGCGACGAAGCGGCCGTCTTCGCCGCCTCGTCGGGAAAGGTCGCCTGGCGGCGCCCGATCCACGGCGCCGACGGCGGCGCGGTGGTCGGCGGCGCGCTGGCGGTGCCGGGCCTCGAGGGCCCACCCGGACCGGACGCGCCCGCGCGGATCCGGCTCGTCCTCTACGACCTGCGAACCGGCTTCCCGAAGCGCCGCCTCCCCCTCGGCGAATCCGCCTGCGGACGCGCCGTCGTCGCCGCCCCGCTCGACGATCATACCGTCGCCGTCACCATCGATTGCGAAGAGTGCTTCGCCCTCCTGTCGCTCGCGCCGCCCGGGCGGCCAAGGTGCGCTGCATGAGGGTGGGGAGACGCCGTCACCACTCGGATCGGCGACAAGCCCTCGATGCGGACGGTTACCCGAAGACCCGGCCGTGGGGCCAGGAGGCGGAGGATCACTCCAGGTCGAGGTTGCGGTAGATCCCGCCCCCGCCGGAGATGTTGTCAGCGGCGTCGACGCTGCCGATGCGCTCGAAGGTGGAGTAGACGCCGTCGCAGTTGAGGTCTCCCGAGGCGCTGGCGGTGAAGGCGACGCCGGTATCGCTGCCCGTGCCGCTCGAGACGTAGCGGTACGAGTAGTAGTGGGGGTCGTCGATGAAGAAGTTCAGCGCCTTCCAGGTGGGCGTGTCCCAGAGCGCCGGGTCGGGCGGACACTTCCCGCCCGGGTGCTTGCAGCACTCGCCCAGGGGTGGCGTCCAGTCGGTGCTGGCCGGGAACGACTTGGGCATGACCTTGCCGTCGCTGTCGGTGAGCTCCGCGTCGTAGTACGAGACGGAGGAATCGAAGATCTTGCGCAGGCTCATGGTCGCCTCGCTGGTCTTGGCCCGGCGGATGTACTTGAGGTAGGCCGGGATGGCCACGGCGGCCAGGATCCCGGACGAGGGCCACAGCAAGAGCAGGGTGAGGGCGGCGATGAGCCGTTTGCGGGTGCGCTGCACCAAGCCGACGATGGCGAGCACGATGGCCGCCAGCACGCCCACCCCTAGGCTCGCCGCGATCATCGGCTGCCCGAGCGCCATGCCGACCACGCTGACGACGACGCCCAGGACCATCACCACCAGCGCGGCGATGCCGGCCCGCGAGTGTCCCTGCCGTGCCTCCTCGATCGGTGCGTTCATGCGCCCCTCCGGCGCGCATCTTACGACGATGCGTGCCCACCGGAGAACACGAAACGGCTCGGCTCAGGTCTTCCAGGAGCGGTGCGCGACGGGGGCGCCGACGGCCTTGCCGGGGGCGGGGTCCTCTTCCATGCGCTCGAACAGCCACTGGAACCATTCGCCGAACATGGCGCCGACGGCGGTGCGCCGCATCTCCACGTAGGGCTGCACGCGGCGCCAGCTGGCGCGCAGGTAGCCGCCGAGGAGCTGGTCGACGAGATGCAACGGCAAGAGCCGGTAGAACACGAGCACGCCGAGGCTCTCGAACACGTGCGCGACGGCGTGGATGGCGGTCACGCAAGCCGGGTCCGCCTGCACCGCGAGCACGTCGGCGCGCTCGGGGAGCGCCATGACGAGGCCGATGGCGTGCGTGAACTCCGGCGTCTGGATCGTGTGCACCAGCTCGGCGGCGGCGGCCAGGTAGCGGGTGCGCCGCCATTGCCGGAGCGTCAGGACGCCGAACGTCACGCCCACGAGCACCGTGAGCGCGCTGGCGTAGGCGGCGATCGTGGCGGGCGTGATCACGACGTCGTGCGCGCGCTGGCGTAGGCGGCGATCGTGGCGGGTGTGATCACGACGTCGTGCGCGCGGGCGGGCTACTCGTCGTAGCCGGCGAGCTTGAGCTTGTTGCGGGCGGACTTGGCCACCGCCGAGCGCGGAGACTCGTCGACGAGGCGCGACAGGATCTCGCCGCCGAGGTCGCGGTCGGCGGCGTCGGGGCTCTCGATGAGCGCGAAGCCCACGTAGAAGCGCTCTTGGTCGTCGAGGTGCTTCGACTTGAAGAGGCGGTCCACGAGCGGGAAGTCGCCCTGCGCCAGCCGGCGCATCTCGGCCAGGGCCGGATCGCGCGCGCTCTGGCCCTTGGTGGGGACGGCGCGCGGCGCGGCCTTGAGCGCGTAGAGCGCCACGTCGAAGCGCGTGTCCGGCGCGAGGTTGCCGTCGCGCGCCAGCGGGCGCAGCGCCTGGTTCGCCTCCTCGTAGCGGCCTTGCCCAGCCAGCTTGCGGGCGGTCTCGACGAGCGCCTCCTCGCGCCCCTCGGGGTCGACCGCGCCGAGCAGCTCCGCCACCGGCACGGCGCGCGCGTCGCCGGCCTTCGCCCAGTCGCCCGCGGCGCGCCCCAGCGCCTGCCGCTCGGCCGGCTTGAGGCGCTCGGCGTGGTGGCGCAGCACGCCCGCCATCCAGCGCACCGCTTCGGCGTCGGGCGCCTCCAGCAGCTCCTTCAGCAGCACCGGCACGGCGGAGGGCGCGCGCCGCAGCGACGCCGCGGCCGCTTCGCGCGACGCCTGGTCGCCGCTGGCGAGGTGCTTGACGAGCACGCGCCCGACCTGCGCGTTGTCCATGGCGCCGAGGCGGGCCAGCGCAAACTCGCGCGCGACCGGGTGCGCGCCCTCGGCCAGCTTCAACAGCGCCGGGGCCTGCTCGAGCCCGAGCTCCACGTCACGCAGCAGGTCGAGCGCCGGACGCACCACGCGCTCCAGGTCGTCCTCGGCGACGAGCCCCAGCAGCAGCACCACGGCGGCGGCGCGGTCCTTGGCGCTCTTGCTGGCGCGCAGCGGCTTGCGCAGCCCGCCGATGGCGGCCGCGCGCACCTCCGGCGGACGGCCCGCCGCCGCGCCGGCGTGGTCGAGCAGCAGGCGCAGATCGGCGGCCTCGCCGAGGTCGCCGAGCAGGCGCAGCCCCACCGACAGCCCCGTGAACGCCGCGGCCGCCTCGGCCTCGGCGGCCTCCACGGCGCGCCGCGCGGCGCGCCGCGCTCGACCGCTGCGTCCGCCCGACCTCGCCGGCGTCGCCCTGACGGCGCCGGCGCCCGCGCCCGCCCCGCCCTTGGCCGCGCGCGCCGCCTTCTTCGCTTCGGCCGCCAGCAGCGCCAGCAGCCGCTTGCGCAGCTGCGCCGCCTCGGCGGGGCTCAGCTCGGCGGCGCGCGCGCGCAGCGCCACGCCGGCGTGGTTCGCCAGCGCCTCGTCCTCGCCGCCGATGATCGCCACGAGCGCGTCCAGCCCGGCGGCGCCGCGCGTCCAGGCCAGCACGTCGACGATGGCCCGCCGCCGCGCCGCGCTCGCCTTGGGAAGCTCGGCGCGCAGCGACGCCGCCACCTCGGGGCCGGCGGCGCCGATCGCCGCCGCCGCCGCCCGCCGCACCTCTTCGTCCTTGTCGTCGAGCATGCCCACCAGCACGGGCACCGCCAGCTTGGAACGCGCCCCGCGCAGCCCGCGCAACGCCGCCAGCTTCGTCTCGCCGTCCGTCGAAGCCAGGAGCGCGCACAGCGCCGCCACCACCGGGCGGTCCCCGACGTGCAGCTCGCCCAGCACCACGGCCGCCGCGCGGCGCACCGCGGCGTCGGCCCCGTCGTCGTCGAGCATCGCCAGAATCTTCTGCTTGGTCGGGTCGAGCGCCACGCTTCCTCCCCTCGCTACCTTTCCACGTCGAAGGCGCCGGCGCGCGGGCTCACGCGCTCCTCCGGCAGCACCGCCGGACGCCGCGGCACCAGCACGCGCCGCCGCAGCGACAGCACCGGCTCGCCGTTCTGGTTCCAGGCGCGCGTCTCCACGTACGCCACGCCGCGGTCGGCCTTGTGACGGCTCGGCACCAGCTCCAGCACTTCCGACTCGGCGTAGAGCGTGTCCCCGGCGAACACCGGCCCCAGGTGGCGCACCCATTCGTATTCCAGGTTCGCCAGGCAGCGCTCGCTCACGTCGCGCACGCTCATTCCCACGACCACCGAGAAGACCAGCGTCCCGTTCACCAGGCACTTCCCGTGCGGCGTCGCCGCCGCGTAGGCCTCGTCGAAGTGCAGCGGGTGCGTGTTCATGGTCAGCAGCGTGAACCAGGTGTTGTCGGCGTCGCGTACGGTGCGTCCCGGCCAGTGCCGGTACACGGCGCCGACCTCGAAGTCCTCGAACCACCGTCCGCCCGCCGCCATGGCCGCCTCGCTCATTCCACCGGGTAGCGCTTCACCAGGCCGCGCGAGATGACCTGGCGCAGGATCTCGTTGGTCCCCTCGCCCACGGTCAAGAGCGGCGCGTCGCGGTAGTAGCGCTCCACGTTGAACTCGGTCGTGTAGCCGTAGCCCCCGTGAATGTGGATCGCCTCCAGGCAATGCTTGGTGGCGGCCTGCGAGCAGAACAGCTTCGCCATCCCGCTCTCCACGTCGGCGCGCTCGCCGCGCTGCTTCTTCAGCGC
>DASYRF010000427.1:0-9682 GCA_036004705.1 Myxococcota bacterium
ACCCCCGCCGGCGCGCCAGCGGTTCACGCGACGGCCTCGCGCAGCGCCGCCAGGACTTCCGCCTGCGGGCCCACGACGCGGCGCGCGGGCGGAAGCGAGGCGAGGAAGATCTCGCCGTAGCGGCGGTCGACGACGCGCGGATCGGCGAGGATCACCGCACCGCGGTCGCGGCGCGAGCGGATGAGACGGCCGAACCCCTGGCGCAGCCGCAGCGCCGCCTCGGGCAGCGCGTACTCCTGGAACGCGTCGAGCCCGCGGCGGGTGAGCGCCTCTAGGCGCGCCGCCACGATGGGCTCGCTGGGCACGCGGAACGGCAAGCGCGCGACGACGACGCACGAGAGCGCGTCGCCCGGGACGTCGACGCCTTCCCAGAAGGAGTCGGTGGCGAGCAATACCGTGCGTCCGCCGGCGCGCAGCCGGTCGAGGAGCCGCGCGCGTGACTCGTCGCCCTGGCGCCGCACGGTGACGCCGCGCGCCGCCAGCGGGTCGGCCACCAGCGCATACACGCGCCGCAGGGCGGCGTAGGCGGTGAAGAGCACCAGCATGCGCCCGCCGGTGACGGCGGCGGCTTCGACCAGCAGGCGCGCGAGGCGCTCCTCCGCGCGCGGGTGGTCGGGCGGAAGCAGGTCCGTCGGCACGCCCAGGAGCGCCTGGCGTGCGAAGTCGAACGGCGACTCGACGCGCAGCACGGTGCGTCGATGCGCGGGCACCAGGGCGAGGCCGCTGCGCGCGAGGAAATGGTCGAACGTGCCGGCCACGGTGAGCGTCGCGCTGGTGGCGATGACGGTGCCGAAGCGGTCGTGCAGGGCACCGGCCAGCGCGGGCCCGACGTCTACCGGCGCGGCGCACAGGCTGAGCTGGCGCGGATGCGCCCCGGCGGGGGGCTGCGTTTCGATCCAGCGGCAGCGTTCGTCGTCCGGCTGGAGGAAGCGCCCGGAGATTTCGGCCTGGGCGACGAGACGGCGGCCGACGGCGGCGAGATCGAGGAGCGACGAGGCCAGCGGCGAGCCCTCGTCGCGCACGAAGGCACCGGCGCGCTCGGCGGTGCGCGCCACCAACGCGCCGAGTCCGGCGCACTCGCGCGAAAGCTCCGCCAGCGGCGGATAGAGCTCGTCCAGCCACAGTGTGGATTGGTCGAAGCCGGGGCCGATGCGCAGGCGCGCGGCGCCCTCCGCGCCACCGGCACCGGCGCCGGCGGCGCTGGCAGCGACGGCCTGCTCCACGGCGCGGCCCGCGTCGGCGAAAAGCTGCTCGGCGCGCTCCAGCGTCATCGCACGCGCGGCGACGAGGTCCTCACGCATTTGCGCCGCCAGCGCGCGCGCGGCGGCCTGCTCCGCCGGGGGTAGCGCGCCCGCCGCCTGCTCCAGGCGCGCAGCGGCCAGGGGCAGCAGCCCGCGCCCCGGGTTGCGTACGTGGCGCAGCCGCCCGCAGAGCCGGCGCACCTGCGCCGCCGAGGCGCGCTCGCCGAAGTGCGCGGTCGCGGCGTCTTCGAGGTGGTGCGCCTCGTCCACGACGATGCGCGCATAGGGCGGCAGCACGAACGACGCTTCGTACTCGTCCTCTTCGGCGCGCAGCGCCAGGTCCGCCAGCAGCAGATGGTGGTTGACCACCAGCAGGTCGGCGCGCGCCGCGCGGCGCCGCGCCTTGAAGTAGAAACAGCCGGCGTAGTGCTCGCAGCGCACTCCGCCGCAGTCGTCCGATTCCACACGCAGCTCCGCCCAGACGTCGTCCGGCGGCGGCGTCCCCAGGTCCGCCAGCGAGCCGTCGCGCGTGCCGACCGCCCAGGCGGCCACGTCGCGCAGCGCGCCGGCGTGCTCCTCGCCGAAGAGCGCCGACTCCCCGCCGCTCGCCGTCGCCTGGCGGAGCTTGCGCAAACAAAGGTAATTGCCGCGCCCCTTCACGAGCGCCACCTCGACGTCCACGCCCAAACGCGCCAGCAGCGGCAGATCTTTCCCCACGAGCTGCTCTTGCAGCGCGATGGTATGGGTCGACACGACCACGCGCTCGCCGGTGCGCTTCGCCCAGACCGCCGCCGGCAGCAGATAGGCGAGCGACTTGCCCGTGCCGGTGCCGGCCTCCACCGCCAACAGGCGCTCGCCTTCGAGCGCGGCGCAGACGGCCGCGGCCATGGCGCGCTGCTGCGGGCGGTCCTCGTACCCGTCGTGCGCCGTGGCGAGCGCGCCCCCGGGCGCAAGCTGGCCGAGCAGCGCCGCCACGTCGAAGGGCGCGGGCTCGGCGGCGGCAGCGAAGGGCTCCACCACCGCGTAGCAGCGAGCGCAGGCACCGTCCACGATGTAGAAGCCCACGGAGCGGTCGCCGAACTCGCCCGCCAGGTGCAGGTCGGCGGCGGACGGCATCAGCACGCCAGACGGATGGTTGTGGATAACGACGTCGCCGCGCGCGGCCGCGGCAAGCAGCGCCGGAACGGCCTCGGCGTTCCCGCGGCATCGCACTTCCACTTCGTGGACGAGCCCGCCGGCGAGGCGACCTACGAAGAAGACCTCGTTGCCGCTCGCTTCGGCCACCGCGACGCGCACGGCGGCGGCGGCCGGCGCGGTGAACCGGCGCGCGGCGGGCTCGCTCATGGATCGAGCAGCACGAGGTCGTCGCGGTGAACGACTTCGTCGGCGGTGCGGTAGCCGAGCGCCGCCTCGATCTCGTCCGAGCGGCGCCCGCGGATAGCCGCGACCTCGGCGCCTCGGTAGCTCGCCAGCCCGCGGGCGAACGCGCGCCCGTCAGGACCAACGACCTCGACCACGTCGCCCAGCGCGAACTCCCCTTCCACACGAACGATGCCGCGCGGCAGGAGGCTCTTGCCGCGCGCGACGATGGCCTCTCGGGCGCCCGCGTCCACGTGCAAGCGCCCCTGTGGCGCAGTGGCGGCCGCCAGCCAGGCCTTGCGCGAGGCGAGGCGCTCGTCGCTGGGGACGAAGAGCGTGCCCACCGCCTCGCCGCGCAGCGCGGCGACGACGACCCCGGCCGTGCGTCCGTCGGCGATGACCGCCGGTACGCCCAGGCGCGCGGCCGTGCGTGCGGCGCGTACCTTCGAGCGCATGCCGCCCGTGCCCATCTCCGCGGCGCCGGGCTCCCCGGAGCCGCCGCCGGACGCCAGTAGCGGAGCCCCCGCGTCGCGCCCGCCCACGTCGCCGTCGCTGCCGACGTCGCAGTCGCTGCCGACCGCCACCTCGGGCACGAGGCGCGGCGGCGCGTCTCCGGGCGCGAGCGTACGCGGGTCACGGTCGAGCAGGCCCGGCTGGTTGGTCAACAGCAGCACGGCGTCGGCTCCGACGACGCTGGCGCACACGACCGACAGATGGTCGTTGTCGCCGAAGCGGATCTCGTCGACCGCCACGGTATCGTTCTCGTTCACCACCGGCACGGCCCCGCAGCGCAGCAGCGCCTGCATGGTGTGCCGCGCGTTCAGGAAGCGGTCGCGCGCCGCCACGCCGTCGGCCGTCAGCAGCACCTGCGCCACCCGCAGGCCGTGCGGCGCGAACGCCGCCTCCCAGCGCCGCATGAGCTCCGGCTGCCCCAGCGCCGCCGCCGCCTGCAGAAGCGCCATGTCGCGAGGCCGCGCGGCGAGCCCGAGCCCCGGCCAGCCGAGCGCGATGGCGCCGGAGCTGACGAGCACCACGTCCACGCCGCCCGCCGCGCGCCCGCCGCGGCGCGCCGCCGCCACGTCCGACCCCAGGCGCGCGAAAGCCTCGCCCCCTTCGCGCGCCAGCACGTTGCTGCCCACCTTCACCACGGCCAGGCGCGCCGCGCGCAGCAGCGCCCGCGGCGGCGCCGTCGCCCCGACCCCCGCCCCGGCCTCAGAACCCATCGCTCCGGGTCGGGGGGTCGTCGCCGTCGCCGCTCTTGGGCGCCACCTTCCCGTCGGCGCCGCCCTTGCCCTTCTTCTTGGCGTCGCCCGCGGCCGGCGCGGACTCCGGCCCCTTCTTCTCCAGCGGCGCCAGGTCGGGCGGCGGCTCGGGCGGCGGCTCGTCGGTCTTTCCGGCGGGGATCTCGTCGGTCGCGATCGGCCCGGCATCGGGCGGCAGCGCCGCCGGCTCCGAGGGGGGCTCGATCTTGACCTTGCCGCCACTGTCGACGAGCACGCTCTCCTTCAGCGAAGGATCGTGCGCCCGCAGCATCTTCACCAGCTCGGCGCGCCCCGCCCCCTTTGGCACGGCCAGCCCGTACGTCTCCGCCATCGCGCGCAGCTCCGCCTCGCTCAGGCTCGCGACGTCCACGCGCTTCTCGCCCAGCACCGCCTCACGGTCGATGATCATTCGCACGCGCTCGGGCGACTCGACGAACTTCGCCGGCGGGCCCAGCGCGGCGACCGCACCGATGGCTTCAACGGCGAGCGCGAGCTGCACCGTCCAGCGCGCCTCGCGCCCGTCCTTCACGGCCGTGTACTTCAGCTCCAAGTCGGCCTTCAGCGGCACGCCGGTCTCGGCGTCGAACCAGAGGCTCCCGCTGGCCGATTCCAGCTTGATGGTCGCGCGCCAAGCCTTGGCCGGGTCGACTCGGTCGTACGCGGCGCGCTCGCCCGCGGTCGGCCCCTTCTCGGGATCGGCGGTCACGGTGATCTTCAGCGCGTTGCGCCCAGCGACGCTCTCCTCGCCGGCGCGGTCGAGCAACAGCCCACCCTTCAGCAGCCGCCAGTAGGTCGCCCCCACCGTCCATGCGTCGTCGCGCCAGCCCGTCGCCTCGTCGCCGACCGGGCGCCGGTGGACGGGAAGCCCGTAGCGCGTGCCCACATAGAGGTCGCCGCCCGTCCACACGATCTCCTTCTTGTAGTCCTCGCTGTTGGTCTCGAGCAGCGAGAAGTTGCCGGCGGCGTCGGCCTCGATTGTGTACTTGTCGTCGAGCCTCTCCAGCAGCGCGCCGGCGGCGTAGGCGCTCTGGCGAACGTCCCAAACGGCGCGGTGCGGGCCGAGTCGGCGGGTGGCCTCGCGATGCGGCATGGCGAGGGCGCGCTCCACCGCGTCCCGCTCGCCGTCGTCGAGGTCGTCCAGGTCGAGGTCGTACTTCTTGTCGCGCCGCTCGTGCAGGTCGCCGATGTGCGAGCGCGCATCGGCGCCGCTGCTGCAGCCGGCCGCGACCGCCAGCGCGGCGGCCAGCCAGCGCGTCGAAAGGCAGGTTCTCATCCCTGCGAAGTATGACCCTTGCCGGCGCCGCCGGCACCGTGCCCGCCGCTTTCGGACTTCATCCCAATCCACAAGAGCCCGCCGGCCATGGCCAGGAAGGGGAGCATCGGCCACCAGCTCCCGTTGCGCGCGAGCGATCCCAGCGTCGGGCTCAGATCGAACTTAGCGTCCCACTCGTTATAGGCAATGATGGCTTGCACCACGCCGGCAATCGCGCCGCCGGCGATGAGACCGGACGCCATCAGGACGCCGGGCGAGAACTCCGCCTCGGCGGCCGACATCCCCTTGCGCTTGCGGTCGACGAGCCAGCGCACACAGCCGCCCACGAAGATCCCCGCCGACGTGTAGATCGGCAAGTACAGCCCGACGGCGAACGGCAGCGACGACACGCCCAGGAGCTCCATCATGACGGCCAGGAACACGCCGACGAGCACGAGCCCCCAGGGGAGCTTGCCACCGAGCGTGCCGTCGATGATGAGGCGGAAGAGCTGCGCCTTGGGGGCGTCGAACTTCCACATGTCGCTCGACGCGTAGACCACCTGACCCGCGTCGTCGACGAGGTAGCGCCCCGCGGGGACGGCGCCGACCGGGTCCTTGAGATCGGCGACCTTGTAGACCTTGCGATCGATGCCGCGCTCGGTGGGCGCGTTGAGGGGAATGGGGAGCCGCACGCCCGGATACGTGCGCGCCTCCAGCTTGTAGGGATACGTTCCGCAGACGCCCGGGTCGACGAGGTAGAGCGCCTTGCCGCCGTCGTCGACCAGGTACTTGCCGCGCACGACGTCCCCGACGTCCTCGTTCACGTAATGCACGCGGTAGAGGTTCCCGTCGGGGCCCTTGGCGCGCTCCACCTCCGCGCCGGCGGCGGCGGGCGGGGCGGCATAGCCGGGGAAGTCGACCGCCTTGAAGGTCGCGTGCGACTGGTTCAGCAACAGCAGCACGAAGCCGATGACGACGGCGCTGGAGACGACGCCCACCAAAATGGAGACCTGCTGGTGGCGCGGAGTGGCGCCCACCAGGAACCCGGTCTTGAGGTCCTGCGAGATGGTGCCGCCGTTGGACGCGGCCACGCAGACGAGCGCGGCGGTGGACAGCGCCATCGCCTTGAACGCCACGCCCGTCCAGCCGATCAGCACGAACAGGCCGCAGGTCAGCAGCAGCGTCGCGACCGTCATGCCCGAGATGGGGTTCGAGGAGGAGCCAATCTCGCCGGTGATGCGGCTCGACACCGTGACGAAGAAGAAACCGAAGAGCACGATCAGCACCGCCGAGACGGCGTTGATGTGGAGCGTGGGCGCCAGCCAGATGGCGGCGGCGAGGGCGAGCGCGCCGCCGAGCACGAGCTTCATGGGCAGGTCCTGCTCGGTGCGCGGGCGGGCGTCGGCGGCGGCGGCGGTGCGGTAGGGGTGCGCGCCGCTGCCGGACGCCACGGCGGCGGCGGCGGGGGAGGCGGCGCCCGCGCGCAGGCTCTTCAGCCCGCCGGCGAAGGCGCCGACGATGGTAGGAACAGCGCGCGCCAGCGCGATGAACCCGCCCGTGGCCACGGCGCCCGCGCCGATGTAGAGCACGTAGGCGTTGCGGAGCTGCCCGGGCGTCATGTCCTTGATGAGCATGGTCGCCGGGTACATCGGCGCCATCATCGAGTCGCCGAACAGGTGCACCAGCGGGATCAAGACGACGAACGCCAGCAGGCCGCCCGCCATCATGTTGGCGGCCACCTTGGGGCCGATGATGTAGCCGACGCCCAGCATCGGCGGCGAAACCTCGAAGCCGATGGTGGCGCCCTTGAGCTTGCCCCAGAAATGCAGCGCGAAGCTGGAGGTGTCCGACCAGAGCTTGGCGATGAGGTTCAGCACGGCGTAGCCGCCGCCGACGAAGAAGCCCAGGAAGACCGTCTTGGCGTTCGTGCCGCCCTGCTCCCCGACGATCAGCACGTCGGCGCAGGCGGTGCCCTCGGGGTAGGTGAGCTTGCCGTGCTCCTTGACGATGAGCCCGTGTCGCAGCGGGATCATCATGAGCACGCCGATGAGTCCGCCGAGGAGCGCCACCAGCAGGATGCGCGACAGCTCCAGATCGAAGCCCATCAATAGAAGAGACGGCAGGGTGAAGGCGACGCCCGCGGCGATGGACTCGCCCGCCGAGCCGGTCGTCTGCACGATGTTGTTCTCGAGGATCGTCGCGCCGCGAAAGAGCCCGCCCACGAGCGGCGCCTTGCCCAGCCAGCGGAAGAGCGTGATGGAAAGAACCGCCACGGGGATGGAGGCCGAGACGGTGAGGCCGACCTTGAGGCCGAGATACACGGACGAGGCGGCGAAGACGATGCCCAGCAACGACCCGATGGCCACGCCGCGGATCGTCAGCTCGCGCATGTCGGTCACCGACGCCGGGACGAAGGGCTTGTAGTCCTCGGGCGCCTCCGGCGGCGCGTGCACTTTCACGGCGGGATCGGTCATGCGGCCTCCCGGGGGGCCCACTAGCACGAATGGCGGCGGGTCGGCCAGCGCGCGGGCGGTCAGGCGCCGAGGCCGGCCAGGCGGGCGATGGCGACGGCGCTCAGGGTGGCGCGCGCGGCGAGCGAGCGCGGGTCGTACCATTCGTCGCGCTGGTGCATGGCGCCCCCGACGGCGCCGAGGCCGTCCACGCTGGGCGTGCCCACGCCGGCCGTCAGGGCCGCGTCGCTGCCGCCGCCGCGCGACTGCTCGACGAGCCGCTGGCCGAGGTCGGCGCCCGTGGCGACGAAGTGGCGGGCGAGCGCGAGCGACGCCTCGGTCGGCTCCATGGGCGGCCGCTGCGTGACGCGCTCGACGGCGGTCTCGGCGGCGCGCGCTTGCCAGGAGTGCACGGCGTGGGCGCGCGCGGCTTCGGCGCGCAGCCAGGCGAAGAAGGCGTCGTCGTCCTCGACGCGGCGGAAGCGCACGTCCACGGCGGCCTCGGCGTGCTCGGGCACCGTGTTGGCGGCGGTGCCGCCCTGCACGAGGCCCACGTTGACGGTGAGCTCACGCTCGAGGTCCGTGCGGGCAGTGGCGGCGATGACCAGGTGGGCGAGCTCTTCCACGGCGCTGACCCCGTCCGCGTAGCGGTTGCCGGCGTGGGCGGCGCGGCCACGGCAGGAGACGCGGTAGCGGGAGACGCCCTTGCGGCGCACGACGATGGTCGTGGCGCCCGGGTCGTCGGGCGCCACGAAGCCGGGCTCGTAGACGAGCGCCCAGGCGGCGTCGCGGCCCACTTCCTCCACGATGGGGCGCGACCAGCGCGACCCCACCTCCTCGTCCCCATTGTAGAGGACCGTGGCCGCCAGCGGCTCCCAGAGCCCGGCCGCGCGCAGCGCGCGCAGCGCCCAGAGCGCCACCACTGCGCCACCCTTGGCGTCGCACACCCCTGACCCACGTACGCGCCCGGCTCCCGCCGGGTCAGGCGCGTACGGCACCGGCTCGGGGAAGACCGTGTCGAGGTGCACGATGAGGGCCACGCGCGGCGACGTGCCCTCCTTGCGTGCGACCAGGTGCGGCCCGCTGCCGTCGGTGCGGCGCTCCTCGACCGCCAAGCCCAGCGCCGCGAGCTCGGGCGCAAGCAGCCGAGCGGCGCGCGCGACCCCTTCCGGCCGCGCCGAGTAGCTATCGACGGCGACGAGCGCGCGGACGTCGGCTTCCATGTCGGCGGCGCGGTCGTCGAGCCACCGCGCGAGCGCGCGCTCGGTCTCGCTGAGCATGCGACGACTCTACCCGCCGACTGCGCCGGCCGCCAGGCAGGGCACCCGCGTGATCGTGGCAAGGGGCGGCGGCCGCGACGCGCGCGCGCGCGCGCGGCCGGCACGCTTCCATGGGCGTACGCTCCCTCGGCGGCGCGGCAGCAGGAAGACCAGTAGTAGTAGGACGAGCGGCATGCTGCTAGAAGCGGTCCAGCAGCCGTGCCGGACGTGGCACCGCGGGTTTGAGGGATCGGCGCTGCCGCGGCGTGACGGCGCAGCGCGTGCGGCGTCCCATGGCGTGAGCGCAGCTCGGGCTTTGTTGCCCGCGCTGCGGTTCCGCGCGACGATCGCCGTTTCGACGGTAGAGGAGATGCGCATGAGCCCGTGTCTGTATTCCAGGCGAGGCGCCGCCACGGCGGCGCTGTCCGCGCTCGCGCTCGCACTCGCACTCGCACTCGCGGCGGCCGCGACTGGCTGCGTGGCGGCGCGCGCCGCAACCTCCGACGCGGCGCGCAGCAGCGACGCGGGCGGAGGCGGCGGAAAAGACGCGGCCGTGCCAGGCGACGGCGGCGGCAGCGGGACGGACGCCGGGGCGGCGAGCTGCCCCGCGGGAATGATCTGCCCGACGATCTTTCCGTTTCACGACGACAACGACACGTCCGCCAGCAGCACGCGCAACTTCGCCTCGTACGGCTGCGCGCCAGCCATCGACGAGAGCGGCCCCGAAGTCGTGTATCGCCTGACGATCGCCATTCCGGGCTTCGTCAGCGCCGCCGTCGACGACGCGGCGGCCGGCGTGGACGTCGACCTCCAACTCCTCGATGCCCTCGACCCGGCCGCGTGTCTCGACCGCGGCAAC
>DASYRF010000428.1:0-10066 GCA_036004705.1 Myxococcota bacterium
GGCGGGGCCCCACATGCCCGCCGGGATGGGGGCGCCGTCCAGCGTGATCGTGGACGTCATGTGACGCACGATCGTCATGTTGTCGCCGAAGAACGGCGGCGCGATGAAGAGATAGCTGTCGAGCCACTGATCTACCGGCACCGACGTCACCATGTCCGTCTCGCCGATGTTGAACTGCGCGATGAAGATAGCCTTGTCGGAGAAGGCGTAGAAATCGCCCGTCACGGTGAAGTCCATGTACTCGCCGGCGTTGATGAGGAAGCCCGACCCCGAGGCCGGCAGCCCGCTGACGGAGCCCGTGTACTCGACCGTGACGGTCGTGCCGTCCTCGGACCCCACGAAGCGCCACACCTTGGCGGCGCTGCCGGCGACGATGCCGACGTTGGCGAACGTCTTGCCCCACGCCGTCACCGGCATCAGCTCCTCCTCGATGTGGTCGCACGTGCTCGCGTCGAGGATGGCGCACTCGTGGTAGCCGAACACGGCCACCGGCTGGTCGGACGTGATGTAGCTGCCGGTCACGTCTCCGCCGAGGTTGGCCGACTCGATCTGCAGCACGTCGCCCTCGTTCAGCGTCGTGGCGTATCCGTCGCCGGGGCTCATCGCCGGGATGCCGCCGCCCGCCTGCGTGCTCGTGTTGACGGTGATGTTGACGTTCGTGCCGTCGAACGCGCCGATCACCGCGAACCCGGAGTGGTGCATCTCGCCGCCGAAGGTGAACAGCGTGTCGTCGCCGGTGGTCGCCGGCAGAGACACCGCGTAGTAGTACTTGTCCAGCGCCGGCTTGGGGTACAGCAGCGACGCGCCGCTCGACCCGGCCGACCCCGACAAGTCGTCGGAGTTGAACTGGTAGGCGACGATGGGGATGGACGCCGTGACGCGGTAGGCGAGCGCCGTCGCGATGGTGCTCCCCTCGGCGTGGCGGTCGGGCAGGGCGAAGATGCGGATGGTCGAGGGCGCGACGCTGTCGGAGGCGACGCTCGTCCAGCTCCCACCGGCGCCGTTGCGCGTCTCGATGTTGACCATGGCCGTCAGCGAGCTGCTCGGGTTGGAGACGACGATGTCGTACTGCAGCGGGTCGTCGCGCGAGACGTTGTCGGTGTCGAGCGCCATGTAGACGCAGCCCACGAAGCTGCGCTCCAGCTCCGCCAGCTCGCACATGGAGAGGCACTGCCCGTTGTTGCACTCGTCGCCGGGCTGGCACGTCTCCACCGACGTGGAGCTGGTGCCGAGCGCGTTGCACATGCGCACTTCTCCGCCGCCTGCCGCGCAGTAGAGCGTGCTGGGCCCGCACTCCGTGGGAACGCAGTTGCCGCCGGCGCTGGGGTCGCACACCTCGCCGGACGAGCACGGCACCGGATTCTCGAACACGCCGACCAGGCAGTAGCTCACCGAGCCGTCGGCCTGGCACATGCTAGACCCGGGCGCGCAGGCGGGCGGGTCGCACGTGCCGCCGGTCGTGCCGGTCACGCAGCTCTGGCCGGGGCCGCAGGAGCCTACCGTGATGTAGCCGTCACCGGTCGCGTTGCAGCGCTCCAGCCCGCCGGAGTCGCCGGCGGCGCAGCGCGTGTAGCCGGGGATGCAGTTGATGGGCTCGCAGTTGCCGTTGTCGGGGTTGCACTCCTCGCCCGAGCCGCAGGCGATGCCCGCGCAGAACGTCGAGCGTTGGCATTGGCAGCTGCCGGCGCCGAACGTGGTGACGACGGCCAGCGCGGCGACCAAGCCCCACCCGAGGATGAAGTGCGTGCGCATGGAACCTCCCTGAAGCCCTCACCGTAGAGGAAGCGGCGCGGCCAGGCAACATCGCGTATGGGGTGCGTAGACGTTTGTCAACCGGCGCCTCCTCAGGCGTTGGGCGGGGTGCCGAGGTCCCGGCGCCTCAGCGCCCGGGCGCCCAGACGCCCTTGCGTAGCAGGCGGCGCAGGTAGAGTCCCAATCCGCCCCCCAGGACGACCGCAGCCGCCGCCAGCGCGAGCGCCGCCGGGGCGCGGGTCGCCCGCCACGCCCACACCTCGTAGATGGCGAAGCACCCCGCGGCGACGATCGCCGCGCTGATGAGGATCTTGTGGGCCGTCAGCAGGCGCAACGCGCGGCTCAGACGGCGCCGAGGCCGAACGCCTGACGGAAGGTCAGCAGCAGCTCCACGTTGTTGGTCTTCGCCGCCTGCGACGTGAAGAGCGTCACCGGCACGTCGCGCTCCGTCATCAGGCGCGAGAAGACGTCGGGCGTCGTCTTCAGCACGCAGTCCGCCTGGTCGCGCTGCTTCCCCTCGACGATGGTGCACCGCTGCGGCGAGGCGATGATGGTCCACTTGCACCCCGGCTCGTCGCCCAGCGAGAAGTAGTACGTCAGCTCGCGGTCGACCTCCTTCGGCTGGAAACGCTTCTCCAGATCGCCGAAGAGCGCGCGCAGCATCGCTGCCGGATCGCCGTTACCGCTCGCCTCGCCGTAGGCGCGCGTGGCCCCCGTGCCGCCGTTCGCCCGCGTGCCCGCGCCAGCCGTCGCCTCCGCCCACGCCGGCGCTCCCGCAGTCCCCGCGCCCGCGCCCGCCCCTGCACCCGCCGGTGACGCGCGCCGCGCCCCCGGGCGCAGCGCTTCCACCGCGCGCTGGATCGTCCGCGCCACCACCTTGTAGTTCCCCGCCTTCACCTCGCCGTCGCACTGCGCCACCAGCGCCTCGTACGGCACCACCGGCCCGATCGTCGCCCGCACCTTGCGCCCCTTGGGAATCGCCCCGCCCTTGGGCAGCGCGTCGTACGTCCCCTCCAGGTACACCGGCAGGACGTCGCTCTTCGTCTTCAGCACCAGATACCCCACGCCCGGCTTGAAGTCCTGCATCCGCCCGTCCGGCGAGCGCGTCCCTTCCGGGAACATCAACAGCCGCTTCCCCTGCAGGATGACCTCGCACGCCTTCTCCAGCGAGTCCACGAGGCTCGCGTGCCGGTCAAACGGGATCATGTTCGTGAAATTGTCAAAGTAGGCGCGCTTCACCGCCGTGTCGTAGAAGTAGTCCTGTGCCGCCACCGTGACGATGCCCTGCCCGTAGTCCGCCAACGCGTACTTCACCAGCCCCGTATCGAGGTGGCTCTGGTGGTTCGCCACCACGATGCAGTTGCGGTCGTAGGGGATGTGGCTCGCCCCCAGCACTTCGGTCTGCAACAGCCGCTCGTACAGCGCGCGCTGCGCCCGCCCAATGAGGGACTTCCCCGCCTTGCCCAGCCGCGGCGGCAGCTTCACCTCCGCCGCCTCCGTCAGCTCGCGGTAGCGGCGCGTGTCGGCGCTGGTGGCCATCCCGCCCTCCACCGGCCCCGTCTCCTGCCGCGCCCCCAGCCGCGTCATCAGCTCGCCCACCGTCGCCACGCGCGATAGCTCCTCGGCGCCGATGTGCATCCCTTCGGTGTGCTCCTCGATCGCCACCGCCAGCTCCGTGAAGCCGAGCGAGTCGAGCCCCAGATCGGCGGTGAGGTGTGCCCCCGTGACCACCCGCTCCTCCTCCACGCCCGCCAGGTCCTTCAGCGTGCGCACCAGCCACGCCTGCTCGGCGTCCAGCCCGGCGTCGGCCGCCCCCTCGCCGTTGCCGCCGCGCCCGCCCGCGCCCGGCCCCGTCCCGTCCCCCGCCCCTTTCGCGGCGCGCGCCGCACGCCGGTCCTCCACGCGCGCCAGCCGCCGCATGATGTCGCGCACCTCGTTGCGCTTCACCTTGCGCGTGCGCGTGCGCGGCAGGTCCTTGTCCCAGAAGCGCAGCGTCTTGACGCGCTTGTACTGCGGCAGCTTGGCGCTCACCGCCGCGAAGTGCTCCTGCACCCGCTTGTAGAGCGCGGCGCGCGACATGTCCGGGTGCGCCGCCGAGCTCGGCACGCACAGGCACGCCACCTGCTCGTCGCCGTCCGGCCCCTCCACGCCCAGCACGCACAGCTCTTTGATCAGCTCGGCGCTCGCGTACAGCTCCTCCAGCTCGTCGGGGTAGATGTTCTTGCCGCCCGAATCGACGATGACCTCCTTGATGCGCCCGACCACGAAGACGCGCCCCTTGGAGTCGATCTTTCCCAGGTCGCCGGTGTGCAGCCAGCCGTCCTTGAGCACCGCGTCGGTCGCCTCGGGGTCCCCGTAGTAGCCGGCCATGACGTTCGGCCCGCGCGCGATGATCTCGCCCGTGCCGTCGTCGCGCAGGTCGTGCAGCTTGATGTCGATCCCCGGCAGCGCCTTGCCCACGGTGCCCGGCTTCGGCTGCTCGCCCGGGCGGTTCACCGTCAGCACCGGCGACGTCTCCGTCAGGCCGTACCCCTCCAGCAGGTCGAAGCCCATGCCGTAGAAGCCGCGGAAGATGTCTTCCTGCAGCGGGGCGCCGCCGCTGATGAGGTAGCGAATGCGCCCGCCGAAGAAGCGGTGCACCGCGCCGAAGAGGAACGGCCCCAGGTTCACGCGCAGCTGGTCGCGCAGCCGCGCCTGCCACTCGACCATGCGGTCGAACATCACCTCCGCCGCCGGCCCGCGCGCCGCCACGTTCTGGCGGATCTTGCGCCACAAGAGCTGCCACAGCGCCGGCACGCCGATCATGGCCGTCACCGGCGTCTGCTCGAACGCGCGCTGCAGGCTCTTCGAAGAAATCTCCTTCACGTACGTCACGCTCGCCCCGCGGCTCAGCGGCAACAACAGGCCCGCGGTGAACTCGAACGTGTGGTGCAGCGGCAGCACGCTGAGCAGGTTGTCCTTCGGCCCCAGGTCGAACACGCGCCCCAGGATGGCCACCAGCGACGAGAAGTTCGTGTGCGTCAGCATCACGCCCTTCGGGTCGCCGGTCGTGCCCGACGTGTAGATGAGCGACGCCAGCGGCGACCCCGCCTCGCCCGGCTTGAAGATCTCGACGGTGCGCCCGGGCTCTGCCGGCGGGCGCTCGAGCTCTGCCGCGCTCGCGCGGACGAGGCGCCCGGGCTCCGCGGGCCCACGCTCGATCTCCCCCTGTCTCGCGCGGACGAGGCGATCGATGGCCGCCCGCAGCGGCACGCGCCGCACCTCCCCGGCCGGGTCGAACGCGATCTCCTGGTGCACCCACACCGGGCGGTCCTGCAGCACCGCGCGCAGCCGCTCGGCGTACTTCGGCGAGGAGATGACGCCGCGCGCCTCGCAGTCCGCCGCCAGCCGCGCCGCCGTCTCCGCCCCCAGCTCCGGGTCCACCGGCACGCAGCTCCCGCCCGCCGCCAGCACGCCGAAATAGGAGATGCCCCACTCGGGGCGGTTCTCGCTCACCAGCAGCACGCGGTCGCCCGCCTTCACGCCGCGCGCGCGCAGGAACCCCGCCACCCGCTCCGCCGCCGCCCGTACCTCGGCGTACGTGAACTTCTCGATCCCCTCGTCGTCGAGGATCTGCAGCGCCACGCGGTTCGCGTGCTCGGTCGTGGAGACGTCGAACACCTCGAGCAGCGTGCGCGGGAACGACGGCAGCCCCTCTTCCTCGGGCTTGAGCTTCGCCTCGATGCTGGGGAAGCTCCACTTGCGCAGCCCCTCGCAGTGGATGTCCATCCAGTACGTGCGCCAGTCGATGTCCTCGGGGTCCCACGGATACCGCACGCGGTCGGCGGCGCCGAGCCGCTCCCACGCGGCGCGCACGTTGTCGGTGTGGAACGTGTACTGCAAGTCTCGCGTGTAGGGCAGGTACAGCCCCAGGATGAAGTCGACCGTGTCCTCGCCCTTCGACAGCTTCTCCGTGCCGCTCTTGAGGAAGCGCGCCATGCGCCCGAGCCCGCCCTCGAGGTCGGCGGGCACCAGGTCGAGCGCGCGCCGAAAGCCCTTGGCGAAGCGCGCCAGCCCCGGCGCCGAGACGGCTTTGTAGAGCGGCGTCGGCGCCACGACCATGTCGAGGTTCGCCAGCACCTTCTCGAACAGCTCGCCCCCCGGCTCGGCCTCGTGCCAGCGGCGGTTCTTCAGCGCCGTCAGCTCCACCAGGCGGTGGATGGGCAGCGGGTTCGAGTCGCTCGTGGCCGCCTGGTACACCGGTTGGTGCTCGCCGCGCAGCAGCGCCGCCGCCGCCATCAGCACCACCGACGCCACCAGGTCCACCGGCACGACGTCCAGCACCAGCTCCGGCGTGAACGGGTACATGCGGTGGCCGCGCCACGACAAGTACACGAGCGGCGCCGACGTGTTCACGCCCTGGTTCCAGCCGGCGAACGGATAGCGCCACGCCGACTCGATGACCGCCGGGCGGACCACCGTGACCGGCACCTCGCCGCGCTGGTTGGCGCGGATGACGAGCTGTTCCCCGAGCGACTTCGTGTAGGTGTAGGTGTTCGGCCAGCCCCAGTGCTCGGCGCGCCGCAGCCCCTGGCGCTTCAGCTCGTCTTCGATCCAGCGCTTGCGCGTCTTGCGCAGCTCCTCGTCGAGCAGCGCCGCGTCGTCAGGGTCGACCCCGCGCCGCTCCAGCTTCTCGCGCGCCGCCTCCAGTAGCTGGCTCGACCGTTCCTGATCGTCCGCTTCTTCGTGGCTTCGCGCGATGATGCGCTGGCAGTCGGCGATCTCCTGGTCGAGCGCGAACTTCGTCCCGGGCATGCGGTCGCGGTAGGGGAAGTCCTCCAGGAAGAACTCGTCCTCGTAGTGATGCCCCTGCATGTTGCCGGGCACGTAGCAGGTGGACACGTGCATCAGGCCGAGGCCCTTTTTGCGCTGGGCGAAGCGCAGCAGCGCGCGCGGCGCGAGCGTGTTCACCCGCAGCGCCTGCTCCAGGTTCGCGAAGAAGTCGACGAGCCCGGCGCAGTGCAGCACCGCGTCGGCTTCATCGGCCAGCTCCTGGGCGCGCGCGTCGGTCAGCCCCAGCCCCTCTTCCTCGATGTCGGCGGCGACCGGCACCACCTTCTCGCGCATGAAGGCCTCGAAGGCGGCGTCGCCCAGCGACTCGCGCACGGGTGACAGGCAAGGCGAGCGGACGATCTCCTCCTCCCAGCGGGCGCGCGCGCCCGCCTCGCGCTCGGCGCTGCCGCGCGGACCCGAGCCGCCGCGGACCAGCACGTACACGCGGCGCACGTCCGGATGATGGCGCAGCAGCATCGACAACACGACCTTGCCGAGGAAGCCGGTGCCGCCCGTCAGCACGAACGTGCGGTCGCGCAGCGTGGCCGCCATGTCCAGCGGGGGCCGCGCTGCGCCCGGGGGCGCGTGCCCGTTGCCCTTGCCGTTCGCTCCGTCCTTCGGCGCGGCCATGACCTCTAGGCCTCCACGTCGGCGATGGCGATGGGCGGCAGCTTCAAGTAGGTGATGGAGGCGTTGCGCCCGTGCGCGTTGCGCGCCAGGTCGATCGCCTGCCGCAGCGTGTCGGCCGCCTCCCAGCCCAGACGCTGCGCCACGCGGTCGCTCTCGGCGCCGGCGACGATGACTTGTCCCACGTGCTGCCGCGCCCCCTCGCCCCAGTACCACATGTAGAACGGGTGGGCGCCGTGGTAGGCGTTGCCGTAGCGGTACTGGTGCACGTAGTTCGGGTTGCGCGCGAGCTCGTCCTGGTACTTGCGCATCAGCTCGTGGCTGTCGCGCGTGTCGGCCAGGCAGCGGTGGAAGAACTCGATGTAGCTCGGGTGGTGCTCGGGGTGGAACTCGTCCGGCAGCGGGTGCGTCAGGATGATGGTCCCGCCCTTCTTCACCAGCGGCACGCCCCGGTAGAAGTTGAACAGGTACCCCATCGCCAGCACCTGCACGAGAATGGGGTTCAAGATCGAGTTCACGTTGTAGGGGCTGATGAACGGAACGCCGAACAGCAGGATGTCCGCCTGCCCCTTCACCGGCACGCTGTACTGCTGGAAGACCTTGTCGAGCGCCTTCTGGTGCACCTCTTCCACGCGGCCGGCCCACACGCCCGTCAGCCCGTAGCGCGCCGGGATGTTCATGAACATCTCGCGGCGCGCGCGGCGCGGCAGCTTCGACAGCGCGTAGCGCATGCCCTTGAGCTTCAGCTCGTCGAAGGCCGACCACTCGTCCTCGTTGCGCGCCAGGAACTGCAGCTCTGGCGGGTACATGTTGTTGTTCAGCGCCGTCTCGATCTGGAAGACGTTCAGGTGCTGGTGGACGACGCGCCCCATGCGCTCCACCGACGCCGACAGCGCCGAGCGCGACGGGTCCATGTACGAGCTCGAGCGGCGGATGGTGTCGGGGTCGTGGTGGGCCTTGAGCCCCTCGTAGTTCGTCAGCCCCACCGCCACGGACTTGTGGCCGCCGTCCATGGGCACCAGGTCGATGTTCACGTAGATGACCAGGTCGCTCTCGGCGGCGCGGCGGCTGATGATGACCGGCTCGCCGTGGTCGGTCTTCCCCAGCTCCACCATGCCGTCGGGGTCTTCGGCGTCGTGGTTGTACAGGCGGTCCGGATGGAACTGCGCGAAGATCTTCCCGCCGACCATGCGCTTGATCTCGGCGGGCGTCATGCGCCGGTGGAGCGACGTCGCCACCACCAGGTGGACGTCGTCGACCCCGTAGTCGGTCAACAGCCCCACCACGTGCTCCAGGATGCGCTGGCGCACGTCGGGGAGCTGCATCGGCGGCAGCGGCAGCGAGATGTCGTCGATGGCGATCGTCACGCGCATCCCCGGGCGGAGCTGCGCGAAGAGCGGGTCGCACCCCAGCGGCCGCAGCACCGCCTGGCGGATGGCCACGTCCGGGTCGGGGAGCGGGTCGAGCGGCGGCGGCGGGTAGATGACGCGCGTCCCCACCGGCAGCTTCTCGTAGAGGAAGTCCTCGCCGAAGGCCAGCACGCGCGGCTTGGATTTGCGGTCGATGGTGATGATGCACTCCTCACGCGAGGAGGGGATGCGCGTGCGCGTCGAGGAGGTGGGGACGTGCGGCGTGGTGCTCATGTGGGCGGCCTCGGTCAGAAGGAGAGGATCGGCCAGTTGTGCGACGAGGCGATGCGGCGCAGGCCGAAGTCGGGGTTGACGGCGTTGGGCTTGCCGACGACCGACAGCATCGGCACGTCCGACGCGTCGTCGGCGTAGGCGAGGCTGTGGTTGAGGTCGATGTCGTTCTCTTCGGCGTAGCGGCGGATGAAGGACGCCTTCTCCGGGCCGGCGAGCGGCGGCCCTTCGAGGCGCCCCGTGGCGACGCCGTCGCGGAAGCCCATGCGCGAGGCGGCGACCTCTTCGATGTCGAGGTAGCGCGCCAGCGGGCGCACGATGAAGTCGAGGTTCCCGCTGATGAGGACGGAACGGATGCCGAGGGCCTTGTTCCCGCGGATGACGTCGACGGCCTTGGCGTAGAGGTTCGGCCGCAGCACCTTGCGGAAGAGATCCTCCGCCAGCAGCACCAGCCGGTCCTCCGAGATGCCCTCATAGTTTTGGTAGAAGACCTCGTTGAACGTGCGGCGGCTGTACTTGTCGATGGCCAGCAGCGCCGGCAGCGAAGCGAGCAGCTGCGCCCCCTTCAGCAGCCGGTCCGAGAGCTTTGGCAGGTTGCGCGCGTAGAAGGCGTAGCAGTTGACGACGTTGGTCTTCACCAACGTGCCGTCCACGTCGTAGAACGCCGCGACTTGCTTTCCCATCTGGCCGCCCGCTCCAGGCTCCCCGGCCCCGTTCGAAGAGGGGGGCCTGCCCGCCCCCGTCGCCCGGCAAAGCCGGGCGAGCCTCCCCCCTCCGCGCGTCCCGCGGGGGAAGGGAGGCCGGCACCTTAGCCAGCGCCGCCCGCCCCGTCAACGGCGCCCGCGCGGCGGCGTGCCCGGTTCCGGCGGCCCCTAACACTACTGCGTCATCCGCTGGCGCCGGTGCTGTGGCGGCGGCGAGGCCGAACCATGGTGGCCGGCGACGTGATCGGGGCGTAGCTGGTGGCAGAGCGGACAGCGCGGCAGCGGCGCGGACGAGGTCGCGCGGCGCCGACACCCACGTGGGCGCGCGTGGCGGCGACACCCACGTGGGCGCGCGCGGCGGCGACACCCACGTGGGCGCGCGCGGCGGCGAGCGCCCGCTTGGCCTCGCCGTCGCGCAGGCCGAGGTATTCAAGGTGGAGAACGCGCCTGCGCCGGCCTCGGGGGCAGACCTCAATCGACGGACGGGCCGCGCGGACAAGCGCGATCCCGCCGCCGTGGCTGTGGGGTTGT
>DASYRF010000429.1:0-12909 GCA_036004705.1 Myxococcota bacterium
TCCCGGGATCGCGTTTGCCGACCTCTGGCACGAGGACGTCCCGGCGTGGCTCCGCGAGGTCTCGGCGCCGGGCAACGACGCCGACGTGGTGATCGTCTCGCCGCACTGGGGTCCGAACATGCGCGCCGAGCCGGTGGCGCACGTGCGTCGCGCTGCCGCCGCGCTGCAGGCGGCGGGGACGATCATCGAGGGCCGCCCGCAGCCGGTGCGCGCCGACACCGGCGCCGGTGCCGCACCCCGACGGCGTAGCGGCGCGATGCCAGCGGCCACCGGCGCGGGCGCGCGCGCCGTCGCGGGGGCCGGTACGGGCGCAGCGGCCGGGGCGGGGACGGCGGGCGCGGGCGAGCGCGCCGCGCCGCCGCTGGTGTCCACCGAGGTGGACACGGTGCGCATGAAGTCGCTGGGCGAGACGCCTGCCGCGACGCCGCAGACGGGCGGCGCCGCCAACCCCGAGGACGCCAAGCAGAAACGCACGACGCTCCCGGGCATCGGCATCGACAAGAAGGGCTTCGTCGAAGGAGACGCCGACACGCCGCCGGGCGGCGTGCCGGTCCGACCGACCGAACGCTGACCGAACGACGATCGAGGCGCGACCAGCCTGACGAGGAGAGCCCATGGGGGCCAAAGTTAGATACACCGACCACACCGGCCAGGAGACCGTCACCAGCCTGGATGACTACGGCAACGTGGTCATCGTGGGGCGCAACCCCGACTGCTCGGTCTACGCGAACAGCCTGTCGGTGTCGCGCAACCACGCCAAGATCTTCCTTGAGAACGGCTCGTACTTCATCCTCGACCTGGGGAGCTCCAACGGCTCGTTCGTCAACGGCCACCGCATCGATCGCGAAGAGCTGCGCGATCGCGACGTCATCAAGTGCGGCGACTTCCCGATCGTCTTCATGTGGACGCCCCCGGAGAAGCCCTACGTCGACGCCAACGCCGTCTCCGCCGAGCTGCAGGAGGCGCAGGACGCCATCGCCGAGAAGGACGCCTTCATCGCCCAGCAGGCCGACGCCATCAAGAAGCTGGAGGACAAGCTTTCGTCCATCCACGCCGAGGTATCGGTCGCGCGCGACAAGGTGCGCGAGATCGATCCGCTCAAGGAGATCATCAAGAACCTCCAGGAGGAGCGCGACAGGCTCAAGGACGAGAACCGGCGCCAGTACGAGCAGGTCAACAGCCAGCAGCTCGAGCTGAACAAGGTCGAGGTGCAGCTGCGCCACGAGAAGGAGCGCAACGACGAGACCAGCCGCACCGCGATGATCTCGCAGGAGAACCTGCGCTCGACCATCCAGGACCGCGACGAGCTGCGCCGGCGGGTGGCCCACCTGGAGGAGCAGAACGGCGACCTCAACGAGGACATCAACCAGAAGCTCTTGGAGATCGACCGGCTGGAGAAGCAGATTCAGATCTACGAGCAGCAGACCGACGGCGGCAACCGCGACGTGCGCCTGCTGAGCGAAAAGAACGCGGCGCTGAAGGAGGTCATCGGCGAGAAGGAGAAGTTGATCGCCGAGATGAAGGACAAGGTCGAGGACCAGCGCCAAGAGATCGACAGCCTGCAGCGCGATCTCGGCATGCAGAAGTCGCTGGCGCAGGAGGGCGCGCAGCAGGGCGACCTGGTGGAGAAGCTGCGGCAGCAAGTCCGCGACAAGGACTCGATGGTGGCCGAGTACACGTCGCTGCTTCAGACGTCGAAGGCCAACGAGGCGAAGCTGGTCGAGGAGCTGAAGCGGCGCGACGAGGAGAGCGTTCGGCGCAACCTCGACGACGAGCGCAACCTGTTCGGCACCAAGGAGCAGATCGCCGAGCGCGACAAGGAGATCTTCCAGCTGCGCAAGGACCTGGACAAGGCGCAGGACGAGGCGGCGTCGGCGAAGCGCGGCGCGGCGTCGGCGTCCGCGGATTCCGGGCTCGCGGCCAAGGTGGAGGAGCTGAAGGAGTCCGTGCAGGACTTCCGCGCACGCGCCGAGGCCGCGGAGAAGAAGCTCGCCGCGAGCGACAAGAAGGTGAAGGACACCGAGGAGGCGCTGCGCGCGGCCAAGGCCGAAACGGCCGCGGCCGCCGAGGCGGCGGCCGCCGGCGGCGGGGGCGGCGCAGCAGGCTCACGCGAGCAGGAGCGGGAGATTCAGAAGCTCAAGACCGAGCTGAAACGGCTGCAGCGCGATTCGCGGGTGATGGGCGCGGGCGGCGAGGCCGGCGGCGGCGGCGGCGGCGGCGACAGCGACGAGCTGGAGAAGCTCCGCGAAGAGAACACCAAGCTGAAGAAGGACCTGCGCGCGGCCGAGCAGACGGCGGCCGCCGGCGGCGGCAGCGCGGCAGCGGCAGCGGCCGGCGGGAGCGGCGATCACCGCAAGGTGCGCGAGCTGGAGGAGGAAGTGCAACGCCTCAAGCGTGACCTGCGCAAGGCGGAGACCGCGGCGGCCGGCGGAGGCGGCGGCGACGCCGGCGGCGGCGCCAAGGTCAAGGAGCTGGAGGACGAGATCACGCGCCTGAAGCGCGACCTGCGCAAGGCGGAGGACGCGGCGGCGGCCGGCGGCGGCGGCGGCGGCGGCGGCGGAAGCGCCGCGTCCGACCGCGAGATCAAGGAGCTGAAGGACGAGGTCAAGCGCTTGAAGCGCGATCTCGACCATGCCGGCGCCGGCAAGGGCGCAGCGGCCGCCGGCGGCGGCGGTGGGGGCGGCGGTGGCAACGGGGCCGGCAAGGAAAAGCTGCAGAAGGCGACCGAGAAGATCGTGTCCAAGGCGGCGGAGCTGCGCGGCGCCATCCGCAACGTGCAGAACCACCTGTTGACGCTGAAGGACGTGATCGAGTCGAACCCCGCCGTGAAGAAACAGGTGGAGGACGACGACATCCTCGGTCAGCTGGAGTTCGAGGTCGGCAACATCGAGGAGAACGCCAAGGCCACGCGCGACGGCCTCAACGACCTCAAGACCGAGCTCGACAAGTAGCTCAGGCGGCGCGGCGTCCGGCTCGCGCAGCCACGCACGGCGCGGGCGCGCACGAAAGGACGGAGAGCGGACGCCCGGTACGGGCGCAGCGCGGAGCGGACCCGAGCGGTGGGCGCGGCGCGCCGGGTGGCGCACCATCGACGCGGGGGGCTAGCCGTGGAATAGGATGTCCGAAACCACGAGCCAGACGCCCATGCAGATGCCGAGGAGGCCCAGCAGGCCCTGCTTGGGGGCGAGCTTGGCGATCATGGTGTCCATCTTCTCCTGCGCCTGCGGGTTCTTGATGAACGTCTTGAGGACGCCTACGCCGAGCAACAGCCCCAGCGCTGCTTGCAGCACCGAGGACGCCAAGAACGTGATCCAGTAGATCGGCCAGTCGGCGAGGATGCTCAAGCTCAGGACGCTGGAGATGATGCCCCACACACCCCATAGCGCCGAGATAGCGCCGATCCAGCCCTGGTATGGCGTGATCTTGTCGAGCATCTGCTTCGCGTCAGGTCTCTTGGAGAGAATCAGGCTCGGGGCCGCCAGCACGCCCAGCAATGCCATCCAGATACCACCGATGAGTCCCATGTAGCTTTTCTCCTCCCGGGATGGAACCCGCGGCCGCTTCGTGCGGCACGGGCTACGAACGCTGGGGACTATGCACCATCAGGGCGCCTCGTTGCAAGCTTCTTCGCCATCGTTCTACAAGGACGGTGATGCAGCGCGGCGACGGCGACGGGACGTACCCTCTCCCCCCCGAGGGGGAGCTGGACTGGAGCTTCGTGCGCAGCAGCGGCGCCGGCGGGCAGAACGTCAACAAGGTGGCGTCCAAGGCGGTGCTGCGCTGGAACGTCGCGCACAGTCGGTGGCTGGCACCGGCGGCGCTGCGCGCGCGGGTCGTGGCCCGCCTGGGGGCGCGCCTGACCAGCGCGGGGGAGATCATCCTCACCAGCCAACGGCACCGCGATCAGGCGCGCAACGTCGAGGATTGCCGCGCGAAGCTCCGCGCGCTGCTGGCGGCCGCCGCGGCGCCTCCTCCGCCGCCGCGCCGCCCTACCCGTCCCTCGCGCGGCGCCCAGGAGAGGCGCCTGGCGGGCAAGCACGCGCACGCCGAGCGCAAGCGCCAGCGCGGCGGCGGTGGCCGCGGCGGCGACTGGGACTGAGCCCTGGGCCGGCGAAGCCGGCCCCTGGGCTCAGCATTCTGGGCGGCGCGAACCGCCTCCCCCAGTCTCCGAGGCACGACGCATCGAGGTCCCCTCCTCCGCTTGTTTCAAACGGTCTAGCCGGCCGAAACTCCGAGCGGCGTGCGACAATCGGGCGATGGCCTCGCCCGCGCCTGCGCCCGCCCCCGGCGACGATCTGGCTGCCCACCCCGGCGGTGCCGCGGGCGCCACGCCCGTCGCGCCGGCAGGCGCGCGCGCGGGCGTGCAGCGCACCGCCGACGTGATAGCGCGGTTCCTCGCCCGCGCCACGGTGCGCGGCGAGCGCGCCGTGGCCGTCGCCCGCCTGGTCCTGGCCCTGCTCGCCTTCGGCCAGTACCTCGCGTTCCACGTCGGGCTCCTTATGGCCGGACACCCCAAGGCGCTGACGTTCAGCGCCGGCCTCGTGCTCGCCGCGGGCTACTCGATCTTCACGCTGCGCAAGCTGCGCACGCGCGATCGCCTCCTGCCGTACCTCGTGGCGTCGGTGGCGGTCGACGCCGCCACCGTGGGCATCGTCCTCGCCGGGATCCTGCTCTGGCCGCGCGCCGACTACGCCGGCATCGTGCGCGTGCCCGACATCGCCATGCTCGTCCTGGCGATCGTCGCCGCCGGCATCCGCCTCTCGCGGCCCGTGGCCGCGGCCGGCGCCGTCCTCCTCTCCGCCGTCGGCGCGCTCGCCGTGGCCGCCGACCTGCGCCTCAACGCCGGGCACATCAGCTACACCGCCGAGGACCTGACCACGCTCGCCGTGCTGCTGCTGGGCGCGGCGCTCTTCGCGTGGGCGATCGCCGCGCGTACGCGCAAGCTCGTCTACGAAGGCGCCGACGCCGCTCTGCGCGCGGAGCGCGTGCGCCAGCGCCTCGGCATCTACGTCTCCGAGGAAGTGGCGCGCGCCGCGCTGGCGGCGCCGGAGATGCGCATCGGCGGCCGCCGCCAGGATGCCGCGGTGCTGTTCTCCGACTTGCGCGGCTTCAGCAGCTACGCCGAGACGCTTTCGCCCGAGCGGCTCGTCGGCGAGCTGAACGCCTATCTCGACGCCATGGTGCGCGCCGTGCGTAGCGGCGGCGGCGTCGTCGACAAGTTCATCGGGGACGCCATCATGGTCGTGTTCGGCATCCCGGAGCCCGAGCGCGACGACGCCGCGCGCGCGCTACGCACCGCCGCCACCATGCAGGAGGCCCTCGCCGAGCACAACGCCGAGCGCGCCCGCGCCGGCCGCCCCGCGCTGGCCCACGGTATCGGCGTGCACTACGGGCCCGTCGTGGCCGGCAACATCGGCAACGTCGAGCGGCTCCAGTTCACCGTCATCGGCGACGTCGTGAACCTGGCTTCGCGTCTCGAAGCCGCGACCAAGACGATGGGCGTGCCGGCGCTCCTGTCGGCGGACGTCGTGGCCGCCGCGCGCAACGCGCCCACCGGCAAGGACCTGCCGGCCCTGCGCGCGCTCGGCCGCACGGCGGTGCGCGGCCGCGAGGGCGAGATCGACGTGTACACGTTCGCCGACGCGCCGCCGGCCTAGGCGGCGTGCACGCCGCCGCGCCTCGTGGCGCCGGTGCCGGGGCGCCGCCCCGTCACCGCGTCACGGGACCTTCTTCACCAGCCTGAAGTGGCCGTCGGCATTCGCTTCCAGGATGACGTTGCCGTCCCAGCCGGTGGCGTAGATGGCCGCGCCAATCTTCATGGGCGCAAAGGTCTCGACGGCGGCGGCCACGGGAACGTCGACGGGCGGGCGATGCCCCGACACGGCGCCCAGGAGCAGCTCCACGGCGGGCTTGCGCGGGTGGCCGAACTTCCAGGCGCTCCAGTCGAAGTGGCGCTTCTCCGGCCCCATCGACAGCAGCGCCAGCTCCGGCGTCATCGCGTCCAGCAGCGCCTTGGTGGTGCCGTTCTCGGACCCGTGGTGCCCGACCTTGTAGAAGTCGACGTCCAGCGCGCCGCTGGGCCCGGAGCGCTTCACGAGATCCGCGATGGCGTGCTCTTCGAGGTCGCCGGTGAACAGCATCGACGCCTCGCCGAAGTCGACGCGCGTGACGACGCTGTGGTTGTTGGGGTTGTCGAAGCGCGGCTTGCCGTGGTCCGACCCCCAGCCGGGATCCTTGCTGACCTTGCCCCACAGCACGCGGATGCGCGGATTGACGGGCTTGCAGGCGATGGGGTCGATGATCTTGTCGCTCAGCCCGCCGGGCTTGATGTCGCCGCGCTTGATGGCGCGATACCGGACGGCGTCGGCCCCCGCAGCGTGCGCCTTCAGCCAGCCGCGCAGGGCGGCCATCTCCTTGGACACGGAGGAGCCGCCGTCGAGGCCGTCGTCGATGACGTTGCGCACCTTGTAGCCGTCCAGGACGGTGGGCACGCCCCGCATGTGATCGATGTGCGGATGCGAGATGACCAGCAGCGCCAGCGTTCGCTCCAGGTCGGTGCGCCGCGCGAAGAACGCATCGAGGTAGGCCTTCAGGGCGGCGCGGCTGTCGAAGCCGTCGTCCAGCTCGCCGCCGGTGTCGATGAGCATCGCCGCGCACGAGAACTCCAGGAGCACGGCGTCGCCCTGACCCACGTCGATGGCGTGGATGCGCGCGACCTCGCCCGCGGCGCTCGCGGCGTCCGCGTCCAAGGTCGCGGTCTCCGGCGGGGCGCCGGTCCCCTCTGCGCCCGGCGCCGAGGTGGCCGGCCCCGCCGCCGTGGCGCGCGCCGGTCCCGCCGCGGTGGCGTCCGCCGAGCCCACGCCGGGCGCCGTGGTGGCCGGTCCGGTTCCCGGCGCGGCGCTCGCTGCGCTCGCCGGGCCCGTTCCCGACGACGTGCTCGCCGAGCCGACGCCGAGGGTCAGGGCCGGGGCCGTGCCGCCCGCCCCGTCGCCGGGCCCGATGCCGCACGCGCCAAGCGCAGCCGCCGGCAGGGCCGCGACGAGGAGCACGCCTGCCGCCCGCGCCGCGGCCATCGCCGTCCCCGCACCGCACCGGGCCGTCCACCCCCGTCTGTTCTTCATCGAGCTCCTCTCTTGTTCACTAGGCCTGAAGCGTAGAGCGCAAGGCGCCCGCGGTCCAGCACGGCTTCGCGCACCCGCCGTTTGCGTCGCCGGCGGCCGCACCGCTAGATTGGCCGGATGAAGAGACCGTGGGCTTTCGACGGCGCACTCGCCGTCGTGCTGGCGGCGGGGGCCGGGCTCGCCGCGCGGGCGTCGGCGTCGCCGCCGACGCGTTCGAGAAGCGCCGCGACGACTGGATCAAGACGCGGCCCGCTTGGGAGAGCGACGACGACGAATACGCGCGGTGGCTGGCGGTAAAGGACCCGTCCTTCTTCGCGCACAACTTCCCGCCTCAGCCCTGCGCGCGCGGGTGGCTCGAGCGCGCCGAGATGGACACGAAGAACGGCGCACCGGCGAGCGCCTAATGGAGGTCGCGCGCCCGGTCCGCACGTCGCTGCCGGTCAGGCGTACTGGGCGGCGAGCATCGGCCCCAGCGGGTTGTCGGTGGCGGCGGCCGCGGCACGGAGGGCGGCGCGGTCGAGCGTCACGCGGCGCAGCTGCACGTCAACGCCGCCCGGCCCGGCCTCCACGCACGCCCACTCGGCGTGGCCCATCAGGACCGGTGTCTTGCCGGCCACGTGTTCGCGAAACGCGAGCCCGACGCTGCCGGGATTCACCAGCAAGAGCCCTTTGTGCTGGCGGAGCATCTGGATGTGCGTGTGGCCGCCCGCCATCACCGTGGCGGAGCGACCGGCGAGCATCTCGTCGACCTGCTCCGCGGGCGTCGTGCACAGGAGGTCCTCCATGTGCGAGCGCGGCGTGCCGTGGAAGAGGAAGAGCCCGGCTCCGGCGTCGAGCGAGATCTCCAGGGTCGGGAGAAACGTGGCGATGAAGGCGCGCTCCGCGGCGGACAGGCGCGCACGGCACCACTCCACCGCTTGCACGATGATCGGGGCTTCGGTGTACGTGTGAATGAGCGCCGGATCGAGCATGAACGCGTCGTGGTTGCCGAGGATGCACGGACAGCCCAGGTCGCGAAGCCGAGCGAGGACTGCGCCCGGCCGCGGTCCGAGCGTGGCGGTGTCGCCGAGGCAGACGATCTGGTCGGCACCGTGGCGGGCCACGTCGGCGAGCACCGCCTCCAGCGCAATCTCGTTGCCGTGAAGGTCGGAGACGAGGGCCACTCGCATCGCGCGATCGTACACCGGCGAGCAGCGCGCCGTCAGGCGGGGGAAGGCGCGGCGCTGGCGCCGCGGTGGCGAGGACGTGGGCGCCGGTGCTAACGATGGCCGCATGAAGGACGCGGACTCCGAAGCCGGCGCCGGCGCGGGCGCCGACGCGGGCGCGCTTCGCCGTCCCGGCCGCGCCGAGGACGGCCGGCACGTGCAGGAGCTGCGGGGGCGCTGCCGCTGCGGCAACGTCGAGGTCCGCCTGCGGACGGCGCGCCCGCCGGAGACGCTGCCGCTGCGCGCCTGCCAGTGCTCGTTTTGCCGCGAGCACGACGCGCGGACGGTGACCGACCCGGCGGGGACGGCATGGATCGGCATCGCCGACGCCGCCGCGGTGCAACGCCACCGGTTCGCGCTGGCGACGGCGGATTTCCTGCTGTGCAAGCGCTGCGGCGCGTACGCCGGGGCGGTGGCGGACGACGGGGCGGGCGGGACTCGCGCCACGCTGAACGCCGCGCTGTTCGTCCCCGCGCTGGAGCAGGCGGCCGAGCCGGTGGACTACGACGGCGAAAGCGCCGCGGCGCGCGCGGCGCGGCGGCGCGTGGCGTGGACGCCGGCGCAGGTCGTGGAGGTCGGCGAGGTCGGCAACGGTGGCAACGCCGGCGACGCCGGCGCGCGCGCGCCTGTGGCGGCCGTGCGCGTCCTCTTCGAGGAGTACCAGCGCTGGCTAGGGCTCGACCTGTGCTTCCAGGGCTTCGACCACGAGCTGGCGTCGCTTCCGGGCGATTACGCGCCGCCGCGCGGGCGGCTGCTGATTGCGCGCGCGGGCGGCCGCGACGGCGGCTGCGGCGCGCTGCGCCCGCTGGACGCCGAGGTCGCCGAGATGAAGCGCCTGTACGTGCGCGCGCCGTGGCGCGGGTGGGGCGTCGGGAGGCTGCTGGCGCAGCGGCTGGTGGCTGACGCGCGCGCGCTCGGTTACGCGCGGCTGCGCCTCGATACGCTGCCCGTGATGACCGCGGCGCAGGCGCTGTACGCGACGCTCGGCTTCCGGGACATCGCGCCGTATCGGCCCAACCCGATCCCCGGCGCCCGCTGGCTGGAGCTCGACCTGACGACGCCCCGGCCAGCAGCTCCATGACGGCGCGCGGCGGGCGGACTGCCCGGCACCGGCGCCGCGCGATCAGGACGACTCGCCGTCGATCAGCGGCCAGCCAGCGGCCTGCCAGCGGCCAGCCAGCGGCCAGCGGCGCGCGTTCAAGTGTTCCCGGGGCGCAGGAGGGGTGCCGACTTGGCGCGGCGCCGGCGGCTGGGTTACGGACGTTGCGGGAATCAGGCCTGTGCCGGGATGGCGGAATGGCAGACGCAGGGGACTTAAAATCCTCCACCCGCGAGGGTTTCCGGGTTCGAATCCCGGTCCCGGCACCAGAAGGGAGCGCCTCCTTACAATAGGGGGAAGGTTGCGCGGCGCCGACCGTAGGACGAGGAAAACGGAGGCGACAATGCGGTTCAATGCAATGCGGGGGATGGCGGCGGGGGCGGCTGCGCTGGCGGCGATGACGCTGGGCGCGGGCACGGCCATGGCGGCCGGCGGCAGGGTGGTGGTTGATTCGACGGCGATGCGCGAGCGCCTGGAACGCGCGCTCGAGAACCTCGACCGCGTCGAGACGACGGCCAAGGGCAAGGGGAAGGGCAAGAAGGAGATCCGCGCCGGCGTGGACGCGACGCGCGGCGAGATCGAGGCGGCGCTCGACGTGCTGGGCGCGGCGGAGCCGGCGGCGCCCGCGGCGGCGATGACGGCGAAGTCGACGCCGGTCGACACCGGAACGCTGGTGTATCGCAGCGGCGCGGGCCTGGTCGCGGTGCCGGCGAGCGGCGCCCCGTCGGGGGCAGCGGTGCTCAAGCCGTTCGGCGCCAAGAAGGTGGATTCGCTGCTGCGCGAGATCAGCCTGCGTGACTCACTCGAAGAGAAACGCGACCTGGTCGCGCGCCGCGCCGAGAAGTACTACTTCAGCAGCGCCGAGTGCGAGACCATCGTACGCGCGTTCGACTTCGACAAGGACCGCGCCATGGTCGCGGAGATCCTGTGGCCGGTCGTGATCGACCCGACGAACTTCGGACGGGTGATCGACGTCCTCGGCCCGGGCAAGCAGAAGAACAGGCTGAAGACGGCCATCGGCTGGACGCGCTAGGTGGGCCGCGACGCCCGCGGCGCGCTCCGGGGCGGCGCCCGCCCGGGCTTCACTCCGGGCGCGCTCGAAGCGGCGGTGCGCGCGGCGAAGGTCAAGGCGATTGCAGGAACGTGACGCCGAGATAGGCGGCGGCGGGCCGCGTGCAACCGGCGCCGTCGTCGTAGCCGGGGAGCACCAACGCGTCGACGACGGCGACGACGTAGCCGTCGCGAAAGCCCTGGTCGCCGGCCCAGAGAGTCAACGTGCCGGCCGTGCCGCTCACGTCCAGCGCGCGCCGCGTGACGTCGGCCGGGGCGCGCCCGCAAGTGCCGCGCGCGTCGGGCCAAGTGCAGGTCGTGCTCAGGGCCAGGCCGAGGCCGGTGCCCGTGGCGGCAGCATCGGGAGGCGGCAACAGGTCGCCGAAGAAATAGAGCGCGGCGGCGCGCGTCGTGCCGTTGCGCTCGACTACGTGCGTGGCGAGCTGCGTGACGGGGTCGACGTCCTCGCGCAAGGTCACGGCGTCGGCGACGGCGAAAGCGCCGACGAGCGTCGGCCCCGCGGTGCGGAAGTACCACGTGCTGCCGTCGTCGCTGCGTATCAGCGTCAGGCGCGAGGGCTCGACGGCGGCGACGCTCGCCGCCAGCGGCGTGGCCGGCAACGGGGCGCCACCCGCGGCCAGCGGGGCGAGCCCGAGCGTCGCCAGCGCGACGTCCATCGTCCCGCAGCCCGCCGGGATCACCCAGCCGGCGTCGGTACCGCCCGGCGCCGCGTCCAGCGCCGCGTCGCCCGTGCCGACGGCCGCTTCGGGCGCGCCCGCGTCCGGCACGCCACCGTCACCCCCGCCGGCGTCGCGCGCCGGGTCGTTCGACGCGCCGCACGCCACCAGCCAGAGCGCTGCGCCGCACAGGGCGGCCGGGACGGTACAGGAGGTGCACCGGTGCATTACAATGAGGCGATGCTACACCACCAGGGCTCCCGTTGGAGGCCGGGCCGTCCGGCCGCGGCCGCACTGTGCGCGGCGGCCGTCGTCATCTGTGCCGGCGCCACACCGGCGTACGCGCTGGCGCCGCCCTCCCCGCCCGCCACCACTGTCCCGCCCGACGCCAGGACCCGGGCGAAGGAGCTGTATCTCGCCGCCGAGCGCGTCTTCGCCGCCGGCGACTACGAGAACGCGACGGTGATCTACCGGCTGGCGTACGACCTGCTGCCGGATCCCGTGTTCCTGTTCAACATCGCGCAGTGCCAGCGGCTCATCGGCAAGCGCGAGCTGGCCATCGACTACTACAGAGAATTCTTGAAGGCACGTCCCGATGCGCCGAACCGCGCCGACGTAGAGGCGCTCATCGGCGCACTGGAGCTGGAAGCGCTGCACTCGCCCGAGACGACCGTGGGCAGGGCGACCGCGCCGGACGCCGCGCGGGTGTCGGGGACGCTGGGCTCGCCGGCGCTTGCCGCGTCGCCCGGGTCCGCGCTACCAGGGACGTTTGCGCTGACGACTCCAGCGACAGGCGGCGCGCCCGCCGGAACCGCGGCGCCGCGCGGGCGGCTGAGCGCGCCCGGGCTGGCCCTGGCGCTGGCCGGGGCCGCGCTCGGGGGCGCCGGCGCCTGGACGGGCACGCGGGTCTTGGCGGCGCGCGCCGCGGTGGATCACGCCGGGCGCGACACCGCCGCCGACTTCGAGGAGATCTCCGGCGCGCTGCGGCGCGGGCGGACGTTCTCGGTCGCCACGACGCTCCTCGTGAGCGCCGGGGGCATGGCCTTCACCGCCGGCTTCACGCTCGTGCTCGTGCGGCTCGCCGCGCCGGGCCGGTCGGTCGCCGTGTCCGCGGCCGTCGGCGCGGACGGCGCGGCGGGCCTGACCGTGAGCGGCTCGTTCGGCGGGGCGGCACGATGAGCCTCACGCGCAGCCGCCCTCTCTTCGCCGTCGAACCGTCGCCCGGATCGTTCGCCCCGTGGATCGCCCGCACCTGGGCGCGGGTGGCGAACGTGCGCACGTCCCGCGCACCGGCGGCCTCGCCCGCCTACGCGCGCGTGCTGGGCGCGGCCCTGGCGCTGGCGAGCGCGCTCGCCTCCTCGAGCTGTTTCTCCGGGCCGGCGGACGTCGACGCCTACCGCTGCGACGGCCCCGCCCCCTCGTGCCCCGCGGGGCGCACCTGTGTGCAGATCTCCACCGGAGAGCACTTCTGCGTGCTGGCCGGAGCGGACGGCGGCACCGGCACCGACGCCGATGCGGGCTGCGCCTGCGACGATGGCAACCCCTGCAACGGCCAGGAGACCTGTGACGTCGCCGGCGCGTGCAGCCCAGGGACGCCGGTGGATTGCACGGCCATGGACGCGGACTGTGTGGTCGGCGCGTGCGTCGCGGCCGACGGCACATGCGCGACCACGCCCCGCCCCGACGGAACGGCCTGCGACGACGGCCTCCTCTGCACGGTGGCGGACTTCTGCTCTGGGGGCACCTGCATTGGCCTG
>DASYRF010000430.1:0-6658 GCA_036004705.1 Myxococcota bacterium
CGCCGCTCCCTTCCGCGCCGAGCGCTTCGCCACCGGCGCGGGATCGTAGGACGGCGACGTCTCAGCCGAGCCGCTGCCGGCTGCCGCTGCCGCGGGAGGGCCCGCTCAGTCCTGCGCGCGCGCACCGCGCAGCGCTTCCTCGATCCATGCGCGGTGCGCCGGGCCCTCCGCGCTCAGCTCCAGTAGCTGAAGCGCGCGCGCCAGCTCGGCGGCGGCTTCGGCGGTGCGCCCCTGCTCCAGCAGGCACATGCCCGATTCGGCGTGAGCTAGGAAGTAGAACGGATCCTCGTGCAGCGCCTCGCCGAGGGCCGCGCGCGCGCTCGCCAGGTCGCCGCCCTCGCGCAGGAGTCTCGCCAGCCGGACCAGCGCCGGCACCTCGCGCTCGGTGTCCGTCCCCACGCAGGTGCGGTAGCGCGCCATCGCGCCGTCGCGATCACCCGCGGCCGCCAGCGCGTCGCCCCACGCGAGGTAGAGGCCGGGCCAGCGCGGACGCACGTGGCTCAGCTCCTCGAACGCTGCCGCCGCAGCAGCGGGGTCCCCGGCGCGCAGCATCAGCTTTCCCAGCCGGTCGTGCGGCGGCGCGAATTCGCGATCGAGATCGATGGCACGCCGGTACGCGTCGAGCGTTTCGTCGAGCGGCGCGGCGTCGCCGGCGCGCTCCAGCGCGTCGGCGAGGTTGAACCAGGCCAGCGCGCCAGCCGGCTCGGCGGGCGCGAGACGGCACGCCTCACGGTGCTTCTCCACGGCCCCCGCGGGCTTTCCGGCGGCGGACAGCGCCGTTCCTTCGGCGTCAGCCACGCGCCAGTCTCGCGGCGCCAACGCGCGCGCCACCGCCAGCGGCTCCGCTGCCTCGCCGGCGCGGCCCAGGCGCACCAGGCAAGCGGCGCGGCACAGGGCCGTCTCCAGTCGGTCCGCCTCGTCGAGCCCCTCCAGCGCCACCTGCTCCAGCAGCGCCAGCGCGCCCGCGGCGTCGCCGGCGTTCGCCGCTTCGCGCGCCCGGCGCCAGGCCGGTGCCGAAATTCCCGCCCCGTTGCCTTCCACGTTCACCCCTCGGCGTAGCGCAAGTATCGCCTGACCTGCGCGTCCTGCGGGTCGATGGACGCCGCCCGACGCCACGCCTCCTTGGCGCGCTCGGTCTCGCCGAGCTGGTCTAGAACGATGCCGGCATTCAAGTACGCCTCGAAACAATCCGGGTCACGCTCGATCGCGCGCTCGAAATGGCGAAGCGCCGCCGCCGCGCCGCCGCGGAACAGCGCCAGCCCCAGGTTGTTCTCCGCATACGCGTAAACCGGATTTAGCTTCAGTGCTCGCTCGAAGCAGCGCACCGCCTCCTGATAGCGCCCGCTGCGCAGGTGGACGAACCCCAGCAGGTTCTGCACCTCCTCCGACTTGGGCAGGTCCTCCGCCAGCGCCTCCAGCACCTCACGCGCGCGGTCGTAGGCGCCCTGGTCCAGGTGGTCCATCGCCGCCTGGAAGCGCAGGCGCACGGCGTCGAGGCGCCGCTCCGGGGGCGGCTCGCCGGGCTCGTCGTTGAGCTTCTTTTCCAGCGACGAGAGCGCCTCGCGCGCCGCTGTGACGAACGGCGTGTCGCCCTTCTCCATGTCCAGGAAGCGGGTCAGCTCGCGCCGTGCGTCGGCGAGCTGTCCGACCTTCACATAGGCGCACCCCAGCGCGTAGTGCTCCATCGGGCGATCCTCGCCCGTCGTGGCCGCTTCTTCGAAGAGCTTGATGGCCTCGAGGATGCGGCCCTCGCGCAGCCGCTGCATCGCCCCTTCGTAGGCCTGGACGTCCGCGGGCTTCTCGCTCATCGCGGCAGTCCTACACCCGCGGTACGGTCGGCTGCAATGACCTAGACAGGGCGCCCGGAAGCCGGCGGATGTTACGCGGCCTTGCCGCGCCGCTTTCCGGGCAGGACGTACTTCGTGGACCGGCGGTTGCCCGTCGTCTTGATCCGGCCGGTCTTGATGGCCTCGTCCACCAGCCGGCGCCGCTGGAACGGCGAGAGTCCCAGGCGCTTGCTGATGACGTTCGGCAGCGCCGTGCCCCCCTCCGCTTCGATGACCGCGATGAGCCGCTCGACGAGCCGCGGGCTGTACTTCACAGCCGGGCTGCGACCGCCGGGAGTGAGCCGGCGCCCCCGCGTGCCGGCGGCGCCGTAGGCCGTGCCCGCCCCCAGCCGGCCGCCGCGCGCGCCCACGCTCCGCCCTGCGCCGCCGGCAATCTGGTCCAGCCGCCGGCTTATCTGTACAACCGCGTCGGCGACCGATTCGCGGGCGACGAGGCTGGCAACCGCCTGCGCAAATACCAAGGCCGCGTCGCGCAACTCCGATTGAATCTGCTTGCTGAGGGCCATCCGACCGTTCCTTTCTCTCCCGCCGAGGGACTCCGCCTCCGCCACGCGCCGCCGCGCGAATTCGAGGCAATGTGTGCCACTAATGATTCGGGAATGCAAGGAATTACTAGAGACGACGCAGCCTCACAAATCGACGAGTCTCAAGCTAGGCGAGCGCGGCAGTCAGGTCTTCGAGGATATCGTCGGGGTCCTCCAGGCCGACGCTCAGCCGGACATAGCCATCGCCGATGCCGGCGGCCTGGCGCGCCGCCGGATCCAGCTGGCGGTGCGACGTGGAAGCGGGGTGCAACGCCAGCGAATGCACGTCGCCCAGCGACCCGGCGCGCAGCACCAGCTGCAGGCGGTTCTGAAAACGGCGTCCTGCCTCCACCCCGCCGCGCAGGTCGAACCCGAGCATTCCGCCGAAGCGCCCGGCGCGAAGCTGCCGCGCCGCCACCTCATGGTCGGGGTGCGTCGCCAGCCCGGGATAATGAACTGTCTCCACGCCCGGATGGCCGGCGAGCGCCTGCGCCAGGCGCATGGCCGTGGCGCAGTGCCGCTCCATCCGCACGGGCAGCGTCTGTACGCCGCGGGCCGTCAGCCAGGCAGTGAAGGGAGAGGCGACGCCTCCGGTCTCCGCCTGCAGCTTGCGCAGCCGCGCCGCGCGCGCCCCGGACGTCGCCACCACGCCGGCGACGACGTCGCCGTGGCCGCTGAGGTACTTCGTGGCGGAGTGAACCACCACGTCGGCGCCGTGCTCGATCGGTCGGCACAGCCAGGGGCTGGCAAAGGTGGAATCCACCACCAGGGCCGCTTCGTGGGCGTGGGCCAGCGCCGCGAGCCGCGCCAGGTCGGGCACGTCCATGGTCGGGTTGGCGATGGTTTCGGCGTAGACGACGCGCGTGCGCCCGCTGCCCACCGCCATCGCCGCCTCCGCCGCCGGCGCGTCGGCATAGTCGACAAACGTCGTCTCGATTCCCCAGCGCGGCAACAGCCGCGCCAGCAGCGCGTAGGTGCCCCCGTACAGCGCTCGTGGTGCCAGGACGCGATCGCCGGCGGCGCACTCCGCCAGCAGCGCCGCCGTGATCGCCGCCATGCCCGAGCCGAAGACCACCCCCTGGGCAGCGCCTTCGAGGGCCGCCACGGTGCGCCCCAGCGCGTCCACCGTCGGGTTGCCCAGCCGGCTGTAGGTGAAGCCGGGCCCTTGCTCGTTGATGGCGGCACCAAGCGTTTCCACGTCCTCGTGGTGGAAGCTCGCCGATTGCACGATGGGGGAGACCACCGGGCGGCCAGGCACGTCCGGCGCGGCAACGCCGTGGACCGCCAGCGTATCGAAGCGCGCGTGCGGGCCGCTCACCAGGCCGCCTCGTAAAGCGCCAGCAGGTCTGCGTGCGTCACCGCGCGTGGGTTCGACTTGTGGGCATGGTCTTCCAGCGCCAGCTTCGCCAGCGCCGGCAACTTCTCACGCGGCACGTTCGCGTCGCGCAGCCGCGTCACCAGCCCGCCGCCGCGCGCCAGCGACTCCACGAGATCGGGCAGCGCGTCAGGGCCGCCGAGGTCCATCGCGGTGGCCAGCTCGGCGAGGCGCGCGCGTGTGTTCGCGGCGCTCGCCAGCCCGCCGCTGCCGCCGTTCGCGCCGCCGTCGTCGGGCACCGCGGCGTTGAAGCGCAGCACGTGCGGCAGGCAGATCGCATTGGCGTGGCCGTGGTGCACGCCGCACTCGCTCCCCAGCGGGTGCGCCAGCGCGTGCGACGCGCCCAGCCCCTTCTGGAAGGCCATCGCCCCCATGCTGGCGGCGACCAGCATCTCGGTGCGCGCCTCGAGGTCACCCGGCGTCTCGTACACGCGCGGCAGCGCACGCGCGATCATGCGCGCGCCGCGCAGCGCCACGGCGTCGGCCACGGGATGGTATCCGCGCGCGACGAACGACTCCACGCAATGCGTCAGCGCGTCGAGCCCCGTCGCCGCCGTGGGCCCGCGCGGCAACCCGGCCGTCATCTCCGGGTCGAGCAACGCCACGTTCGGCAGCAGCGCCGGAGCGAACAGCACCACTTTGCGTCCCGCGTCCGGCAAGATGATCACCGCGGCGCGCCCCACCTCGCTCCCTGTGCCGGCGGTCGTGGGGATGGCCACCATCGGCGGCAGCGGGTTCACCACCCAGCGGTCGCCGCCGGTGAAATCGTCGAAGTCGAGGAGCGGGCGGTCGTGCGTCGCCGCCAGGCGCACCGCCTTGGCGACGTCCAGCGGCGAGCCGCCGCCGACTCCGACGATGACCTGCGCGCCCGATTCCTTGAACGCGCGCGTGGCTTCGCGCACTGCCGCTTCGTCGGGGTTCGCGCGCACGGCGTCGAACACCACCTGGCCGCCGCCCGGCGCGCCCACGTGCTCCAGCAAGCCCGCGCCGCGCACGCCCTGGTCGGTGACGACGAAGGCGCGCGTCCGCGCGCCGCCGCCCAGCCGCTCCGCCCACTCGCCGGCGCGACGCGCCGCGCCCGGCCCTACGACGATTTCGTTCGGATAATGGATGGCACCGGAGAACGTCGTCATTCACGCCTCGCGCCTCGGAACACCGCCGAGGTCCTCTTGCCGCACGGTCGTTCGCGCCGCACCCGCGCGTGCGGCGCGCCTGGTCTCAAACGATCTCGAAATATCGGCGCAGCTCCCAATCGGTGACCGCCTTGCGGAACTGCCGCGCCTCCCAGTCCCGCGTCATAACGTAGTGGTCGACGAATGCCCCGCCGAGCAGCTCGCGCGCCAGGGCGCTGCGGTGCAAGCGGTGAGTCGCCTCGGGCAGGGAGGTGGGCAGCTCCACCCCGGACGTGTCAGTCGGCTCGCCCGTCACCAGCGGCGGCGGCTCTACTTTGTTCTGCAGCCCGTGCAGGCCGCTGGCCACGCAGCCTGCCAGCGCGAGGTAAGGATTCAGGTCCGCGGCGCATTGCCGCGCCTCCACGCGCGCCGCGTTGCCCGGTCCGGGGATGACGCGCACTGCGGTCGTGCGATTCTCCACGCCCCACGTCGCCATCGAGGGCGCCCACATTCGCGCGTGGCCGAGCCGCTTGTACGAGTTGACCGTCGGCGCATAGAGCGCCGCGAAGTCCGGCAGCGTGGCGAGCAATCCGCCGATGTACCAGCGCATGGCGTCCGTGACGCCGCCCGGGCCCGCGCCGCCGCCGGCGAAGACGTTGTTCTCGCGCCCGGCGTCCCAGAGGCTCTGGTGGAGGTGGCCGCCGCACCCCGGCAGCGCGGCGTTCCACTTCGCCATGAACGTCGCGGTCAGCCCATGGCGATGGGCGAGCTCCTTCACGGCGGTCTTGAACAGGGCCGCCTTGTCCGCCGCGCGCACCAGCTCGTCGTAAGCGATGGCGGCCTCCCAGACGCCAGGCCCCGTCTCGGTGTGGAAGCTCTCGATCTCGATGTCGAACGCCTTCAGCTTGTCGAGCAGGTCGTGCACGAAATCCCCGGCGTAGGATTCGCGCAGCCAGGAGTAGCCGAACATGCCCGGGGTCATCGGCTGCAGGTCGCGGAAGTCTTTCGCGTGCAGCGATTGCGGCGTCTCGCGGAAGACGAAGAACTCGTATTCGGCGGCCGCCAGCAGCACGTAGCCGGCCGCCTCGGCGCGCGCCGCCACCTGCTTGAGCAGACCGCGTGGCGACGCCGGGTGCGGCGTCTCGGGGTCGGCATAGAAGTCGAGGAGGAAGGCGGCGGTGCGCGGCTCCCATGGGATCACGCGCATGGAGCCGAGATCGATCTTCGCAAGCGTGTCGGGATAGCCTGTGTGCCAGCCCGTCAGCGCGCTTCGATCGTAGAGCACGTCGGACGAGTCCCAACCGAAAATCACGTCGCAGAAACCGAGCCCCTTCTCCGCCGAGCGCAGGAACTTGTCCAGCGAAACGTACTTCCCGCGCAGTACGCCGTCGACGTCGAAGCCGCCGATCTTCACCCGCTCCACGCCGGCCTCGGACAGCTTCTGCTCCACTTCGCGTAGCTTCATGGTCACCTGGCGCGCCGCCTCCAACGCTTGCCGCCGCGGCGCGGACGGGCCATTGTAGCCTCGATGCCGGCGGCCGTTGCATCCCCGAATTCACGCCGCGTGCTGCTCGTGCAGCCGGGCGCGCCGGAGCCTTCGATCGCCCGCGCGCACGGCGAGTACGGCGACTGGTTTCGCGCCGTGCCCGACGTAGAGCCGACGTGGTTCTACACGGTGCGCCCGTATGCGGGCGAGGACGTCCCACCGCTCGATCAGGTCGACGCCGTCATCGTCACGGGCGCGCGCGGGTCGGTGTACGACGGCGAGCCTTGGCTTGCGCCCTTCGGGGCACAGCTCCG
>DASYRF010000431.1:0-2551 GCA_036004705.1 Myxococcota bacterium
CACCCGTAGCGGCTGCGCGTCGCCGCGCCGCAGCCACACCGGGAGCCGTAGCGGCGGTCGCGCGTCCCCACCCGCGCCGGCGCCCGCGCTGCCGCCGGCCGCGTCCCCGTCGCCGTCTTCGTCCTCGAGCACCACCAACCAGCTTCCCGCCGCCAGCGTCACCGGCCCCAGGGGCGTCGTTCCGAGCACGCGCCCCTCGCCCGGCACCAGCACGCGCCGCCGCTCCTCCACGCGGTGAAGCGTCACGCGCGCCGGCGGGTCGCTCGTCACGGCCAGCGTCGCTTCGCCCGACAGCAGGCGCGCGTGCCGCCCGTCGTCGTGCCGCGCCAGCAGGTCTTCCCATTTCGCCGCCGCGCGCGCGTCGCGCGACGCCTCCGCCTCCACCAGCCGGTCCGCGTAGAGGTCGCTCAGCCGCCCGCGCGCCGCGCCGTGGTCCGGCACGAACCCCAGTGCCTGCAGCAGCGTGCTCTCCGCCTGCACACTGGCGCGCACCGCCGCCACCTCCGCGCGCGCCGCGCGGTCCTCCGCCTCCCACGCCGGCGCCTTGGCCTCGGCTGCCGCCCGCTCGTCGAGCCCGGCGCGCAGCCGGTGCGCCGCCTCCCGATGGCGCCGCGCCTCCTCGTCCAGCCGCCGCTGCTCGGCCAGGGCCGCGGCGCTCTCCTCCACCTTGCGCGCCGCCTCCGCCTCGCGCCGCTCGCGGTCGCGCGTGCCTTCCAAGAACTCCTCCACCTCGCCCGCCAGCGCGTCAGCCGAGCCGTGGCGCGCGTCGCGCTCGCGCGCCATCGCCTTCAGGACGATCGCCTCCAGCTCCGGCGGAATGCGCTGCGCCGGGGCGCGGCTGCGCGGCGCCGGCGGCGGACCCTCACGCAAGAGCGCCAGCACCTTCGTCGACGACTCGGCCCGGTACGGCGGGTGCAGCGTGAGGATCTCGTACAGGATGGCGCCCAGGCTGTAGACGTCGGCGCGCACGTCGAGCGGGGCGCCGTCGCCCGACGCCTGTTCCGGCGACATGAACGCCGGCGTCCCGCGCACGCTGCCGTCGGTCTCGGGCGGCACGTCCGTGCGCAATTCGCCCGCGGCCGCGCCCGCCGCCGCGCCCACCCCGCCCGGTGACGCGCGGGCCGCCGTTGCAACTGCCGCCGTGTCGCCGCCGCCGAGGTCCCGGCCGCCGCCGCCCGCCGCCGCCGCCGCCGTCGCCGACGCCGCCGATGCCGAAGCCGACGCCGACGCCGAAGCCGACGCTGCGCCGCTCCCCAGCTTCTTGTACAGCCCCCAATCGATCACCCAGACCTGATCGAAGTCGCCGACCATGACGTTGCTCGGCTTGAGGTCGCAGTGCAGCAGTCCGCGCGCGTGGGCGTAGGCCACCGCGTGGCAGACGCGCAGGAACACCGACAGCAGGCGCATGCGTCCGAACGCGCCGCCGCCGGCGGCGCCACCCCCGCCCCGCCCCTCGCGTAGGTCCACCAGCACCTGCCGCAGCGTGCGCCCTTCGATGCGGCGCATCGTGAAGTAGGGCAGGTCCCCCGGCAGCACCCCCGCGTCGTACACCGGCACCACGTGCGGGTGCTCGAGCTGCGCCCCCACCGCTGACTCCTCCTCGAAGCGCGCGCGCAGCGCCGCGTCGGCCACGAGCGCCGCGCGCCCCACCTTCATCGCCACGCGCCGCCGCAGCCGGCGGTCGTAGGCCTCGACCACAACCCCCATCCCGCCGCGCCCGAGCTCCTCGCCCAGCTCATAGCGCTCCGCCACCGCCCGCGCCTCGGCCCCTTCCATTTCCCGCACCTCTGCCCGCGCGTCCCCTGAGCCCCCCGTCACGTCCAGCATCCCCGCGCGCACCTCCACCGTCTCCTGCTCATCCGGCCGCCCCGCCACCCCCGCCCCCGATGCCGGCGCCGACGCCGACGCCGCCCCCGACGCCGGCGCCGACGCCGAAGCCGAAGCCGACGCCGCCCCGTCGTGGTCGTCCGCCTCGAAGTCCTCGCGCGCGTCGTGCGGCCACGGGTCGGCGTGCGCCGTCACCACCGTGTGCGGCAGCCGCGCTTCGATCCCCGCGATGACCTCCTCCGTGCGCCGGTGCGCGTCGGCGAACGTCAGCCGCCGGTCGATGTCGAGGTGGATGTCGACGAAGCGGTTCGACCCCGAGCGCCGCGTCCGCAGCCCGTGGAACCCCTTCAGCGCCGGGCCGAGCGCGCCGATGACTTCGTCGATCGCCCGCCGGTCCGCGTCCTCCAGCTCGCGGTCCATCAGCACGTCCACGCTCGAGCGCAGCACCCGCACCCCCGACCACGACACGTAGGCCGACACCGCCAGCGAGACGATCGGGTCGGCCAACCGCACCCCGCCTCGCGCCGTCAGCAGCAGCCCCACGAACACCGCCCCGCCGCTGGCAATGTCCGTCACGTAGTGCGCCGAGTCGGCGTGCAGCGCCGGTGAATCCGTCGCCCGCGCCACGCGCCGCAAATACCTCACCAGCAGCACGCTCGCCGCCACCGACGCCGCCATCACCGCCAGCCCCAGCCCGTCGTTCGTCAGCGGAACCGCGTGCAGC
>DASYRF010000432.1:0-5823 GCA_036004705.1 Myxococcota bacterium
TTGGTGCCGGGGTCGGCGTGGGCGTTGGTACCGGCGTTGGAGTCGGGGTTGGGGTCGGCGTCGGCGTCGGGGTCGGCGTCGGCGTCGGGGTCGGCGTCGGCGTCGGCGTCGGCGTCGGGGCCCGTGTCGGCGTCGGCGTCGGGGTCGGCGTGGGCGTCGGCGTCGGGGCCGGTGTCGGGGTCGGCCTCGCCGTCGGCGCGCGAAGCGTCGTGGGCGGCTTGGGGGCTGGGGCTGGTCTTCTCGCTTTGGTACGCGCTCGCCGCCGAGCCGATGGTGGGCTGGTTCGACGCCGGCGAGCTGCACGCCGCCGCGCTGGAGCTGGCGCCGTCGCACGCGCCCGGGCAGCCGCTCTGGTCGTTCCTCGGGAAGACCGCGTCGCTGTTGCCGCTCGGGCCCGCCGCGATGCGTCTTTCGCTGGTGGCGGCGGCCGCGGGAGTCACGGCCGTGGTGGCGCTCTTCTGGCTCGTGCTCGCGCTCGTCGGCGCCACCGACCCTGAAATGTCGCCGCGCCTACGCGTGGCGCTGGCCGCCGGCTGCGCGGGCGCGTTCGGCTGCCTGTCTTCGGCGGTGGCCCAGGCGCTGCGCGCCGAGGTGTACATGGGCGCCGCGGCGCTGTCGCTGTCGGCCGCGGCGCTGGTGGCGCGCGCCACGTTCGGGCGGCCGGCCGGCTCGCACGGTGCCGACCCGTTCCTGCAAGCGCTGCTGCAGGCACCCTTGCATCCGAGCACGGCCCCCCGCGCCCCGGTGGGCTCCGACCGCAACGTCACGCGCCTGCTTTCGCTCGGGGCGCTCTTGACGGCGGCGGCGGCGACGATTCACCCCGCGATGGCGGTCTGCGCCGCGGTCCCCTTCGCCGTGACGGCGCTGGCGGCGGGCGGGCCGGCGGCGCGCGCCTCCCGCACGGTGGCGCCCGCGCTGACCGTCGTCGTCGGCGGCGCGACGCTCTATCTCCTCATCGCCTTCCGCGCCTGGGAGCCGCACGCCTGGGGCGGCGGCGACGGCTGGGCGGCTTGGCTATTCCACGTGCGCGCCGGCGGCTACGCGGGGAACGTGTCGCCCGCCAACCTGCCGGGGAATCTCCGCCCTATGGCGACCTTCTTCCTCGCCGCCGCCGGGCCGATGGCCATCGCGTCCGTGGTAGGGCTCGCCGCGGTGGCGCAGCTCCGCCGCGTCGGCCCCATCGCTTTCTTGTGGTCGCTGTTGCTCGTGGTGAGCGCCTTTGCGGGCATGGTGAACACCCCCATGGAAGGGAACCCCGACGCGCAGGGGTACGTGCTGGTCGGAATGGCCGCGCTGTGCGCCCTGCCGGGCGTGTGCGCCGGCGCGCTGGCGCCGCTGCTGGCGCGCCTGCGGGTGAGGGCGTCCGACGCCTCGCTCGCTTCGGTCGCGGTGCTGGGCCTGTTCGCCGTCGTCACCGCCGTGGCGCAGATCGTCATCCCCGTGCCCATGCCGGCGCACCCCGGATGGGCGCCGCGCGAGTACGGCGCCGCGCTCCTCGACGCCACCCCGCCGCGCGGCATCCTGCTCACGCACGGCGATCACGAAGTCTTCCCGCCCATCTTCCTGCAGGGCGTGGAGGCCGCGCGCCCCGACGTCGCCGTCGTGGCCGCCGGCCTGCTGTCCAGCCAGTGGTACCTGCAAGGGCTCAAGAAGTACTACCCGTGGCTCACCGTGCCGGTCGTCGACGCGCCCACGCCGCCGCCGGCGGGCGAGGACTACCGCGACCAGATCCACCGCGGGCTCGTCGACGACAATCCGGGACGCGAGGTGACGGCGGCCGACTCGGTGTTCTCGGTGCCGCTGGAGGGCTCGCCCGACCACGTCTACAAGCGCGTGCCGCTGCGGCGGATGATAGACGCGCTGGCGCCCGCCTTGCCGTACGTGACGGTGGGACCCGACGACCCGCGCGGCATTCCGCCCGGCACGTGGCGCGGCGACGCGCTGGTGGTGGAGCGCGCGCTTTACGACGTGGCCGTGCGCGCCGTCACGGAGGGCGAGCCGCGCGCGGTGCAGATGCTGGCCGTCCTGTGCGGGCTTCCCGAGCCGGCGCCCGAGGTGCGGCCCGACGTACACAAGCTGCTGAACGCACGCGTCGACCGGCTGAACAGCGCCTTCCTTTACATGCGCGAGATCGGGCTGGGGGCGTACGGCGACGCGCTACACGCTGCCGGGATGCACGAGGAGGCGGACCGCGTGCTGCTGATGGCCGGCGAGCACGGCCTGCGCGCGGTGTGGGAGGGGCGACTCGGACACCTCGAAAAGGTGCGCGAGGCGCTGGACGCGGCGGAGGTGGCGGGCGGCGACGCGTCGGCGTTCGCCGTGCTGGCGGGCGACGTTGCCGCGGAGGACGGCCATCCGGATCTGGCGGTGGAGCTCTTCCGCGAGGCGGCGTCGCGCGCGGTGACGGACGCGGTGCCGCTGTTGCGCATCGGCGTGCTGCGCGGCAACGCCGGCGCGCTCGACGAGGCGAAGAAGGCGTTCGAGGACGCGATCGCGCGCGACGTCAGCGCCTCCGAGCCGCACGTGATGCTGGGGCTCATCCACGCGAAGCAAGGCGACCTCGCCGGGGCCAAGGCGGAGTTCGACAAGGCGCTGGCCATCGACCCGGAGAACACGCGCGCGGCCACGCTGCTGAAGAAGTCGGACGACGAGCTCAAGACGGCGGGCCTGGAGGAGTGATGGCGGCGGCGCGGCGCGAGCGGCAGAGCCACGGTACGGGCGAGTTCACGCGCGCGCAGCTGCGCGCCTGCGGGGCGCGCGTGGTCTTCGAGCCGGGCGTGCTGGTCTTCCACCCGGAGAACGTGGAGATCGGTGAGGACGTGTACGTCGGGCACCGGGCGGTGCTGAAGGGCTACCACCTGAACCGGCTCGTCGTGGGCGACGGCACGTGGATCGGGCAGAACGTCTTCATCCATGCGGCCGGCGGCGTGCGTATCGGGCGCGACGTCGGTATCGGACCGGGGGTGACGATCCTCACGAGCCAACACGAGGAGCCGGCGCGCGACGTGCCGGTGCTGCACGCGCCAGTGCGCATGGCGCCCGTGGTGGTGGAGGACGACGGCGACCTCGGTGTGGGGTCGATCCTGCTGCCGGGTGTGACGGTGGGCCGTGGCGCGATTGTCGGCGCCGGCGCGGTGGTGACGCGCGACGTGCCGGCCTACGCGGTCGTGGCGGGAAACCCGGCGAAGCTGCTTCGGACGCGTGGATAGAGCCGGTCCCAGGGACTCCCGTTTCAGGGCGCGGGGCGGAGCCCGGGGAACGACGTTCTTGGGACCGGCGACAGCGGCGCCGGGTCGGCGGCGCCCACCGAAACGCGTAGGCGAGCCCCGGCGCGCACGGGCCGAGGCGGCTCGGAGTGGCGCTACGCGTGGGGGTCGCCGCCGGGGTCGTCGCTCTCTTCGGACTCTTCGGTGTAGTAGGGGCCGCGTGGCCGGCGGCCGCCGGGGACGACGTGGAAGCGCGCGCGGCGGCGGCGGCTGCGGTAGCCCCGGAACGCAGAGGCGACGCCCGGCAGGCCCTGGCGGACCCATTCGCGGTAGCCGAGCAGCAACACGTAAGCGCCGACCGCCACGCCCGGCCACAAGCCGATGCTCGCGCACAGTCCCATCATGATCGCGGCCGCCACGGCGCTCGACCCGAGGATGATGACGGTGGCGTCGCGCGGGCCGACGGCCACGCCGAGCACGTAGCGGAGCACGTGCCCGCCGTCGAGCGGATAGAACGGCAGCAAGTTCAGCGCCGCCCAGCCGAGGTTCATCCACCCGACCTCTAGCGCCGCGTCCGCGAGCCAGGCCGGCGCGACGCGCTCCAGCAACGCCCACCAGCCGAGCAGCAGGAGCCCGCCCAGGAACGCGCTCGCGAGCGGCCCGGCGGCCGCCACCGCCGCCAGGTTGCGCTCGCTCGTGGTGCCGATCATTTCCGTGCGGCCGCCCAGCAGGTGCAGCTCGATCGCCGTCACGCGCAGCCGCGCCGCCCGTGCCGTGAACGCGTGCCCCAGCTCGTGCCACAGCAGCGAAAGCGCGGCCGCGCACCACAGCCACACCGGGCGCCCGCCGAGCACGATGTCCACCAGCGCCAGCAGGACCAGGGCAGGGTGGATTTGCACCGCGATGCCCGCGATGCGTGCGATCGTGAAGCTCCTGCGGCCCTTCACCATCGCGTCACCTCCGCCAGCAGCTCCGCCACGCTGCGCCTCAGCAGCGGGTGCACCAGATCAGGCGCCAGGTCGCAAAGCGGTCGCAGCACGAATGCCCTCATGTGCAGCATCGGATGCGGCACGGTCCAACGCTCGGTTCGTAGCACGCCCTCGCCGCGCGCGCCCCAGAGCAACAGGTCCAAGTCGGCCTCGCGCGGCCCCCAGCGCACGTCGCCGCCGCCGCCGCGCTTGCGCCCGGCCGCGCGCTCCGCCTCCAGCAAGCGCTCGCCCAGCTCCTCGGCGCCCAGCCCCGCGGCCGTCTCCAGCTCCGCCGCGCCGTTCAGGAAGCGCCCTTGTCCCGGCGGCCCGCCCACTGGGTCGGTCTCGTACAGCGGCGATCGCCGCACCACGCGCACGTCGCCGCGCGCCGCCAGCGCGGCCAGCGCACGCTCCAGCGCCGCCGCGCGGTCGCCCACGTTGCTGCCGAGCCCCACCCACGCGCGCGCGCCGCCGTCCATGGCTATGGCCACCGCGGGTCGCGCGGCACCGGCGTCCCTTCGCCAAAGAGGCCCACCCGCCGCCGGTAGGGCGCGCGGTACATGTCGGGGCGGTCCGGTTCGTCGGTCAGCAGCCGCGTCAGCCCTCCGGCGACGAGCCCCAAGGCGAAGCCGCCGATGTGCGCCCACCAGGCCACGCCGCCGCCGCCCCCTTCACCCGCCGCCAGCACCAACCAGCCGTTGGCGAACTGCAACAGGAACCACAGCCCCAGCACCACGAACGCCGGCAGCTCCATGAACTGGATGAAGACGAAAATAGGCACCAGCGTCAGCACGCGCGCCCGCGGATAAAGGACGATGTAGGCCCCCAGCACCCCTGCCACCGCGCCGCTCGCCCCGACGATGGGAATGCGCGATCCGGGCGCCAGCGCCACCTGCGCGGCCGCCGCCACCAGGCCCGCTATCAGGTAGAACGCCAGGTACACGGGCTTTCCCATGCGGTCCTCGACGTTGTCGCCGAAGACCCAGAGAAACAGCATGTTGCCCGCCACGTGAAGCAGGCCTGCGTGCAGGAACATGCTGGTCAGCACCGGCAGCCATGTGACCGGATCGCCCAGCTCGCCGCGCAGCAGGCGCGCCGGCACGAGCCCGAATGTGTACAGGAAGTCGGCGCCGGCCGGCCCGAGCAGGAACTCGTAGGCGAAGACCGCCAGGTTCAGGCCGATGAGCGCGTACGTCACCACGGGCCGCGACGCCGCGCGGATGTTGTCTCGCAGAGGTATCATCGGGTCCCGCTGCGGCGGCGGGAGCAGCCGCCGGGATTAGCGAATGACGACGTCGCCCACGCCAGGGGCGTCCGGGTTGTCATCCCCGTAGATATCGACGACGACAGGGACGCGGTTCGAGTCGCGCTCCCCGTCCTCGGTCTCGACGGGCGCGCGACGGGGCGCGTGACGCGGGGGCTCCGGGGGCGGCAGCCGGCGGCCATTCTCGTGCTTCTGGCGCCGCCGCTGTTCGTCGCGCCGGATCTCGTCGATGACCCAAGGAGGGAGCATCTGACTGTCCTCCTGCCTGTAGCTTTAACCGACGGCGCTGAACTGTCAAGCAAGTCCCGCGCCGAGGCGCCGCGTGCCGAATTCGTCGCCGCGCCTCCTCTATAGTACGTATCGGCGCGCGTTTCGCTTGCATGAG